>CAZZYH010000086.1:0-14108 GCA_964658225.1 Vulcanimicrobiota bacterium | reverse complement strand
CCTCGTAGACGGTGCGAAGCATACGCGCACCCCAGTAGCGCGAGGAGTCGCCCAGATGGCCAAGCACCTGCGGCGCGTTCCACGCCTCGTCCGCACCCTCCGAGGGGAGGGCGGTCTGCGCCACAAGGGCGGCTCCGGCCTGGCGCAGCTGCGAGGCGTGCCCGAGGCCTCGCGCCCGAGCCCCGGTCGGCTCTAGTCGCCTGCGGGCTGGGGCAGGGCGTTGTTCAAGCTCGAGTAGGGCTGCTGCTGGAGCGTGGTCTGGACCTGGTGGGTACGCCGGACCCAGGTGGTCACGATGATCGCGAACAGGGGTGCCAGCGCGACCGACCCGCTCAGCCAAACGCCCACCAGTCCCATGTGCATCTTGGTGACCAGCAGAATTTCGACCGGGATGCCGATGAGCCAGTTGCAGCCGAAGGAAGCGAAAAACGGGATGCGCGTCTCGCCCAGTCCCCGCAGAGCGCCCGCGAGCACTACCTGCGCGCCGTCGAAGACCTGGTTGCAGGCGCAGATGGCAAAGATGGGGATGGCAGCCGCAATGACCGCGGCGTCGGTGGTGTAAATGTGAGCCCAGGCGCGCGGCGCGAGAAAGAAAGACGAAGCGGCGCAGACCATGCAGCCCACGATCATCAGCACGCCGGCGTAGCCGGCTCGACGCACCTGGGCCGCCCCGCGTAGGCCGACCCCCTGGCCGGTCCGGACCGCCGCGGCGGCAGCGACGCCGATCGGCACCATGGCGACGAAGGCATTGAGGTCGAGCACGACCTGGTGCGCGGCGAGTTGCGTGGCTCCGAGCCTGCTCAGCAGGACAGAGGAGAAAGTCGCCAGGCTCAGCTCGCCCAGGCTCTGCAGCCCGACCGGCCAGCCGATGCGCAGCAATGCACGCAGACGCTCCCAGTCAGGCCGCAAGGCCTGCGCGCGCATCCTGACAGGTGCGGCACGCAGGCTCAGCCGGAGCGAGAGCAGCAGCAGCGCCAGCATGTAGACGCGCGTCAGCACGGTAGCCCAGCCGGAGCCGGCGATGCCCATCGCAGGGAAGCCTAGATGCCCGTAGATCAGCGCCCAGTCTCCGCCCAGGTTCACCAGGTTGGCGGTCAACAGCGAGATCATCACCCATCCGGGCCGATCGATGGCCTGCAGATAGTGCCGCACGCCCATGTACAAGAGCAGCGGCAGCGCCGACCAAACCAGCGCGTGGAGATAGCGCGTGGTCTCGCCGACCATCACCGGGTCGACATGGAGGCGCGTGAGCACGAGCGGCGCCAGCAGCGTGGCCGCCATCACCACGGGCGCGCAGATCCCCACCACGAACAGCGACTGCAGCAGAGAGAAAAGCCCGTCCTCGCGATCGCCTCGTCCGAAGGCTTGCGAGACCAGCGCGTCCAACCCGTAGAGCAGGCCGATCGAGCAGAAGATGAAGGCGGAGAAGATGCTGTTGCCGAGCGAGGAAGCAGAGATGGCGAGCGCCGAGTGGGGCATACGGCCCACCATGATCGCATCGACGATGTAGGTCGACATCCAGCCCAGCTCGCCGAGGGCCAGCGGCGCGCCCAGGCGCGCGGTCAGGCGCAGCTCGGATGGGAGCGAGTGCGAGGGGATGGCGCGGGCGCGGACGTTAAGTTTTGGTGAGAACATGCGCTGATCGTGCGAAAGCCCGTCCTCAGACACATGCCAAGCGCAGTTGCCTTCGTCCAAGTTCCCGCATGTAAGGCTAGCGCGTTGCGTTCGCGGGCGGCGAGCGGCGAGGCGGAAAAGGCTTCGTTCTCTTTGATGGCGCGGAAAAGTGTCCTGAGTCCGGCCATCCCGGCTCCATTTTGGTACGCGACGGCTGCCAGGGCGGCTACGAGGGCAGACCGGGGTTCTACGCCATGCCCGGCAGGAACAAAGTCAAGCGGCGGTGTTTGGTTGCCTGTCCCTGATCGGTGTGCGGGGGCGCGGCGGAGGACAGCTTGGCTGGGCCGCGCACCGTACGCTGCTTGCGGGTAGCGCGATCAACGCCGGCATCGTATACTGCGAGCGAGCAGTGTACGGCGTGCTCCTGGCCGTTTGTTCTTGTGAGGTGCGTCTTCAGTAGTCAGCCGCAGGCTCTGACGCTCGACGTTCCACATTCCGGTGTCTCCGGGTGGCGCGCGATCTCGCGCACTCTTCGCAGGCCGGTCGACTCGCTCTGCTGCGCTGTCTTTCCTTCCCAGTGTGCTGTGTGCGCAGACCCTTTGTTGCGCCTCTCCCGTGTACCTGTCTGCGACTCCTGCTGGAACGATCTCCCAAGCCAATCCGGACCGCTGTGCCTGAGCTGCGGCGAGGCGCTCGGCGCGCACGCCTTTGCCGCGGCCGATCGCGCTCCGGGGGACTGGTTGTGCCGCCCCTGCCGGGTTGCGCCGCCGCACTTTGAACGCGCGGTCGCCCACGGGCTCTACCGCGACACGATGCGCACTCTGCTGCACCTGCTCAAGTATGAAGGCATGGAGCCGATCGCGCGGCGGCTGGGCGAGCTCGTAGCTGCCCAGGTTGCCGCGTTGCCGGCGCTCCCCGAGGCGCTGACCGTGGTGCCGGTACCCTTGTTCGGCGCCAAGCACAGGCAGCGGGGATTCAACCAGGCAGCGCTGATTGCAGCGGCGGCCGTGCGCGCCGCCCGGAGGACCGGCCTCGCCTGGCGCCTGGATAGCCAAGTGCTGCGGCGCAAGCGCGCGACAGAAAGCCAGGCGGCGCTCACCCCGAGGCAGCGGCGCGAAAATGTGCGCGGAGCCTTTTTTGTTCCCGGCAGCCGTCGTGATCCCTCCTACAAAGAGGACGCGGCTGCGGCGCCTGAGCCGTTGGCGGGCAGAGACATCCTGCTGGTGGACGACATTTACACCACGGGGGCTACCGCGCGGGCTGCGAGCCTGGCCCTGCTCGACGGCGGCGCGACCTCGGTCTGGGTGGCGACCGCCGCCCGCGCGCAGCGGCTGGAAGCGGTGCCGATGCCCGTCGCCGTGCTGCCCATGGAGGAGGATGTCGCTAGCTGGAGTTGAGCGCGGGCCGAGGCGGCCGGGCGCCAGAGGTTGGTTTCAGGGTCACGTTGAGGAGCAGGGAACGCGATGTCGATCGGCAAGAGTGCGGTGCATGCACGCAAACAGAAGTCGCTCGCCAAGTGCCACGCGATGGCGCCTGCCGGGCAGGATGCCGACTCCAACCTGCGGGGCTCAGGCCCTCTGGTGCAGCCCATGCAGACGCCGGTACTGGTGCTCAACGCGTCCTACGAGCCGATCAACATCTGCGGCGCACGCCGGGCCCTGGTGCTGGTGCTGAAGGGCGTGGCCAAAACAGAGGAAGAGCAGGGCGCCACACTGCATGCGGCGTGGATCCGCATGCCGCTGCCTTCCGTCATCCGGCTGCTCGAGTATCGGCGCATCCCCCACCAGACGCGGGCTCTCTCGCGCAAAAACATCCTTCTGCGCGATCGCAACACCTGCCAGTACTGCTCGGTAGTCCTTGCGGCCGGCGAGCTCACGCTCGACCACGTGGTGCCTCGCTCGCGCGGCGGACAGTCCACCTGGGAGAACCTGGTGGCGTGCTGCCATAGCTGCAACCGCCGCAAGGGCAACCAGCTGCTGCATGAGCAGACCGAGCTGCGTCTGCTGCGCGAGCCCCGGCCTTTTTCTCTCCACACCAGCCGCCACATCATGCGCATGATCGGCAACAGCGACCAGAAGTGGCGGAAGTACCTCTACTACTAAGGGGGGAATTCCGGTCAGTGCGGTTGCGGGGCCGCCTGCGGGGTGTCGTCCTTTTCTACCTCGGATCCGTTCACCGTGGTGATGCGCACCGAGGACCCGAAACGCTTGTAATTGGCGTATTTGACGATCTCGCGGATGTGCACATCGTTGCTCAGGTAGCCCTTGCCGGCAGGGAAGTGGAGGATGCCGTCTCCCTTGGTGTAAACGGGGAACCAGTACTTGCCGTCGACCTGCGCGCGATAGGTCGTGAAGGGCGGTGAGAGGTCCTCGTGGCCTTTGCGCAGGTCATCCGGCACGTTCTTGCCGTTGGTGACGACGATCTGGAGTTCTTTCTGGTCCACCCAGATGCGGCCCTGGAAGTAGCGCCGGCCCTTTTCGAGCGCCTTGGGCTTTACGTCGAACGCGTAGGTATCGACCTCATCGATCTTTTGCTTGCCTACGTAGGTCAGGTCGTACTGTGCGGCGTCCTCCTTGGTCAGCACAAAGGGCAGGCGATGTTCGATGTCCTCAAAGTCGGCCGGAGACATCATCACGCGCTCGATGGTGTTGGCCGGGGCTTCCACCACTTTTTCGTAGAGCTTGCCGGCGGGGTCGGCGGTGATGTCGACCACCTGGTAGTACTGCCCGTCCACCTTGCCGTCCTCGTCAATGGTCTGCACGCGTACGGTGCGCTCGTAGGTGTAGTTGGCCATGGCGCGGCGAAAGGCAGACTCCCTGTCTTCAAAGTTGGCAATGATCTGCGCGGGAGGCAGGGTCGGCGGGGAGGGGTCGAGTTCGCCAAACCCCTTGTCGAGCGGCATGGAGGTGTAGGACACCTGCGCACCCGCGTGCGCGGCCGCCACAGCGAGCAGCGTACCAAGAAAAAGCCGGCCGCTTTTGCGTTCCATCCCGAGCATTGTTTGAGAACCCCTTTGCATGGTAGACGCGGACCCTCAAGGAAAGACGCGGCTGGGGTGCCTGATGGCGGGCGGTTCTAATTCGGGAAAGGTGAAGGCTTCGGACCTCTACTACAAAATTGTTCCACGTGGAACAATTTTTGTGGGCTCGGTGAGCGCGGAGAACCAACGAGATAACCGGCCTCCTTCGCTCCTCCAGCTACCGGAAGACGACCGCGACGGCTTGGAACGCAGCCAGAGGCCTCGGGGCGCTACTCTCAGTAAGAGAGTCGATTGGGAGCGTGTGTCGAATGCCTTTCAAGCCGCCGAAGGTGCGGGAGCCGCTGGACGAAAACCAGCTCTATGAGTACGCCGTCGGCGCTCTCGGCCGGCGCATGCGCACCGTCTCCGAGCTGAAGAAGCTCATGCGCCAGCGGGTCGAAAAGGGCGACACCGGGGAGGCGCGTATCGAGGCCGTGGTCCTCAGACTCCAGGAGCAGAAGTACCTCGATGACACCGCCTTTGCCACCTACTACACCAGGCTGCGCCAGGAGGGGGCGAAGTTCGGCAGGCGCCGCGTGCAGCAGGACCTGCAGCAGAAAGGGCTGGCCAGCGAGCTGATCGCGGCCACCCTCGAGACCGCCTACGAGCACGTGCAGGAGGAAACCCTCGCGCGCCAGCACCTGGAACGCAAGCGCATCCGCAAGCCGACCAACGACAAGGAGGTCGCGCGCGTGGTGCGGCTGCTGGTTCGGGGAGGTTTCTCGATCGGAGTGGCCTACAAGATCCTCAAGCAGTGGGAGGTCAGCGAGGAGACGCTGGCAGGGGTCGCCTCGCTCGACCTAGAGCCGCCTCTCGGCGAAGAGTGATCGGTGCTCGCCATGGCGTCCTAAGCGCCGTGGCGTCCAAAGAAGGTGCGACCCTGAGCCAAGTTTCCTGCTGAAGGAGGGAGGGGACCTGTTGCTGACCCGGCCCGCTGCAGAATCGGGGCGCATTCACCCAGATCGCTTCCTCGCCATCGATTGGTCGGGCGCCATCGACCCAGGCGCTCAGCGAAGAGGCATCTGGATCGCAGAATGCACGCGCCATCCGAGCCCCGTACAGCTCGGCAGCGGCGAAAGCCGGGTCGCCGTTGAAGCCTATCTGCTCCGGGCAGCAGCAGAAACGCCGCGGCTCGTCGCCGGACTGGACTTCTCCTTCTCCTTCCCGGCGCCCTTTCTCGACGAGCTTGGCTGCGCGGACGCGTTTGCGTTCTGGGACCGCCTCTCGGCAGAAGGCGAGCACTGGCTCAGCCAACCGCACGCGCACTTCTGGGGTCGTGGCAAGGTGCCAAGACCCCCAGGCCACGTTGCTCCTCAGTGGTTCGGCTACCGGCAGACTGAGCTGAACGCGAAGTCCGGCAACATCCTGCCGCGCTCATCGTTCCAGATCGGCGGTGCGGGCGCGGTCGGGACCGGCTCGTTGCGCGGCATTCCCATGCTCGCCCGCCTCCGCCGGGCAGGCTTCCACGTCTGGCCGTTCGATCCTCCGGGCCTTCCTCTGCTGGTCGAAATCTATCCTCGCCTGCTGACGGGCCCGGTGATCAAGTCGCGCGCCGCGGCCCGTGCCGAGTATTTGGCGCGGGAGGAGTTTGCGGCGTTGCCGGACGCGGTTCGCGCGGCTGCGAGCGCCTCGGAGGATGCGTTCGACGCGCTGATCTCTGCCCTGCGCATGCGCGAGTACGCCGCTCGATGGACAGAACTGGCTTGGCCGCCCGATCCGCGTACCCGGCTGGAGGGGGCGATCTGGCGCCCCGGCCCTCAGGAAGAACAATGACCCACGGCGATGACCCCCTGACCCGCCCCGGAAACCACCTGCGGGCGCCTGGCTCCGTCGCCGCTCGCCCCCCGATGCGCACCCTCGAACGCGCCGTCATCCGCGGCGAAGCAAGGGAGATGGGGTGAATTTGCGCCAGCCGCCTCGCCGATGGCCGGTACACTAGCAGAACGATGCATCATCGCTCTGGCAACGATATCCGCGAGACCTTCCTGCGCTTTTTCGAGACGAAGGGACACCGCCGCGTGCACTCCTCCTCGCTCGTGCCTGCGAATGACCCGACTCTGCTGTTTACCAACGCCGGGATGAACCAGTTCAAGGACGCCTTCCTTGGCGCCGAGACGCGCGTCTACAATCGCGCGACCACCGCGCAGAAGTGTGTCCGCGCCGGCGGCAAGCATAACGATCTTGAGAACGTCGGCTTCACCCGTCGCCACCACACCTTCTTCGAGATGCTCGGCAACTTCAGCTTTGGCGACTACTTCAAGCGCGACGCGATCGCCTACGCCTGGGAGCTGGTCACCTCGCCCGACTGGTTTGATATCCCCAAGGACAAGCTCTACGTCACCATCTTCAAGGGCGAGAACAGCGCCGGCGGCCCGGGCGGATCGGTCCCACGCGACGCCGAGGCCTACGACCTCTGGCTCGCGCAGGGCGTGCCCGCCGAGCGCATCTTCGAGATGGGCGCGAAGGATAACTTCTGGCAGATGGGCGAGACCGGCCCCTGCGGCCCATGCTCTGAGATCTTCTACGACATGGGCCTCGAGGCAGCCGAGGAACCCGGGGTCGACAAGCCGTTCGGCGAAGACGACGCGCGCTATGTCGAGATCTGGAACCTGGTCTTCATGCAGTTCGACCGCACGCTTATGCGAAGGTACTGCGTTCTTCATGGTGAACTTCCTCTCAGTCAGAAGATCTGTTCACATTGCGGACCGCTCGTTTCGCACGAAAATGACTATGCAACTCCACTTGAAGATAGGGTAGGCAATGTAATTAGTGTGTTTGAGTTGCCGTCGCTTCCAAAGCCTTCGATCGACACCGGCGCCGGCCTCGAACGCCTGGCGTCGGTGCTGCAGGGCAAGCTCTCGAACTTCGAAACAGATCTGTTCACGCCACTGATACAAAGGGCGGCCGAACTTACTGGGACGACTTACGGCGATGGGACTTCTCCATCGGACGCCTCGCTGCGCATCATCGCCGACCACGCGCGCGCCGCAACGTTCCTCATTTCTGACGGCGTCAATCCCTCGAACGAAGGGCGCGGCTATGTCCTGCGCAAAATACTCCGCCGCGGCATCCGCCACGGACGCTTGTTAGGCCAGCAACAGCCATTCATGCGTGAGATGGTCTACGCCGTCCGCGATGAGATGGGTGTCGCGTATCCAGAGTTAAAGGAAACCGCCGAGCGCGTCGGGAAGGTCGCCGAAGCGGAAGAGCGGCAGTTTGCAAGAGTTATGGACACAGGCTCGAGCGAGTTGAGCCAGCAGATTGAACTCAAGAAACGCAAAGCTGAATTCCTGCTGCGACAAGGGTGGAACGAGTTCAACGAGGCAATCAGAGCTGCCCAGCAATTCTCCGAGGTTTATAACGAGGCTAGGGGTCTTGCCGGTGCGGAGCACCGCGGCATTCTGGACGGGAGCACCGCCTTCCAAATACATGAACAATACGGCCTCCCCCTCGAGGACATGGTCAATGCAGCTCACAACGCCGGTATTGGCTTCGGCCATACCGAATTTGAAGACGATCGCGCCTCTGCCAGAGCTCTTTTCAGCAACCTGCCCTTAAACACCTTTGCAGGTCGCGACGCCTTTCATTTGTATGAGACCTTCGGCCTCCCGCTCGACTACATACAAGATGCGGTTCGTGATGCTGAGATGGACTTCGACCTGACCGGCTTCGAGCAAGCCCGCGCCGAAGAGCAGGCCCGCGCCCGCGCCTCCTGGAAGGGCGGCGCAAAGCAATCCGCGAACCCGCTCTACCGCGACCTGGCCAAAACCGCCTTCGAAGGTTACGCCCAACTTACCTCGACCAACTGCGAGATCCTCGCCATCGTCAAAGACGGCGCAGGCGTCTCGCACGGGGCCGCCGGCGACGCAGTGGAAATCGTACTCGACCACACCAGCTTCTACGGCGACTCCGGCGGCCAGATCGGCGACACCGGCTGGCTCCTCTCCGACGACCATCACTCCGTCGTCGCCGACGTGACCGGCTGCGTGCTCCCGGTGCAGGGCGTGCGCGTCCACAAGGCCATCCTGCGCCAGCCCATCGCGCTCGGGCAAAAGCTCGACACAGTCGTCGATACACATTACCGAAACGCTACGCGCCGCAACCACACCGGCACGCACCTGCTCCACGCGGCGCTCCGCGAAGTGCTCGGCCCTCACGTCAAGCAGGCCGGCTCGCTCGTCTCGCCGGAGCGCCTGCGCTTTGACTTCTCCCACTTCGCCCAGGTCGCCGACGAAGAGTTGCAAGATATCGAAGACATCATCAACCGCGAGGTCCTCGGCAACACGAAAGTCGACACCATCGTCGACGTGCCCATCGACACCGCCATCAACCAGTACCACGCCATGGCGCTCTTCGGCGAGAAGTACGGCGACAAGGTCCGCGTGGTCAGGATCGGCGACTTCTCGACCGAGCTCTGCGGCGGCACCCACACCGGCGCCACCGGCGAGATCGGCGTCATCAAGCTTATGGCCGAGTCGAGCGTGTCCTCAGGGGTTCGCCGCGTTGAAGCCGTCACCGGCACGGGCGCCCTCAACGAGTTCCGCCGCGACTTTGAGGCGGCGCAGCTCGCCGCCCAGATCGCCGGGGCCGCCGACCTCACCCCCGCCGAAGCTCTCCGTCAGCGCTTCCACACGCAGGAGGAGGAGCTCAAAAAACTCCGGCGCGAGCTCGATCAGCTGCGCATGAAGTCCGCCGCCTCCTCGGTCGCCGACGCTGCGGCCGAGGCCGTCACCATCGATGGCTTCAAGGTCCTCGCGCAGCGGGTCGATGGCCTCGGCCGCGACCAGATGCGGGTGTTGGTCGATAACCTGCGGACGAAGCTCGGCTCGGGCGTGGTCGTGCTCGGCTCCGCGCAGGAGGATGGCAAGCTCGCCCTGGTCGCCGGCGTCACCAAAGACCTCACGGCCAGGGTCCAGGCGGGCAAGGTCGTGGGCGCGGTCGCAAAGCTGGTAGGCGGCTCCGGCGGCGGCCGCCCGGACCTTGCCGAAGCCGGCGGCAAGGACGTCGCGCAGCTCGATGCGACGCTGGCCGCCGTACCGGCCATCGTCAGGCAATTACTCGGCTGATGCGCCCCTGCCCCGCTCCTGCGCACCTAATCCCTAATTGAGGATCAGGTGCGTAAGGACATGACCCGCGGCCTGCGCGACGGGCGCGGAACCGCCCCGGTCCGGGATCGTTCCCCACCGCTCGAGCCCACCCGCGCGCCCGCCTACAACGCCTTGCGCGCCGACTCCGCAATAGACGCCGGCCTGATCCCCTATAATCAGCCCAGCCCTGGCGCGATGGACTCCCCCATGCTGCTATGCCGCCTGACCCGCCCCATGCATTCCATGGAGGAAGCCTGACGAGCGCACGCCGGATCCTCGCGCGGCTGGCCCTGCTGCTCGGCTGCGCGCCGCTCGTCGCGCTCTCCCCGCCCCGTCACGGCTCACCGCTCGCGTCCTCGAACTCTGCGCCTTCCAGCGCCTACGACAAGGCGCTGCGTCTGCGCGAGGCCCTCGAGGGACGCCCCCAGCAGCAGCGTACCCGGCGCGACTACGACCGCGTCCTCGAGGCCTTTCGCGCGGTGTACCACGATGCACCCCGCAGCCTCCATGCCGACGCGAGCCTGGCCGCCGCCGCCGGTTTGCTCGCCGAGCAGGGCCGCATCTTCGAGACGCCCAGGTACTCCCAGGAGGCGATCGGCCAGTATGAACTGCTGCGCCGCGTCTATCCTGCCAGCCGCTATCGCTTCAGCGCCCTGCTGACCGAGGGTGAGATCTATAGCCGCGACCTGAACGATCGGGCGGCCGCTCGCACCGTCTTCGAGCAGTTTCTCAGGCTCTACCCCAGCAACGCGCTGGCCGAGGAGGCGCGTCAAGGATTGAAGAAGTTGCATGCGGAAGACCACACCTCCGGCCTCCCCCGCGTCGCGGCGGCATCTGCGGGGACCAGGCAGCCCGCGGGCAGATCCTCCCGCCACAACGCGGTGCTCGACGCGGCGCTTGCCTCGCGCGCGGCGCCCCCGGCCGACGGCCAAGCGCATGCAGGCGCACATCCGCCGAGCGTGCAGCCGCCTTCCAATGCGGCGGCGCCGACCCGGCGCAGCCCGGCAGCCCAGCCTGGTTCCTCCACCGGCGCCGCGCAGCGCGACTCCAGCGGCACCCTGGTGGAACGCGACCTGCCTGCCGAGCCGGGCCCCGGGGCCGGCAGCGACCGCGCTCCTTCCCAGCCTGCCTTCCCCGCGACAGGGGCCCGGCCCGCGCCTTCCCCGGCCGCCCTCAGCGAAGCTGCGGGCAACGAGCCCTCTCCCCGGCAAAGCACGCGGCTGCCGCTGGTGACCGGCGTGCGCCACTGGTCCACCGCTGTGTACACCCGCGTGGCCATCGACCTCGATGCCGAGGTGCAGTACGAGGCCTCGCGCGTGCCCAATCCCGATCGCATCTTCTTCGATCTTCACGGCGCGCGTCTCTCGCCGGAACTGGTCGGCAAGGCGGTCACCGTGACCGATGGCGGGTTCCTGCAGCGCGTGCGCACCGCCCAGTCGTCCAACGACGTGGTGCGCGTGGTGCTCGATGTGAGCGATGTCAGCGACTTCTCCGCCTTCTTCCTGCCTAACCCTTCCCGGCTCATCATCGATATCCATGGCAGGGCGCCGGTCGACCGAGCCTCGGGCACCGGGTTCCCCACAGGCAGCCAGCGCGGGGCTCCGCGCGCCACCCCCGGCTCCCCGCCTCAGCAGGCGGCCGCGCCCTCGACCCGCAAGCCGTCCCAGGCGACCCGCCCGGCAACCCCGTCGATTTCCGCTGACGCAAGCCCATCCACGGACACTCCGACCCGCGCGCCGGTGGTCATCCGGCGGCTCCCGCCCCCGCCCGAGACGCTGGGCGACGTCGCCACCCTGGACCGCCGGCCAGACACCATCCGCGCAACCCGCAGCCCGACCACCGCGCCCATCGCCGCCTCGGTAGCCGACACGGTCCCCGCTCAGCAATCGAGCAGTGTAACGGCCGTCAACCCTGGTTCCCGGCGCAGCCGGGTCGCTTCGCCCGACGCGCAGGCGCGCAGTCTCACCCCCGCCGAGCCGTCTGCGCTGGCCATTCACGCCGCCGCGCCCACCGCCGCGGGTGAGCGCTCGATGGTGCGCGCGCTCGGCCTCAAGATCGGCCGGATCGTCGTCGACGCCGGGCACGGCGGTCACGACTCGGGCACACTCGGCCCCGGCGGGATCGAGGAGAAGGACGTGGTTCTGGACGTCGCCCTGCGGCTGGGACGCCTGCTCAAGCAGCGTCTGGGCGCAGACGTGATCTACACCCGCGACGACGACACCTTTATCCCGCTTGAAACCCGGACCGCCATCGCGAACAAGGCTCAGGCCGACCTGTTCCTTTCCGTGCACGCCAACTCGAGCCAGGATGCTTCGGCGCGGGGCGTGGAGACCTACTACCTCAACTTCACCAGCTCCGCCGACGCGCTCGAGGTTGCCGCGCGGGAAAACGCGGTCTCTGACCAGTCCATCCACCAGCTCTCCGATCTGGTCAAAAAGATCACGCTCCAGGACAAGATCGCCGAGTCGCGCGAGTTTGCCGGCGACGTGGAGCAGAGCCTCTACAGCGGTCTCGAAACGGGGAATCCCGGACTGAAAGACCGCGGCGTGAAAAAGGCGCCCTTTGTCGTCCTGATCGGCGCAAACATGCCCTCGATCCTGGCCGAGATCTCGTTCCTGACCAACCCCGACGACGCCCACCAGCTGCGCGATGGAGAGTATCGGCAGCGCATTGCCGAAGCGCTCTACCGCGGGGTAGCGAAGTACGTCGGCAGCCTCAGCGGCGTCCGCCTGGCCGATAACGCCCCGCGGCCTCCGGGACCGTAGCGCCCGCGCCGCCCGCGGGTCGTCACGTCGCCGTCGGATCGAGAGCGAGCGAAGCCTGCCGGCAGCCGGGCAAAGGCGCGAGACCCGCGGCGAGGAACCGCTGCCGGCAAAGCCTCCCCCAGCAGCAGCTCCAGGGCCTGATGTACCCTCAGGACGAAGGGCCCTCCGCCGATGCCACTGCATGTGTTTGCTCCACGCGCCGCCTCCCGCTGCCATGCCGGCTTGCTCACACCTGTCCTGCGCACCTCGACCGGCCACGCACAGACCTTGCTGGTGCTCGCCTTGCTTTGTTGCGGGCTGCTGCATGCGCAAGCAGGGCCGCCCCCATCCCCTGCGGGGCAGGCCCCGCTGCTGCCCCAGGCGTTTGCAGGGCTGCACCAGGCCGCGCCGGCTTCCGCCCAGGCGGGGGCCTCGGCCGCCCTCCTGGACCCCGCCCACTCTGCGCTGCTGCGCGAGGACGGCCTGCTCGACGCAGCGCAGGCCACCTACTCGAGCGACGGCCCGGCTCTGACGGTCCGCGCCTATCGCTTTGTGGACGCCACCGGCGCCTATGCCGCGTTTACCGCCTACCGCGAGCCCCAGATGCGCCGGGAGGCACTGGGCATCGAAGGATGCTCGCTCGCCAACCGGTACCTGTTCTGGGCAGGCGCGACCCTGGTCGAGGCCGCTTTCACCAAGGCGGACCCGCATGCGCTGGCCGAGCTGAACGCGCTGGCGCAGGGGCTGCCCAAGCCTCGCGGCTCGGCTGCGGTGCCCCCGCCGGTCCGGAGGTACTTGCCTGCGGCCGGCCTGGAGACGCAGAGCGTGCACTATGCCATTGGACCGGCGGGCTACGCATTGACCGGCGCCACTCTGCCGGAGTCGGTCATCGACTTTAGCCGGGACGCCGAAGTGCTGGTCGCGCACTATCGCATCGGTAGCGGCGTCGGCACCCTGACGCTGCTCAACTACCCGACCCCGCAGATTGCCGCCAATCGCCAAAAGGCGATCGCCGCCCTGCTCACCAGCGGTGCGCCGCAGTTTCCGGTAGGCGACCCGGCACTGGTCGCCGAGCCCATCGGACCCCTGGTCGCCTTTACCAGCGGCCGTCTCTCCGCCGACCAGGCGCATGCACTGATCCGCGCCGTGCACTACGACGAGATCCTCACCATCAACCACCCGGAGGGGTATGTCAGCGAGGTATCGAAAGCCGCCAAGCTGCTGCTCGGTATCGCGTACATGACCGGCATCCTCGCCCTTGCCGCCGTCCTGCTGGCGCTCTTCTTGGGCGGGGGCCGATTGATGGTGCGGCGCATGCGCGGCCTGCCCGACTCATCGATGAACGACGACGACTTCATCAGCCTCAAGCTTCGCTAGAGCCCGGCGATCGGGGCGCCTCGGGGTTCGGGTGCCGGATCTGCGCGGCAGCAGCCCCGGCACAGCCCCGGGGGGGGGAGCCTCCCCTGCCGCCTACGGCCGCAGAACCCCGCAGCTTGCCTGCTATCCGCAGTCCTTTCTGCGGCTTGCGCGGAGCCGGTTTTAGCCTTGACACCTCAGGAACCGGCTCTTAAGATTTCGCAAGAAAGTTCTGATGGCTTTGCCTCCGTTGGAACTATTCTCCCTGAGAGACGAGCCGCCCTGTTG
>CAZZYH010000085.1:12968-14197 GCA_964658225.1 Vulcanimicrobiota bacterium | reverse complement strand
CAGCCCGGATCGTTCCGGCGACGATTCTTTGAGCCCGGACCATTCCGTGCAGGATCAGGCTGCCGGGCCCGCCGCATGGTCTCGGTCAGAGAGCCGGAGCGAGGCCGCGCCGTTAGCCCGTCCGGGCGCCGCAGCAAGCCCGGGCGCCATCGTGTTGCCGGGCGAATCGCTCTCGAAGTACGGAAGCGCCCCGGGTCCTGCTGTGGCCGCAACTACGGCGACGGTGCCGAAGGCCGTGCGCCCGGTCAATTACGTGGCGCCGAAGCCTTCGACCCTGGTCGAGCTGCCCGCGGAATGGGATGGCGGGGCTCTGCTGCCCGGCGAAAGCCTGTCCCGGTATCGCGCGCCTGCCTCGACAGCTGCCGCAGACCGGACGCATGACGCTTCGCAGGTCGGCCAGGCCGACGCCTCGCGGCAGGGCGGCCTTATGGCTTCGACGCACCGGGAAGCAGCTGCTCCCGAGCCGCCGGCCGAGCTTCGCGAGGAGTCCGCGACCCCGGCCCAGTGTGCAGAGGGTGCGGCGGGAGGAGATGCACGAGGCTCCCAGCCGGACGCTGTTGACCAGATGCACACCGCGCCCGAGCCGGACGCTGTTGACCAGACGCACACCGCGTCCGAGCCGGACGCTGTCGACCAGACGCACACCGCGCCCGAGCCGGGCGTCGCCGAGCCGGGGCCGCTTGCCGAGCCCGAGATGGTCGCGGCCGCGCTCTCTCCCCAATCCGAGGCGGATGCGCCCCTGGTCGCCGAGCCTGTTTTTGCCCATCTTCCCGAGCCTGCGTCCGCAGCGAGCGCTCCGGCCGAGCAGCCGGAGCCTGCCGAGTACGAGCCGGAGAACGCTTCCGCCTCCTACCGGGTGCAGCGTACCGGTCCCAGCGAGTTGCGCCTGCCCAGTCCCGGGCTCGAGGAGCAGGCCCGGGCACAGAACGAGGTCGAGGCCCTGGCCGAGCCGGCGGGTGTCTTTGCCGGGAGCGTCGCTCCTGTCGAGGGGCCCGGGGATGCAACGGAGGTGCCGCTCGCGAGTGCTCTGGAAGCGCCGCGGAGCCAGGTGGAAGAGGTTGCGGGCGAGCTGGCTGCGACGCAGGTCCCCGCGGAGTTCCCCAGGATCAGTGCGCCATGGCCTGCCGCTCCTGCCGGCGCGCCGGCCTTGCGCATCCTCCACGAAGACGGCACCGTGGACCTGGCCGCAGCGCAGGAGTCGCTGCCGCCGGAGTTTGCGTCCCCGTCCT
>CAZZYH010000085.1:1389-12958 GCA_964658225.1 Vulcanimicrobiota bacterium | reverse complement strand
CCCCGTCCTTCGAGTCCCAGGGCCCCGATTGGGAGCGCCCGGAGTGGACGCCTGAGGCCAGTGTGGAAGCGCAGTCTGCCGAGGGTGAGCCGGCTCTTTCGCCGCGGCCGCCGAGCGCGTTCTCCGAGTTGGTCGACCAGATGCAGGGCTTCGCGCCCGGCCACGGCCTGCTCGAGGAAGAGACCATCGATGAGGAAGAGTACGACTTCGAGCCGCTGCATGCGCATGCCGAGGAGGGGGATCAGGAAGATCTGGAAGAAGAGACGCTGGACCAGCGCCTGGACGTCGCGGCGCTGAGCGATGCGGTGCGCGAGACGCATCTTGAGCAGCGTGTCCACGGGGCCGCCCCGCCGGAGGCTGCGGCGTTCTCGGCCGAGGAGCAAGAGGAGGCGGCGTTCGGCTACGAGGAAGTAGAAGAAGGGTATGAGGATTTCGACGAGGAGAGCGACGAGCCGGTGCCGAGCGCACAGCCCGGCGAGCCGGAGCGTGCGGGTCGTCCGGAGGACAGCCGCCGACGGGGTCGCAGCACGGGGCGCACCCACGGCAGGCCGGGCGGACGCAATGGCGGCCGCGGTCGTTCGGCGCAAACACAATCGCTGCCCGTCATCTCAGAGCTGCTCAAGCAGGGCCAGGAGATCCTGGTCCAGATCGCCAAGGAGCCGATCGCGAAGAAGGGTGCCCGCATCACCTCGCACATCGCGCTGCCGGGCCGGTTCCTGGTCTTTATGCCGACGGTTTCGCATGTCGGGGTCTCGCGCAAGATTGCCTCCGATGAGGAGCGTCTGCGGCTCAAGCGCATTCTCATCTCGGAGAAGGGAGACAGCTCGGGCGGCTTTATCGTTCGCACCGCGGCCGAGGGTGCGAGCGAAGAAGATCTGCGCGCCGACCTGCGCTTCCTGATCTCTCTGTGGACCGAGATCAAGCAGCGGTCCGACAGCGCCAAGGCTCCGGCGCTGATCTATCACGATCTCAATCTGATCGAGCGCATTCTGCGCGACCAGGTATCGTCAAACTTCGCAACCATCTGGGTCGACTCGGAGGCGGAGTACGAGCGGATTATCCGGTTTCTCTCCCGCTTCCAGCCTGCGCTCGTGCGCCGCGTCAAGCTCTATACCAAAGAGACGCCGCTGTTTGAACACTTCGGCATCCAGGAGGAGATCTCCAAGGCGTTGAAGTCCAAGGTCTGGCTCAAGTCCGGCGGCTCGATTGTGATCAACCAGACCGAGGCCCTGGTCGCCATCGACATCAACACGGGCAAATACGTCGGCAAGACTTCGCGGCTTGAGGACACGATCGTGAAGACCAATCTCGATGCCATCCCCGAGATCGTGCGCCAGATCCGGCTGCGCGACCTGGGCGGCATCATCGTGATCGACTTTATCGACATGGACGAGCGCAAGAACCGCAACAAGGTTCTGGCCGCGCTCGAAGAAGAGCTGAAGAACGATCGTGCGCCCTCCAAGGTCCTGCAGTTTAACGACTTCGGCCTGGTCGCGATCACCCGCAAACGGGTCAAGCAATCCCTCGAGCGGACCCTCTCGGTGACCTGCGAGACCTGCACCGGAACCGGCATGGTCAAGAGCCCGATTACGGTCTGCAACGAGATTTACACCGAGATGCGCAAGATGCAGAAACACCTGGATGGGAAGGACGTGATGCTGCGCGTGCATCCGGAGGTCGTCAAGCAGCTCAAGCTGGGCAACGGCAAGTGGATCAACGAGCTTGAGGAGCTGGTTGCCAAGACGATCATCATCAAGAGCGACCCGGCCCTGCATCCGGAGCAGTTCGACATCCACTAGAACTGTTCTCCTTGGGCATCCCGGGGAGCAAGTCGTATAGAGAGAGAGATCCGCCAGAGCTTTCCTCGCGTTCGGTCAAGATGCGTCACGAAGCGGGAGCGCGTTCTACGGCTGGGCACGCGGCACCGCTTCGATGGCGGGCGGCCGCCTGCCCCTCAAGCCGGCCTTTGCCTGGCTCGTAAACAATTCTCCGTTCTACCGCGTCCAATTTGTAGCAACGGGGTTTGACTGCGTAGGGCGGGCGTTTGCGCTGGGTGCGCCCTGCTCGAAGCCCCAGACAAGAGGAGTTACAAACACACATGGCTTTCCCCCCGAAGAATGCAGGCTCGATGATGAGCAGTCTCCTTAGGAGTGGCTTGTTTGCGGCCTCTTCTCTCTACGCGCTGGCTGCGCTGCCGCTGAGCGCACAGCAGCCAACGTACTCGACCTCGAGCAACCACGCGCTGCTGGCTGGCGAAGACATCGATGGCGCCTCGCTTGCCTCGGCGCCCAATCCAGAGGCTGCGGCTGCGCTCCCCTCGCCCCAGTACGGGGGCGGCAACGGCGGCTACAGCGGCTACCACGAGAGCCGTTGGAGCCATGTTGCTTTTGAGGTAGGCGGCGGCTTTACCGCGCCGGTCGGCAACGATGTAAACGGCGGTTTTACCACCATCCTCAACGATGGCAACCGGTATGGTACCTCGGGCTGGGGTGGGAACCTGCTGGTGGGCGCGGGCTGGGCTTTCTCGAAGCGGTTTACTTTGCTCGGCGAGTACCAGTACAACACCAACAAGATCCCCGGACGCACCCTGTCGGCTGTCTATAACGGCGATCCGACCGACTACGAGAATGCCGGCATCAGCGCGATCGGAGGCAACACCCACACCGACAGCCTGACAGCCGAGCCGGTCTTCTACTATTACAACAGTGACAAGCACAAATATGCCGGCTACGTGATTGGCGGCGTGGGCTGGTACCACAAGACGATCAATTTCACCGCGCCGGTCGAGGAAGAGTCCTACTATGGCGTGATCGTTCAAAACGAGACTTTCAGCAGCTACAGTGACAATTCCCTGGGTTTCAACCTGGGCACCGGTGTCTCCTTCAAGCCTTTTGGGCAGGATTCGAAGGCAAAGTTGTTTCTCGAGGCTCGCTACCTGTTTGCGGACACCCCTCGGGAGACGACCGCAGACCTGTCCAACAATAATGTTCTGCACACCGGCACAGAAGAGCTGATCCCGGTCACGATCGGTCTGCGCTTCTAGGCCGCGCCCGAAGGCTTGATAGCCGTCGGCAAAGTTCTGTCGGTTTACCTGGTTGCCCCGCGTCTCGCGTGTGAGATGCGGGGCCTTTTTTTATGGGCGCGTTGGCTGGCTCCCGACGATGGCTTCGACCGCCTCTGCGGTCTTGGGCAACGCCTCTGTCAGGTCCACCAACTTGCCGTCCGGGGAAGCATAAAAAACATCTTCTATCCGGATACCGAGTTTTTCTTCCGGGATATAAATGCCCGGTTCGATGGTGAAAACCATGCCGGTCTTGAGCGGCTCGGCGTCGAGCGAATCGTGGACATCGATGCCTACCCCGTGCCCGATGCCGTGGATGAAGTATTTGCCGAGCGGCTCGCCATGCAGGTCCTTGCCGTGCTCGTTCATGTACTTCCAGGCGATGGTGTCGAGCGATTCAGGGTAGAGATGATTGGGGTCGTTGATGCGCGACTTACCCGGGACAAACGCGGCGATGGCTGCCTGCTGTGCGCCCAGGACAATGTCATAGACTTCGCGCTGGCGCGGCGTGAAGTGGCCGTTGACCGGCATGGTGCGGGTGATGTCGGAGGCGTACATGGAGTACTCGCCCGCGGCGTCGACCACGACCACATCGCCCGACTCCATCGTGTTCTCGTCGGCGGAGTAGTGCAATTCGGTCGAGTTCGCGCCCGAGCCGACGATCGACGGGTAGGATGGCCGCTCGCAGCCGTTGGCCAGCAGCGCCGCGTAGATGACGCCTTCGACGGTGCGCTCTTTCTGGCCGGGATGGATGGAGCGCATCATCGCATACTGCGCCGCGACCGAGGCGTCGGAGGCCTTGTGCAGCAGCGCGATCTCGCCCGCGTCCTTGATCCTGCGCAGCTCCGCGATCGGCGCGCTTACGTCGTGTAGCGGCGGAGGAGTCGCGCCTCCAAACGAGGCGCTGACAAGCGTCATTACGGCTTTGGTCGGGGCGGAGTCTGGCTCGCCCCAGCGAGGGCACCGACGATTGGCGGCGTCAATCCGGGTGTTCAGTTCGCCGACCAGCGAGGTGGTCGGCGCAACGGCATCGATGCCCGCCTTCTCGGTTGCCCCGGGCGTGGCTGCGTCGAGCTTGACGCCGGTATAGAGCTCCGCGCGCGGATTACGCGTGGGCAGGAAGAGCACTTCACGGTAGGGACGGGCAGGCCGGCCCTCCGAGGCCGCGACCGGCGCTTCGACGACCAGCACGGCGCCGGGTTCGTTCCAGCCGGTCAGGTAGTAGAAGTCTTCCTCCTGGCGGTAGTCCTGGTATTCGAGGGATGGTTCTTCGTTCGCGAAGAGCACAGCCACGCCGCCTTCAAGTTTGTCGGCAAGGGCCACGCGGCGCGCGTGGTAGATCGCGGTTGGCTGTCGGTCGAGGGCGTGTAATGCTGAACAAGTAGAGGGTGCTATCGCGGCGAGCAGAAGCAGGAATCGAGGAAAGCTGATCATTGCGCAAGTCTACTGTAGAGCAAGGACGCTGATTCCTACCAAGCTACTCAAGTCTTTTCATGCCGGAGTTGTTCCTGGCCCGAATAGGCCTATCTTGACGGAACGGAATACCAGTATGTGCTCCCATTAGATTGCTTGTTCGCGAAGAAGCGGAATACCTTGTTACATTGCCAGGGAATGATCCACGGCTGGTAAGTGACCAGTACAGCCAGGTCGCCCTCCATGGCCTTATCATCTGAGGTGAATATGTCGTTAGGGGTGATCATAAATGTTTCGTCTTCTCTTAAGTAGTGGTCTTCCATTCTGGCCTGAAGAATTTGGCCCACTGACTAACAGGAGGAAGTTCTTGTATTGGCTCATGTGCAGACCCAACTAAATCCCCTACTGCTATAAAGGCTGACACATGCTCCAACGGAAAAGCACTATTGTTGGCTATTGTGAAAGACACCGACATCGTGTTAAGTGGGTCCACTGGGCCGCTTGGTGGTGTAACTGAAATGCGGGGTAGCAGGGGCAGAATTCCTGCGACTAAGCCGATCACCCCACCCACTACACCACCCAAGAGGCGCAGCCGAGATGATGCCTCGGCTCCCTTCCGGCTTTGCTTCTTTGGGCGTGGCGAGTTTTTTTTGGACATGCCTAAATGCCCACCGGGAACGGCTTCGGCGAGCTCTCCTCCAAGTTCGCCCCGCCGCGCCAGCGCTCGAATCTGCCTTGCAGCAGAGAGAGCAAACCCGTGTACCAGTAGCCGATCACGAAGAGCAGCAGGAAGGGAATCGTGAAGTAGTTCTCGTTGGCGATTGCGTACCAGACGGTTGTCGCGAAGTAGCAGCCGATGGCCAGCTCGATCCACGGCACGATGCCCAGGCGCTTGCGGTACTTGGTGGCGGCGGAGGTTTTCTGTCCGCGCTTTTCGACGCGGTACTTCGGCGTGCGCTTGAAGGAGCTCTGGATGCCGAAGAGAGCCTCGAGCACCGCGCGGGTGTTGGTGACAGTAAGGCCGATGCCAAGGGCCATCAGGAAGGGTACATAGACAATGGACCGCCACCAGGTGCGCGGGTATAACTCCTTCTGCGAGACCAGATAGAAGGACGAGATAGAAAAGGTCGACATCATCATCAGGGGAAAGTCGATGAGCAGCATCTGGAACCAGCCCTGGTAGAAGCGGATCACCATGGCCGGCATGAGCAGCACCGAGAGCACCACCATCAGCGGGTAACTGAGGTTGGCGGTCAGGTGATAGATCGCTTCCACTTTGGTATGCAGCGGGGCGTCGCTGGCGAAGACGCGGGGCAGAATTTTCTTCGATGTCTGGATCAGCCCTTTGGCCCAGCGCGCCTGCTGCGTCTTGAAGGCGGTCATCTCGATGGGCAACTCGGCCGGGCATTCGATGTGTTGCAGGTAGCGGAAGTGCCAGCCTTTGAGCTGCGCGCGATAGCTCAGGTCAGTATCTTCAGTCAGCGTATCGTGCTGCCAGCCGCCGGCCTGCTCGATGGCCGCGCGCCGCCACATGCCCGCCGTCCCGTTGAAGTTAAAAAATACTCCCGCGCGCGAGCGGCCGCCATGCTCGAGCACGAAATGCCCGTCGAGCAGGATCGCCTCGACCTGGGTCAGGAAGCTGTAGTCGCGATTGAGGTGCGTCCAGCGCGTCTGGACCATGCCCACGCCGGGCTCGGCAAAGTGGTGCACCACCTGCATGAGCCAGTCCGGCGGCGGGACAAAGTCCGCGTCGAAGATGGCGACAAACTCGCCCCGCGCGGTGGTCAGGCCGAAGTCCAGCGCGCCGGCCTTAAAGCCGTAGCGGTTGGTGCGGTGGATATATTCGATCGGGTGCCCGGCTGCGCGGTAGCGCTCGACCACGGCCGAGGCGACGGCGACGGTCTCGTCGGTCGAGTCGTCGAGCAGCTGGATTTCGAGCCGGTCCCGCGGATAGTCCAGGTTGCAGACCGCCTCGATCAGCCGGTCGATCACATACTGCTCGTTGAAGATCGGCAGCTGCACGGTGACCCGCGGCAGCTCGACAAAGCGCGACGGCGGCTCGACCGTTGCGTTCGCACGGTGGCGATAGTAGAGCCAGACCAGCTGGTAGCGGTGCACGCCGTAAAAAGCGAGGATCACCATGACGACGAAGTAGGGGATCAGCAGGGCGGCATCAAACGCATTCCAGCGATAAAGGTGTTCAAAGGTCGGATCGGCGTAGTGGGTGTGCAGGTAATGGGAGAGGCCGCGCTGCACGTACAAGCCAAGCAGCGGCGCGAACATTGAAGCGAATGCGGGCAGGGTCCAGCCTCCATCGCTGATTGTAGAGGAGAGCGACGCCCGGCGCGCTGGCATGTCTCGGAAAAGGAGCGTGCGGCGCGCCCTGCGCAACTGTCCGGATTCGCCACAGTCCACAGCAGTGTTTGTCGCGGCGCAGGGCTTCGGTGCGCGAGAGGCGCCCGCTGCGGTCCGCCACGAGGCGATCCGGGTGGTTACAATTCATCGTAGATTCGCATGGCCGACCGATGGAAGGGGGTAACGTGAAAGCACCATGTCTACGTTCGCTGCTGCACGCGGCAGTGCCGCTCTCAAGGAAGACACGCAGTTGAGCCAGATCGTTTTTGTCCTCGAAGATGACACCGACATCGCACGCCTGGTGCAGCATCATCTGGAGGCAGCCGGGTACACCGTTCGCCCCTACCTGACGCCGACCGACCTGATCGCGGATGCCGAGACGCACACGCCGGCGCTGTTCCTGCTGGACATCATGGTGCCGGGTGGCGACGGGCTGGATGTTTGCCGGCGCCTGCGCAACCATGCCGTGCTCTCGACCACACCGATCATCTTCATGACGGCGCGCGCGGGCGAGAACGATCGCGTGCTCGGCCTCGAGCTGGGCGCCGACGACTACATCACCAAGCCTTTTTCAACGCGCGAGCTGGTGGCGCGGGTCAAAGCGGTGCTGCGCCGGTTCGAGCGGCCGACCGGGCCTTCCACGATCACCTTTGAAGATGTGATCATCGATGCCAGCGCCATGCAGTTGAAGGTGCGGGGCGAGCTGACGACCACCACCGCGACCGAGTTCCGGCTTCTCGACTACCTGGCCCGCCACCCGGGCCGCGTCTTCAGCCGCGATCATTTACTAGACGCGGTGTGGGGCGACGCGCGCTTTGTCACCCCGCGCTCGGTAGACGTGTATGTGCGGCGCATCCGGGAGAAGATTGAGGTCGACGCGGAGAATCCGCGCTATCTTAGGACTGTGCGCGGCGCCGGCTACCGGTTCGAGATGCCTAAGCCCGCCTGAGTGGGGCTGGATCGAGCCCGGCGCACAGCGAAGGGGTACCGCGCGGCCTTTTCGCTGCGCCGGGCGGACCCGGCAGGGCTGCAACCATGACCGGTCGCGTCTTCTCAAAGCTGCTCTTCTCCTTTCTCCTGGTGCTGTGCATCGGCACGGCGACGCTCGATTTCTCGCTCCGGCGGATCGTCAAGCATTCGCTCTATGCGGAGGCCGAGCAGTCGCTTACCGGCAAGGCGCGGCTGCTGGCCCAGGCGCTCGGGCGTGCCCTGCCGCCCTCCCGCGCCCGGCGCCCGGGCCGTGCGAGCGCCCTCGGCCCGGATGAGGCCGACCAGTTGCAGAGCTTTGCGCGGACGCAGGCCCTGGCGGCGGGGGCGCGCGTTTCGGTCGTGGACGCGCGCGGCACCATGCAGGCCGACTCCGGCGGGCAGCGGACCTACCAGCTGGCCTGGGCTCCCGAGATCGCCGCGCTCGAGGGCGGTGCGGCGGCTGCCGACGATCTGCGCAGCGCCAGCGATGTGCGCGACGGCATGTTGTATGTCGCGGTGCCGGCCGGGGGCGAGGGGCTGATCCTGCGGCTGGGCTCTCCGCTGACCGCAGTCGACCAGACGCTGCACCTGCTGCGCCGCGACCTGCTAATCGCCTCCCTGCTGGCGCTGGCGCTGGCTGCGCTGCTGGCCTCGTTTTTGGCCAACCGCGTGGCCCAGCGGCTGCAGCGGATCGTCAAGTTTGCCAGCCGCATTGCCGCCGGGGAGCTGTCGGCCCGGGTGGAAGAAGGCAAGCTGGACGAGATCTCAGAGGTTGCCCATGCGCTGGATGCTACCGCCATCAAGCTCGAAGCCAGCTTCAAGGCGCTTGAAAGCAGCCGGCGCGAGCTGGCCGCGCTGCTGGACAGCATGCAGGAGGCGGTGGTCGGCATCAGCTTGCCGAGCCAGATCAGCTGGTCGAATTCGGTGATGCAGCGGATTTCGCCGGGCGTGGTGCGAGCGGGGCGGCCGCTGGTGGAGTGCATTCGCGACCCCGTCGTGCTGGCCTGCGTGGAGACGGCGCTGCGCCGCCGGGAGCCTGGTCGGGGCCGCGCCACTTCCTTTCTGCCGGGGCGCGTGTTTGACGTCAGCGCCGCCCCCATGCCGGGCGAGGGGGCGGTGGTGGTGCTGCGGGATGTAACCGACCTGGAGCGCGGGGAGCGGATGCGCCAGGACTTTGTCGCCAACGTTTCGCACGAGCTGCGGACCCCGCTCACCTCCATCTCCGGCTATGTAGATACCGTGCTCGAGAGCGAGACCGGGCTCTCTGTGCAGGCGCGCGAGTTCCTGGCCATCGTGCTCAAGAACGCCACCCGGATGAACCGGCTGACCGAAGATCTGCTGGCGCTCGCGAATGTGGAGGCAGGGGATTACCGGGTCCAGCCGCAGCGCATCCGAGCCTATGCGCTGGTCGAGGATGCGCTGGAGTCGCTGGGCGGCATGGCTCTGGAGTCCGATGTGCTGCTGGAGATGGCCGACTCGCCCGGGACCTGGGTGCTTGCGGACCTGGACGCACTGACGCAGGTGTTTGCCAACCTGATCGAGAACGCGATGAAGTATGGGCGCGCCGGGGGGCGGGTGCTGGTGGGGGCGCGCGCGCCGGCGCACTCAGAGCGGGCAGAGGTGGAGTTCTTCGTGCAGGACTTTGGGCAGGGCATCGCCTCCGAGCACCTGGATCGCATCTTCGAACGCTTTTACCGGGTCGACAAGGCGCGGTCCCGGGATTCGGGCGGCACCGGGCTGGGGCTGGCCATCGCCAAGCACATCGTGCTGGCGCATGGCGGCACGATCCGGGTCGAAAGCGAGCTGGGGGCCGGCGCGACGTTTATCTTCACCCTGCCGGCCGCGCCTCTGGTCGAGAAGCAGGATAAGGTTCCGGCTTCGTCGACAGCGGCTTCCTAGCCGGGCCGACCGCTGAGAGCCCCGCGGATCCCGGATCCCGGAGCGGCCGGGGGCCGCCGGGCGGCCCGGCTGCTTTCATCGGGCCGTAACCAAACTGGGCTAGTGTAATCGAGGGCCTGCTGGCCGATCGGGAGAAGAGCACATTGAAGAACGCGAAATGGATAGCGGCAACGATGCTGGTATGGGCGGCGACGAGCGGTTTTGCCCAGAAGCTGAATGGCGCAGGCGCCACGTTTCCAAATCCGATCTATTCCAAGTGGTTCTCCGAGTACCATGCGCAGCACCCCAATGTTGAGATCAACTACCAGCCCATCGGTTCGGGCGGGGGCATTCGCCAGGTGACCTCGGGCACGGTGGACTTCGGGGCCACCGACGGGCCGATGACCGATGCGCAGATCTCGGACTCGAAGATCAAGGTCATGCATATCCCGACCGTGCTGGGGGCGGTGGTGCCGATCTACAACCTGCCCGGCGTCTCGCAGGAGCTGAAGTTTTCGCCCGATGTGCTGGCCGATATCTACCTGGGCAAGATCTCGAACTGGAGCGATGGCCGCATCGCGAAGGATAACGCGGGCGTGAAGCTGCCGAACCAGGAGATTATCGTCATTCACCGCTCCGATGGCAGCGGGACGACCTTTATCTTCACAGACTACTTGTCCAAGGTTTCGAGCGAGTGGAAGAACTCGGTCGGCGCCTCGACGGCCGTGCCCTGGCCCAAGGGCCTGGGCGGCAAGGGCAACGAGGCTGTGGCCGGGCTGGTGCGGCAGATGCCCGGCGCGATCGGCTACGTGGAGCTGATCTACTCGATGCAGAACAAGATCCCGTTCGGCATGGTGAAGAATGCAGCCGGCAACTGGGTCAAGGCATCGATTGACGGCGTGACGGCGGCCGCTGCGAGCGTCAAGGCGATGCCGGCCGACTACCGGGTTTCGATCACCAACGCCCCCGGCAAGGACTCTTATCCGATCTCGAGCTTCACCTGGCTGCTGGTGCCGACCCACCCCCAGGACGCGGCCAAGGGTCACGTGCTGGGGGACTTCCTGAGCTGGATGCTCGAACATGGCGAGTCGGAGGCAGCCTCGCTCTACTATGCGCCGCTGCCGCCGGCCGTCGCGGCCAAGGTCAAGGCCAGCATCGCGCAGATGAAGTAGCCCGGCCGAAGCGAAAGCTGCATACCGCAGCCAGAACGCAGCCGCGGGCCGCCCGTGCCGTCGCCGGGCTCCCCGCACTGCGGCTGCTGTTAACCTTCTGTTGAAAAGCGCACGTTAGGGTCAGCGTTGGTGGATATTAAAACCCAGGTCATTCCTTCTGTTCAGGCGCAGACAGCGCGGGCCGAAGCTCCGCCAGCCGAGCCCTCCCTCATGCGGGTGTTCCTGCGCGGCCGCGGCAGCTCGGCGGGGCCGGACAAGTCGTTTCGACTGCTCATGCTGGCCTGCGCCCTCAGTATCTTTGCGATCGTCGCGCTCATTGCCACCGAGCTCGTGCAGCACTCGCTGCTCACCCTGCACAAGTTCGGTCTGAGCTTCTTCTTCAAGTCGGCCTGGGACCCGGTCTCGGGGGATTTTGGCGCGTTTCCCTTCATCTACGGCACCCTGGTCTCCTCGCTCCTGGCGCTCTTGATCGCGGTGCCGCTCTCGATCGGGCTGGCGGTCTTTCTGACCGAGATGTGCCCCCGGTGGCTGCGCTCGCCGCTGGCCTTCTTGACCGAACTGCTGGCGGCGATTCCGAGCGTGGTGTATGGCTTGTGGGCGGTCTTTGTGCTGGTGCCCCTGCTGCGCGAGCATGTCAACCCGGTGCTGGGCCGGTCGCTCGGCTTTACCGGCCTGTTCACCGGGCCCAATTACGGGGTCAGCATGCTGGCCGCCGGGGTGA
>CAZZYH010000085.1:0-1379 GCA_964658225.1 Vulcanimicrobiota bacterium | reverse complement strand
CTGGCGATCATGATCCTGCCGATCATCTCCTCGCTCACGCGCGAGGTGATGAGCGCGGTGCCGAACATGCAGCGGGAGGCCGTGCTGGCGCTGGGCGCCACGCGCTGGGAGATGATCCGGATGGGCGTGCTGCGCAATGCGCGCATCGGCATCGTCGGGGCGATCATCCTTGGCCTGGGCCGGGCGCTGGGCGAGACGATGGCGGTCACCATGGTGATCGGCAATCGCCCAGAGATCGCGAAGTCGCTCTTTGCGCCGGGCTACAGCATGGCGTCGGTGATTGCGAACGAGTTCAGCGAGGCTTCCGACGATATGTACCTCAGCGCGCTGGTCGAGATCGGCCTCGCGCTCTTTCTCGTAACCATCGTCGTCAACGCGATCGCCCGCCTGCTGGTATGGGCCGTGACGCGCGGCGCGCCTGTGCAGGTGGCCTAGCGTATGGCGACCATGACGCCCGATATCCGCCAGACCACCCGGTCGAACTCCGCCTTCCGCACCGCCACCAACCATCTCTTCACCGGCCTTGCTCTGCTCAGCACGCTGCTCGTGGTCGCCCCGCTGGTGGCGATCTTCTGCTACCTGCTCTACAAGGGTGCAAGTTCGCTGAACTTCGCCTTCTTTACGCAGGTCCCAAGGCCGGTCGGCGAGGTAGGCGGCGGCATGGCAAATGCCATCTTCGGCTCCGGCCTGCTGCTGGCTGTAGGCAGTCTGCTGGGGGTGCCGGTCGGAATTGCGAGCGGGATCTTTCTTGCCGAGTTTGGACGCGGGACCGTGCTTGCAAATGCCGTCCGCTTTACCGCGGATGTGTTAAACGGCGTGCCTTCGATCGTGATGGGGATCGCGGTCTACTCCTTGATCGTGCTGCCGCAGAAGCACTTCTCTGCTTTTTCCGGAGGCGTCGCACTCGGGATCATGATGATCCCAACGATTACGCGCACGACCGAAGAGATGCTGGCGACGGTGCCGAACGCGGTGCGGGAGGCCGCGCTCGGGCTCGGCGTACCGGCGTGGCGGTCGGTGCTCTCGATCACCCTGCGCACGGCATCGCCGGGTATCATTACCGGTTGCATGCTGGCCTTTGCCCGGGTCGCGGGCGAGACGGCGCCGTTGCTCTTTACCGCGTTCGGCAATAATTTCTGGAGTCATAACCTCAACCAGCCGATCGCAGCGCTGCCGCTGCAGATTTATATCTATGCCATCTCGCCTTATGACGACTGGCACAGGCTCGCGTGGGCGGGCTCGCTGGTGCTGATCGTGCTGATTGTCATTTCTGTAGCGCTGGTGCGCTTTGTTGCCTCGCGGGGCACACTCAAGGGAACCCACTAGCGGTTCTCTCAGGGCGCGGCTGCATGGTTGCTGCTCGAGCGAGTCCTGCTCAA
>CAZZYH010000084.1:0-14197 GCA_964658225.1 Vulcanimicrobiota bacterium | reverse complement strand
TCCGGCCGCGGGGGGACCATCTCCGGCCGCGGGGGGACGGTGGCGGGCTGCACGGGGACGGTGGCGGGCGTGCTCCCACGGGATGACGAGGGCATCTTTGTCGGCAATGCCGAGCGGGCGATGCTGCCGATGCACTTGCTTTCCGCCGTGGCTGCCACGCCTGGGCTCGACGCCTACCGGCACCCGGGGGACACGCAGGGGATGGCGCCGTGCCGCCCTGGCAGCACGGTGGGCCGGTTGCGTACGGAGCTTGCCGCGATCGAGCCTGCGGTCGCGCATACCCTGCGGCCGCCGCGCTGGCGGTCGATGTCGGACGCTCGCAATGCGGCGCTCCTCGCGCAGGCCGAGGGACGCGGATTTTCGTTTTTGGCCGAGCAGTACCGGCAGCCCCTGCTGTGGCTCCAAGGCATCGCCGTGCTCGCCGCCGCCAGGATCCCCACGCGGCGCGCCGCCTCGGTCGACCCGATCGAATCCCTGAGAACGGAGTAACCCATGCAGACCCTCTTTCAGGATCTTCGCTACGCCCTCCGCCGGCTGCGCCGCTCGCCCGGCTTCGCGGCGACCGCGATCCTCACCCTGGCGCTCGGCATCGGCGTCACCGCGACCGTCTCGACCGTCATCCGGCAGGTGCTGCTCTCGCCGCTGCCCTATCCGCAGCCGGGGCGGCTGGTCGGGGTCTCGCTCGGCTGGCCGCGCGACCCTGCCACTGCCCGGCAGGCCGGCGAAGCCGGCGATTTCGTCATGCGCCACAGTCGCAGCTTCGCGGCCGCCACGCTGGTCAGCCAGGCCGGAATGGCGGCCAATCTCTCTCGCGGCGACGGCCATTCTGCCAGCATCACCCTGCTCGAGGTCTCGCGCGGCTATTTCGACACGCTCGGCGTACAGCCCGCGCTCGGCCGCGGCTTTTCCGCCGAAGAAGACCGGCCCGGCGGTCCCCAGGCGCTGGTGCTGAGCGACGGTCTATGGCAAAGCGCCTTCGCCCGGGACCGCTCGATCGTCGGCCGCACCGTCCGGCTCAACCAGGAGAGCATCACGGTCGTCGGGGTGATGCCGAAGAGCTTTCGCGCCGAGACCGACTCCCCCGCCCGCAGCCTGGTCCAACCGCAGGCCTGGCGTGCGCTCGCGGGCGGCCCGCAAAAGCCGGGCTACTGCTGCCGCAACTTCATGATGTATGCGCGGCTCGCGCCCGGGGTGTCCTTTGCGCAGGCCCAGGCAGAGCTGCAATCGCTCGACGCCGCGTTCGAGCGCGAGCACCCCGACTTAAAGGACTGGACCGACGACGACGGCCGCCGGTGGGCGCCGCATCTGCGCCTCTGGCCGCTGGCAACCGTGGTCGCCGGCCAGGTGCACACCAGCCTGATCGTGATGGCGTGGGCCTCGGTGGCCGTGCTGCTGCTGGCCTGCCTGAACCTGGCGGTGCTCCATACGGCCCGCGCGCTCGAGCTCGAGCCTGAGTTCGCGCTGCGCGCGGCTCTCGGCGCCTCCCCGCTCCGTCTGCTGCGGATGGCCTTCTTTGAGGCGGGCCTGATCACTCTGTCCGGCGTGGCGCTCGCCGTGCTCACCGCGCGTCTGCTCGTGCCCTTTCTTCTCCGGGCCTCACCCGTCCCCATTCCGCAGCTCGGCAGCCCTGCCGGGCCCACAGCCGTGCTCCTCCAGGCGATCCTGCCAGGCCTTGCGGCCGCGCTGCTGTTCAGCGCGCCGCTGGCGGCAATGGCGCTGGGGCAGGCCAGGGCGAACCTGCAGCCCGGGATACGGCGCGCAGGCGGAAACGGCAATCGTGCCGGACAAGCCTTGCTGGTGCTGCAGATGGCCCTGGCCGTCGTGCTGCTTTCGACCGCCTCGCTGTTGCTCGGCACGTTCCTGCGGCTGCGCCGCCAACCGCTCGGGTTCGCTCCCCAGAAGCTGGTTGTCTTCCAGACCAACCTCAAGGGTGCCCGGTACAGCTCGACCACCGCCAGCCAACACTTCATGGAGGACGTGCTCGCCCGCCTGCGCCGCTCCCCGGGCGTGACCGGCGCAGCGGCCATCAACGGGCTGCCGCTCGATCGCGGCCTCTACATGGGCGGTATTTACCCCGACACGCGCTCGCAGCTCGCCGAGACGATCGAGCTGCGCGCGGTCACCCCGGAGTACTTCCGCACCATGGGCCTGGCCGTGCTCGAAGGGCGTGAATTTGCGGCGAGCGATGGCCCGGCGAATCTGCCCGCGATCGTGATCAACGAGACCGCCGCGCGCCGCTGGTGGCCCGGCCACTCGGCCCTCGGCAGCAGGCTCGCGGTCGGCACCGACCGCAAAGAGGGAAGGCGCATCGTGGGGGTGGTCGCCGACGAGCCCGGCCGCACCCGCGCCGAGCAGCCGAGCATTAAGGTCTACCTGCCGGTCGCCCAGCTCTCCGACCAGATGACGAAGATGTTGAACGGCTTCTTTGCAGACAGCTTTGTGATGCGCCTGTCTGCCGACGTCGACACCGCCCGGGTGGTCGCTCAAGCCGTCGCCGCAGTCGATCCCGAGATTCCGGTCGCCAGGCTCACGACCATGCAGCAGGTCGTCGACCGGTCGGTCGCCGCGCCGCGCTTCTTTACCGAGCTGGCCGAAGGCTTTGCCGGTTTTGGCGTCCTGCTGACCGCCATCGGCCTCTTCGGCCTGCTCAGCTACCAGGTGGCCAGGCGCACCCGCGAGCTCGGCGTGCGCATGGCGCTCGGCGCAAGCCGCGGCGGCATCCTGCGGTCGATGGTGGCGGGCAGCGTGCGCCTGGCGCTGCTGGGGGCCCTGGTCGGCGGCGCGACGGTCTGGCTGACGCGACCGTTGCTCACGCGCTGGGTGGCCGAGAACGTGGTCGGGACGCCGTCGAGCGATCGCCATCTGCTCTTCAGCAACGGACTCGCCCTGGTCGCAGCGATCCTGCTCCTGCTCTTCACAACCGTTGCCGCCGCGCTGCTACCCGCCTGGCGGGCGGCGTCGGTCGATCCCATGCAGGCCCTCAGAACGGAGTAAATCCATGCCGACTCTCTTTGCGCACCTCCGCTACGCCCTCCGCCAGCTGCGCCGCTCCCCCGGCTTTACGCTCACCGCCGTTCTCACCCTCGGGCTCGGCCTGGGTGCCACCGCGACCATGCTCTCGGTCGTGCAGAGCGTCTTGCTCGCGCCCCTGCCTTATCCAGAGGCCGACCGCCTGGTTGGCGTTGCCTTTACCTTCCCCCAGGAGAAGCCGAACGCCGAGCAGGTCGGCGCCTCGGCTGACTTCCTCGCCCAAAACGCCCGCAGTTTCGCCTCGGTCGGCATCGCGGAGGACTCGGTCGGCAGCGTCAATCTCTCCTACTCCGGGCCAGACTCCACCCACTCCATCCAGGTCGCCCAGCAGCATGTGAGCCGGGGCTACCTGCCTACCCTCGGCGTCGCGCCGGCCTTCGGCCGGGGCTTCTCCTCTGACGAAGACCGGCACAACGGTCCCCGTACGGTTGTTCTCTCGGACGCGCTCTGGCAGCGCGTCTTCAATCGCAATCCCGCCATCCTCAACCACACCATCCGCCTCAACGAGGACGCCTACACCGTCATCGGCATCATGCCGGCATCGCTGCACATCGCCGGGCAGTCGATGACCCGCGTCGAAACCGCGCCCGATGTGTGGACCGCGCTGCAGCTCAACCCCCAGGACCCGGGCTACGACGGGGACAACTACCAGATGATCGCGCGGCTGGCTCCCGGTGTCTCGCTCGCCCAGGCGCAGGCCGAGCTCGCCAGCCTTACCCGGCCCTTCTACCGCCAGTCTCCCTACTATCTGCGCTGGACCGGGCCCGGCGGCAAGGTGGTGAACGGCTACAAGCTGTGGCCGCTGCAGGAGGTCCTGGCCGGCGGTGTGCGCGCCAGCCTGCTCACCCTGCTGGCCGCCGTGGTCGCGGTGCTGCTGGTCGCCTGCCTCAACCTGGCCGGCCTGGCCACCTCCCGAGCGATCGGACGCAGCCGTGAGCTTGCCCTGCGCGCGGCGCTCGGGGCCAGCCGCACCGGCCTGCTGGGCCTGTTGCTCATCGAGGCGCTCCTGCTCGCGCTCGCCAGCGCCATCTGCGGGACGGCGCTCGCCCGCATCGGGACCCCGGTCCTGCTCGCCGCTTCCCCCATCGCCATGCCGCTGCTGCACGCGCAGGCAAACTTCGGGCAGATGGCCCTGGGCGTTCTGCTGCTCTCGCTCGCAACCAGCCTGGTCTTCGGGCTGCTTCCTGCTGTCGCCCTGTCGCGCTCTCTGTTCGCGCCGGCCGCACGCGCAGCGCTCGGCGCCGGCCACTCTACCGGCGCCAGCCGCGCGCAGGCCGGGCTGGGCCGGGCGCTGATCGTCTCCCAGGTGGCCTTTGCCATGCTGCTGCTCTCCGCCGCCTCGCTGCTGCTTGGGAGCTTCCTCAAGCTGCGCGCGGTCCCTTCCGGTGTCGAGGCCGGCCACCTGGTCATCGCGCAGGTCACCCTCAAGGGCGATCATTACGCCACTACGCTGCACACCAAGCAGTTCATCGAGAAGGTCCTCGGCGAGCTGGCCGCGACCCCCGGCATCGAGCGGGCAGCGGCCATCAGCGGGCTGCCGCTCGACCGCGGGCTGAACCTCGGCGCGCGCCCCCTCGACCAGCCGGGCCACAATCGAGTCATCGAGTTCCGGGCCATTACGCCCGGCTACTTCCGCACCGCGGGCATCCCCCTGCTCGCCGGCCGGGATCTCACCCCGGACGACCGCGCCGACACCCCGCCGGTGGCCGTCATCAGCGAGACCGCCGCGCGGCGCTGGTGGCCGGGCCGATCCGCCCTTGGCCAACAGGTGCGGGTGGGCAACGAGACCAACTACCGCATCGTCGGCATCGTCCGCGATACCCGCAACAACTCGCTCGCCGAAGCGCCCGGCATCATGGTCTACGCGCCCTACGCCCAGTTCTCCGACGCCATGACGAAGATCGTCAACGGCTGGATCTCGACCAGCTTTGCCATCCGCACCGCGGCCGCAGTCGATCTGGCCCCGGTTCTGCAGCACGCGATCGCGACCGCGGACCCGGAGATCCCGGTTGCGCGGCTTTCGACGATGCAGTCGGTGATCGACCAGAGCCTGGCGGCTCCGCGCTTCTTCTCCTGGCTTTCGGGCGGCTTCGCCGGCTTTGCCCTGCTGCTCACCGTCATCGGCCTCTTCGGCCTGCTCAGCTACCAGGTCACCGCGCGCACCCGCGAGATCGGCGTGCGCATGGCGCTCGGCGCGGACCGGGCGCGCATCCTGGCCGGCGTCGTGCGCAGTGGCGTGCTGCTTTCGCTCACAGGATTGACGCTGGGCGCGGCCGGTTCCTTGCTGGCCCGGCGCGCCGTCTCGAGCGTGCTCGAGGAGACCCTCTACACCGGCGACGATCCGATCAGCAAAATCCTGGTCAGCAGCACCAGCACGCTTGCCGCCGCGGCCTTCGCCATCCTGCTCGCGGCTGTGCTGGCCAGCCTGCTGCCCGCGCAGAGGGCGGCGCGCGTGGACCCGATGGACGCCCTCAGAACCGAGTGAGGGAGCGGGGCAGGTGAACCGGGCAGCAGAGCCGGGTAGGACGAACGAGCAGGCGGAGCCGAGCAGGCACAACGAGCGAGAGAACCAGGCAGGAGAACCGAGTCACCGTGCAGACACTTTGGAACGATCTTCGCTACGCCCTCCGCCAGCTGCGCCGCTCGCCGGGCTTTGCCGCGACCGCGATGCTCACCCTCGCGCTCGGCATCGGCGCGACCACGGCCATCTTCTCGCTGCTCGACCAGGCCCTGTTGCGCGCGCTCCCGGTTCGCGACCCGGCAAGGCTGGTCATCCTTGAAGGCACAGGCACGGCATGGGAGGGGCATGCGAGCTCGCACGGGGGCGACAAGGAAGCCTACTTCTCCTACCCGATGTACCGCGACCTGCGGGACCGCAACCGGGTCTTCGCGGGGCTGATCGCGACCGCGCCGGCCGATATCGGCTTTGTGCGCAAGGCAGACCCCGAGCAAGGACGAGCGGAGCTGGTCAGCGGCAACTACTTCACCCTGCTCGGCGTAGAGCCCGCGCTCGGCCGCGTGCTTACCCCGCAGGATGACACCCAGCCCGGGGCCAACCCGGTCACAGTCCTCAGCTTCGCCTTCTGGCGGGACAAGCTGGGCGCTGACCCGAAAGTGGTCGGCGAGACCGTCTCGCTCAACGGGCACCCGTTCCAGGTCCTCGGCGTGGCCGCCCAAGGTTTTCGCAGCGCCGTCTGGGGCGAGACGCCCGATCTCTTCGTGCCCATGTCCATGCTGGACGAGATCGTCCCCGGCAAAGGCAAGCGGCTCACCGACCACACCGACAAGTGGATGAACATCCTCGGCCGCCTCAAGCCCGGCGTCTCGCGCGCCCAGGCCCAGGTCGCGATGCAGCCCTTGTGGCACGCCCTCCGCGCCGACGAACTGAAAGCGCTCGGCCACCGTTCACAGCGCTTCACCGACGATTTCCTGACCAACAGCCGCATGCTCCTCGTCCCCGGTGCGCGCGGCTTCTCCTACGACCGCGACACCTACGAGAAGCCCCTGCTGGCCGTCATGTCGATGGCTCTTCTCGTCCTCGTCATGGCGTCCATCAACGTCGCAAGCCTCTTGCTGGTGCGCGCAGCCGGCCGCGTGCGCGAGTTCTCAGTGCGTTGCGCGCTCGGCGCAGGCCGCACCCGCATCCTCCAGCAACTGCTCCTCGAAGGCCTGCTGATCGGCATCGCCGGCGGGGCAGCCGGGATGGCCATCGCCCCGCTGGCCCTCCGGACCCTGGTCCACCAGCTCACCGGCGGCCAGGCCTACGGCGACTTCACCTCCACCATCGACCTGCGCCTGCTGGCCTTCAACTTCGCGATCGCCCTCGCCGTCAGCGTGGTCTTCAGCCTGGCGCCGGCCCTGCAGTTGCGCCGGCTGGACCTGATCTCAACCCTCCGCCAGCAAGGCGGCACCGGCGACCCCGGCCTGCTCAGCCTGCGCCGCGCCGTCGTCTGCTTGCAGATCGGCCTGAGCGTCCTGCTGCTGGCCGGCGCCGGCCTCTTCCTCCGCACGATGCAGAAGCTGCGCGCGGTCGATGTCGGCTTCTCGACCGAACACCTGGTCACCTTCGGCATCAACCCCAAGCTCTCCGGCTACGCGCCCGAACGCGTGCCGGCCTTGCACCAGCAGGTCCTCGACACACTCTCGGCGCTGCCCGGGGTCGAAGCCGTCGCCGCGAACGATAATCCCGAGCTCGACTGCTGCGCCAACTCCGGCAATGTGACGGTAGCCGGCTTCACCGCTCCTGCTGACAGCGACATCGTCGTCGAGCGTCCATTCGTCAGCCCGGGCTTCTTTTCGGCCATGCAGATACCGCTGCTCGCCGGGCGTTCGTTCACCGAGCAAGACACGAGCGACCACCCTCCCGTGGCCATCGTGAACGAGGCGTTTGTCCGGCAGTTTTGCGGCAGCACTGCCAGCTGTCTCAACCGCCGGATGGCCAGCGGCGGTGGCAGCAAGGTCAATCTCGATACCGAGATTATCGGAGTGGTGCGCAATGCCAGGAACGACGGCATCCGCCAGGAAGTCCTGCCCGCCTACTTCCGCCCGCTCAAGCAGAACCCCAGCCCCGGGCAGCTCTTTGTCTACCTGCGCACCACCCTGCCGCCCGAGCAGGCGCTCGCAACCGTCCGCCGCGCCATGCAGCAGCTTGACCCATCGCTCGCCCTGGTCTCGCTCCGCACCATCGACCAGCAGATCGACGACTCGCTCTCGAACGAGCGCATGGTCACCCTTCTCGCCATCTTCTTCGGCGTGCTCGCGACCGTGCTCGCCGGCGTCGGCCTCTACGGCGTACTGGCCTACTCGACCGCCCAGCGCACCCGCGAGATCGGCATTCGCATCGCTCTCGGCAGCTCGCGCGCGGCCGTCGCCCGCATCGTCCTCGTCGATGTCTTCGCGCTCGCCGCGATCGGCATCCTCATCGCCGTTCCGGTCGCCTTCGCGCTCGCAAGCCTGCTGCGCTCGCAACTGTTCGGCGTCTCGCCTGCCGACCCGGTTTCGCTGGCCGCGGCGGTTCTGCTGGTAACCCTGGTCGCCCTGATCGCAGCGCTGCTCCCCGCGCGGCGCGCCGCTGCGATCGATCCTGTCACCGCTCTGAGGACGGACTAACCCATGGCCGTCTTCTTGCTCGACGAAGAAAGAAACAGAGGGACTGCATCGTGCTGACCAACCTCGCTCATAACATCCGCTACGGACTCCGCCAGTTGCGCAGGTCGCCTGGATTCGCCTTCACGGTCGTGCTTACGCTGGCGCTCGGCGTGGGCGCGAACGCGGTCGTGTTCAGCGTGCTCAATGCGCTCGTGCTGCGACCCCTGCCTGTGCCCAATGCGCAGCAGTTGGTATTCTTCAATCGGACGGGAAATACGGGCGGAACTTCGTCTTCCCCCTCGCAGTCCTACCCCGACTACCGCGATCTGCGCGACCACAACAGCAGCTTCTCCGGCGTGGCTGCCTACAAGATCGACCGCGTGGGGGTCGGTGTGGCCGGCTCGGTCGAGCAGAGCTGGTTCTACCAGACATCGGAGAACTACTTTGACGTGCTCGGCGTGCAGCCGGCGCTGGGGCGGTTCTTTCATCCTGCCGATGGCCACGGACCCAACTCCGCGCCCTACGCGGTGCTCGCCTACAGCTACTGGCGGCGCCATCTGAACGGCGATCTGAACATCGTGGGCAAGGTGATCGAGCTGAACAAGCATCCGTTCACCGTGCTGGGGGTCGCGCCCAAGAGCTTTCCCGGGACCGAGCTCTTCTTTGCAGCCGACCTGTGGGTGCCCCTGTTGCAGCAGGAGCAGCTCGAAGGCTACAGCGACTTCGAGAACCGAGGCGACCACAGCAACTGGATGCTGGGCCGGCTCAAGCCCGGGGTGAGCGTCGGCCAGGCGACGGCCGACATCAACACGCTGGCCAGGCGGATGGCGCACCAGTACCCAGACGACGAGAAGCTGGGCTTCAGCCTGTCGCGACCGGGGCTGCTGGGCGATCTGCTGGGCGGCCCGGTGCAGGCGTTTCTCTTCGGCGTCATGGGCCTGGCGGCGCTGGTGCTGCTGGCTGCCTGCGCCAACCTGGGCAGTCTGTTTGCCGCGCGCGCCTCGGACCGGGCGCGGGAGATGGCCGTCCGTCTGGCGCTGGGTGCGAGCCGGGGTGCGCTGCTGCGGCAGTTGGTTACCGAGGCAGTGCTGGTCTCGCTGGCTGGTGGAGCGCTGGGGCTGGTGGGCGCGCAGGCGGTGTTGCGTTCGCTAAGCCTGTGGCGGCCTTCGCCGGATTTTCCGCTGCAGGTGATGGTCAATGCGGACGCCCGGGTGTCGGCGCTGGCGCTGGTTCTCGCCGTTGCCAGCGGGATCTTTTTCGGCCTGGTGCCGGTGCGGCAGATCTGGCGCGAGAACGCCTATACGACGATCAAGAGCGGGCCGTCGGGCGATGGTGGGAGCAGGCGTTTCCCTCTGCGCGATGCGCTGCTGGTGCTGCAGATCGTGCTGTGTTCGGTGCTCGTGACTTCGTCGCTGGTGGCGGTGCGCGGCCTTCAGCGCAGCCTGCACACGTCCTATGGCTTTCAGCCGCAGGGCGCGCTGCTGGCCAGCCTGGACCTGCAGATGGCGGGTTACAACGCAGAGCAGGCGCTCACCTTTCAGAAGCGTGCGCTCGACGCCCTGGCCGCCTTGCCCGGAGTCACCGCGGTCGGCCTCGGCGACACTCTGCCGCTCAGCCTCAGCACGACCGATTCCAATGTCTACGCCGATGGCACCACCGACTTTCGCGACTCAAACGCGATCGCCGATGCCAGCCGGTACATCGTTTCGCCCGGCTATCTGGGAGCGGCGCAGACCAGGCTGCTGTCCGGTCGCGATTTCACATGGCAGGATGACGACAAGGCGCCCCGGGTGGCCATCATCAACCAGACACTGGCGCGTAAGCTGTACGGCCCGACAAATGCCCTGGGCCGCTACTTCATGCGAGGCTCCCAGCGGTGGCAGGTCATTGGCATTGTCGAGGATGGAAAGTATGTGACGCTGGCCGAGTCGCCGGCTTCAGCCATGTTCTACTCGACCGCGCGCGCACCCGACACGCGCGCGACCTTCGTCATCCGTTCGCAGGCAGGCGAACCCGCGACAGCAGCCGCTGTGCGGCGTATCTTCAACCAGCTTGAGCCCAACCTGCCTGTGACGATCACCGGCTGGCCGACGGAGATGGGCATGGCCCTGTTTCCCTCGGTCGCCGCGACCGCCTCGCTCGGGGTCATGGGCGGCCTGGCGGCGATGCTGGCCATCACCGGCATCTTTGGGATGGCTTCGTACTCGGTAGCGAAACGTCTGCGCGAGCTGGGACTGCGGGTGGCGCTCGGCGCCGGTCGCAGCCAGATCCTCAAGGCCGCGCTCGGCCGCCCGGCCCGGCTGCTGCTGATCGGCTCGGCCGTAGGCCTGGCGCTCGGCGCGGCGGCCAGCCGCCTGCTCGCGCACATCGTCTACCAGGCCACATCGCAAGACCCCGTCGTGCTGCTGGGCGTGGTCCTGAGCATGGCGGTGCTGGCGCTGGCCGCAACCTGGCTGCCGGCGCGACGCGCGCTGCGGGCCGATCCTGCCGCGCTGCTGCGCGAAGAATAAGGAGAATCAAGCATGCTCGCTATTTGGCACGATCTTCGTTACGCTTTGCGGCAGCTGCGCAACTCGCTCGGCTTTGCATGTACAGCCGCGCTCACGCTGGGGCTCGGGGTGGGCGCGGCAACGGCTGTTTTTTCGCTGGTGGATACGGTCCTGCTGCGCCCGCTGCCGTTCCCGCAGCCCGAGCGCATCGTTGCCCTCGATACGCTGGCCCGGGCGCAGGGCTCGACGGGCGCAGCGACGGTGCCTTCGGACACCTCTTACCCGAATTTCTTCGACTGGCGCGCCCGCGCCCGCAGCTTCGACGCGCTGGCTTGCTGGAGCGGCGGGTCGGTGACGATCGACACGGCGGGCGACAAGGCGCCTGCTCGCCGGGTCGACAACCTGGCCGTCTCCTCGGATTTCTTCCCCGTGCTGGGCGTTTCGCCCGCCTTCGGCCGGAACTTTACGCGCCAAGAGGAGGCCGCCGGGCAGCGAAGCCTGATCCTCGGTTACGATCTCGCTCTCTCGCTCTTCGGACGCGCCGCAGAGGCGGTCGGACAGACCGTGCACGTCAACGATGAGGGCTATACCGTGGTCGGGGTCCTGCCCTCAGGCTTTGCCTTCCCCAACTCGCCCGACGCGCAGGTGTGGGTGACGCCGTCGGCCGCCGAGGAGGGCAACAATCCTTCCGCACAGCAGCGCGGCTGGAACCAGTTGAGCGTGATCGGACGGCTCGCGCCCGGAGTGACCATCGAGCAGGCGCGGGCTGAGATGCAGACCATCGAGCAGGGCTTGGCCGCGCAGTACCCTGCTGAGGACAAGAGGCTGACCGGAGTCAGTGTCGTCTCCGAGCAACAGGACCTGACCGGCGACCTGGCGCGGCCGCTGCATATTCTCTTCGCCGCGGTCTGCTTTCTCCTGCTGATCGCCTGCGCCAATGTTGCCGGTTTGCTGCTCACGCGCGCGGCGGGGCGGCGGCCGGAGCTGGCCCTGCGGGCTGCGCTCGGGGCCAGCCGTCTGCAGATCATGCGCCAGCTGCTGATCGAGTCGCTCACCCTTTCCGGGCTTGGCGGCGGAATCGGTTTCGCGTTGGCCGCGGGCGCGCTCCGCGCAGCGCCGGCGCTGCTGCCCTCCGATCTTCCCCGGCTCCATGAACTCGCGCTCAATCCGCATGTCTTCTTGTTTGCGCTGGCGGCCTCCCTCGCTACCGGGCTGCTCTTCGGGGTCGCGCCTGCGTGGCGCAGCTCTCGCCAGGACCCGGCGCTGGCGCTGCGCGAGGGTGGGCGGACCGGCACCTCGGGCCGCGCGCAGAACCGCCTGCATGGCGTGCTGGTGATCGGTGAGACGGCGCTCGGGCTGATCCTGCTCGTGGGCGCGGGCCTGTTGATCCGCAGCTTCGATCGCATGCTCTCCGTCGACCCAGGTTTCAATCCGGAGCACCTGCTCACTTTCAAGGTCGGCATGCCGGAGAAGCGCTTTGGCGACGCGCGCCGGCTCGCGTTCTCGCAGCAGCTGCAGGCTCGGTTTGCGGCCGTGCCGGGTGTAAGCCAGGCTACGTTTGGGTATCCGGTTCCGCTGAGCGGCAACGATATGAGCATCAGCTTTCAGATCGACGGGCATCCAAGCGCGCCCGGCGAAGAACCGAGCTCCCATGCGAGCGTGGTGGCCTCAAACTTCTTTCAGACGATGCAGATGCCGTTGCGGCGAGGACGCCTTTTCTCCAGCCTGGACGACCGGCCGCACAGCCCGCCGGTGATGATCGTCAACCAGGCCTTCGCCGATCGCTTTTTCCCGGGCGAAGATGCTCTTGGCAAACGGGTGAGCTCTGATCTTTCCTCGAGCGACAAGCCGGAATCGCGCGAGATCGTCGGCGTCGTCCAGAATGTGACCCACCGGTATCTGACCGATCCGGCCTCGCCCGAGTACTACATCCCGTTCGCCCAGATTCCCCTGATCCAGCCAACGTTCGGGCTGCGGGTTACGGGCGAGCCGGCCGCGTACATTGAAACGGTCCGCTCGCTGGTCGCGCATGAGGACGCCTCGCTGCCGGTCTACCGCGTGCACACCAACCTGCGCACGCTCTCCACCGGGCAGCAAAAGTTTCAGACGCTGCTGCTCTCCTGTTTCGCCGCGCTTGCGCTGCTGCTCTCGGCGGTCGGCCTCTACGCCGTGCTGAGTTACATGGTGGCGCAGCGGACCACCGAGCTTGGCGTGCGGCTCGCGCTCGGCGCCCAGCGCGGCGACGTGCTCTCGCTCGTGCTCCGGCGCGGGCTGACGCTCTCGGCTGCCGGGCTCCTGACGGGGCTGGCTGCCTCGGCGCTGCTGACGCGCTTTCTGGCCAGCCTTCTCTTTCATACCGACACCCTTGACCTGGCCACATTTGCCGGCATGACCGCGCTGCTGCTTGCCGTTTCTACAACCTCCTGCCTGGTGCCTGCGTGGCGCGCCTCCAGGCTGAACCCGAACGAAACACTGCGCCAGCTGTAAAGCTGAGGAAGGGATGCTCCATGCTTGCACTCAAAGGTATCGAACGCAGTTACAAATCCGGAGCAGCGCAGACCTTTGTGCTGCGCAACCTGAGTCTTACGATTGGCGAGGGCGAATTTGTCACCATCATGGGACCATCGGGGGCGGGTAAGTCGTCGCTCCTGAATGTGCTTGCGATGCTTGACGACCAGTGGCGCGGCGAGTACTTCTTCGCCGGGGAGCCGGTGCACGCGATGAACCGCAAGCAACGGGCCGAGCTTGCGCGGAAGCAGATCGGCATGGTCTTCCAGAGTTACCACTTACTCGATGATCTAACGGTCGCCGAGAATATCGACTTACCCTTGTCGTACAAAGATATACCGCGCCAGCAGCGCCAGGCCATGGTGGCCGACACGCTCGATCGATTCCAGATCGTCGGCAAGAAGGACCTGTACCCCAACCAGCTCTCGGGCGGTCAGCAGCAGTTGGTCGGCATCGCGCGCGCGGTCGTGCACCAGCCCCTGCTGCTGCTGGCCGACGAGCCGACCGGCAACCTGCATTCCTCGCAGGCGGAAGAGATCATGCAGTTATTTCGCGAATTGAATCAGCAGGGCACGACCGTGGTCCAGGTGACCCACTCGGACGCAAATGCCGCCTATGGCACGCGCACGATTGAGCTGCGGGACGGATGGCTGTTTCGCGATACGGCCGCGGGCGGCTCGCAGACGCCGCATGCTTCGCAATCTGCTGCAGGAGTGCCCCTCTCGTGATCGTCGCCCTGGTTCGCCGCGCCTCTGCTCTGTTGCTGATCCTCGTCTGGGTGCCGTTCACAGTGGCGCAAACTGCCGCCCCGGCGCCCGCATTGCGGCTCGACCTGCCGCACTCCTCCAACCCGCTCGACACCTATCGATCGACGCTGGTGCCGCAGGCAAGCCTCGCCAACTCGACCCGGATCGAAGACCTGATTCGCGAAGGCAAGCTTTATCTCTCGCTCGAGGACGCGATCCTGCTCGCGCTAGAAAATAATCTCGACATCGCCATCGCTCGCTACAATCTGCCCATCGCGGAGGCGGATATCGAGCGTACCACGGCCGGCGGCACGTTTCGCGGCGTCAACGCGGGCA
>CAZZYH010000083.1:0-14402 GCA_964658225.1 Vulcanimicrobiota bacterium | reverse complement strand
CGACCAGCACCTCGACCTCGACCGATGTGGCGAAGGGGACTTACACACTGACGCTCGATGGAAGCGATTCCTCGGACGCCAGCATTACCGCGGAAACCACCCTCACCCTGACCGTCGACTGACGAAGACGCACCAGAAAAAAGCCGCCGCGCCCCCGGTCCGCAAACGGGGGCGCGGCGTTTTGGTCTCAAGAGCCTCAAGGTGGCGCCTCGCCCGGCCGCCGCCGGAGCGCCGGCTTGGATCGCGAGCTTTCCCGGCCGACGGCTTGCAGAGCGGAGTTCCGGGAGTTTTGAGGACCGGCCCGTAGCCGGTCGCGCCTAGGGCACAGCCGGGGCCGCCGGGTTGGCAGGCTGCGGCGACTCGCTTTGGGACTCATTCGGGGCCTTGCGCGGGGCTTCGCGTGGTGGCTCGGTGGCGGCTTGCGGCTCCGGGGTAGCCGTGCCGGCCGGCTGTTTGCCGGGTGCTGCGATGCGCGGCAAATTTTGGCCGCCCGGGGAGGCGCCGCTCGCGGCCGGCTCGCCGCGGTGCACCTCGACCGTGCCGGCGGTCCCGGAGTCGATGTCGCGCACGTTGAGATTGCTCAACTCGGTCGCGCGCACGACGTGGGGAACGAGGAGAAAGACGATCTCGTCATCGGTCACCTCGCGCTTCTGCGTGCTGAACAGATATTTCAAAAGCGGCACCTCGCCGAGACCCGGCGTGCCGCTTACCGTAAGGCTCTCGCTCTGCTGCAGCAGGCCTCCGACGATGTTGGCCTCGCCCTCCTTCAGGCGCACTACCTGCTCGATCGTGCGCTGGCTGATGATGGGCTCGGTCACGCCGCTGATCGTGCTGTCGCCGCTGTGGGCCGAGACCTCGATCTTCAATTTCAGGGTGACATCGCGGTCAAAGTGGATGGTTGGCTTCATGTCGATGTTGACGCCGATATCCACGTACTGAAACTGGGTTTGCGTGCCGCTGCTGCTCGAGGAAGTGCTCGCCGTATAGGTGCCGGTGGCGATGGGAATGCGCGAGCCGATCTTGAGCAAAGCCTGCTGTCCATCGGTTGCGCGCACCCGCGGATTCTGGAGCACCCGCGTATCGCTGTCGGTCAACAGCATCTCGGCCTGCGCCTCTCCCACGGTCACCGCGAAGTTGGTCCCATTCAGGTGCGCCAGCGTGTTGAGCGTCACGCTGGACGAGGTGGAGGTGGACGAGGTGGTCGTCGTCGAGGTCGCGGTGCTGGCCTGCAGGTTCACCGTCGCGCTCTGCGGCAGTTGAATGCCGATCTCCCGCAGCTTGTCGCGCGAAACTTCGAGTACAGCGACATCGACCACCACCTCGGGTCGGGCCTTGTCGAGATCCGTAATCAGCTTCTGTGCCAGCATCAGTTCGTCCGGGGTGGCGCGCATCACGATCGCGTTCTGGCTGGGAACCCCGTAGAGCTTGGCATTGGGCAACACATTGCGCAGCGCCGTCTGCAGATCGTTCAAATCATTCTGCTGGGCTGCATTGGCCAGGAAAAATGTCTGGATCGCCAGTTGGTCGAGTTCGGTGCGCTTGCCCCGCGTATTTTGCGCAACGAAGATGGTGTTGGGCGTGACCGGCCGCCAGAAGGTGTTGGAAAGATTGGCGACAATTCCCAGCGCATCGGTCACCGACACGCCGGTCAGATCGAGCGTGATGCGCTTGCCCGTGTAGTCGGGATCAAAAATGATGTTGAGGCCGGCTAACTTGCCGACGGTCTGGTAGATCTCCCGGCTATCTTCGATCATGTGCAGCGTCAGCGGCTCGGCGGTGAGCGATTTCAGTTCCACCGGCGAGCGCATGCTTTCAAGCTTCGCAATCGCCGCTGTGCGCAGGGGCGTCTCGCGGGGAGAAGCCGCAGGGTGATCGATCTGCTGCTGGGCCAGGCCAATGCCTTGCTTGGCGCGATCGTTGCCAGGATCCATCTCGAGTCCACGCATAAATTCCAACACGGCCAGCTTCCACTCGCCTTGCTCCTCGAGCCGCTCTCCGCGGCTTACGTGGATCGCTGCGGCAAGCACGCGGACCCGCTCATAGGCGGTCTTGTAACGCAGGTTTTCCGGTTCGTGCTGAAAGGCCTGGTGGTAGCAGGAGTAGGCTGCTTCGAGGTCGTCGCGCGCCTCCGCGGCCACGCCCTGCTTGTACAGGCTCGCCCCGGACGCGGTCGCAGGCAGGCGCTCGGCCCCGCAGGGAAAGCAGAGAAGCGCGGCAAAGGCAAGCAGGCACGGGGCCCCGAGCAGGTTCTTGCGTTGCGCCCGCAGCGACGACGCTGCAGAACGCTGTTCGAATACGGTCATGAAGTCCTCTGCGGTAAAGACGCAGCCAGGCTCCATTCAATTTGCGTTCGGACATTTCTCTACAAATGCCCCTCGCACCGGCGCGGCGACCGCGAGCATTCCCGCATCCACGCACGTCCTACCAGCATGGCAGCATGCAGGCCGAAAGGCGCAGCAGGTACCGTTGGCGGCAAGACCCCGATCTTTACAATCAAGCGCGCGCTGCTATGCGCCGCCGCCTGGCTCGGCACCGCGGAGCTCCTCGCCCAGACACCGCCGAGCGGCGAGCCAGACAGGACGGCCATTGAGTCTGCAACGGTCCAGATCACCGCGCCCCCCGCGATCGCGTCGCTGCCAGGCAGGCACGCCTTCGACCTGCGTGGAGGCGCCCTGGCCATCGCCCGGCAGGTTCTGGAACAGTACGGAGTGCACGCGCTCGCAGCCGAGCAGCGCGATCCGGCCAACATTCATTTCGAAACCGAAGACGTGGACTATGACCAGGCCAAGCAGTTGATGCAGCTGGCCACCGGTCTGCTCGTGATCCCGCTCGATGCAACGCATGTACTGCTGGCCCGGGACACGAAGGAAAATCGACAACTGCTGCAGCGGGAGGCGACCGAAGTGCTGCACCTGCCTGCGCTCAGCGCCGCCGAAATCGAAGACGTCACCAACATCGCAAAGACCGTCTTCGAAGTCGTGAAGGTCTCGGCCGACCTTTCGGCCAAGACCGTTTCGCTTGAGGCGCCCGCGTCGCGCCTCTCTGCCTTCAATGCGACCATCGATCCACTCTTTGCAGGGGACAACCAGATCCTGGTCGATCTCAGCCTCTCGGAAGCGGACCTGAGTCGAACCGTCAACCTCGGCGTGCAGCTGCCGCAATCGAGTACCGCCTTCAATCTGGATACGGAAGTGAACACCGCGATCTCGAACAACGCCTCGGCCGTCGATACCATCATCTCCTCAGGTCTGGCTTCGGCGACCGACTACACGGCCATCGCCGCCATCCTGGTCGAAGAGGGACTGGTCACCGGGGTGCTCTCCGAGCCCTTCGCCCTCTTCGGAGGAGGACTGACCGAGACCGGCCTGACCTTCGGTACCCTGACCGCAAACCTGGCCTTGAACTCCTCCGATACGCGCACCCTCGACCGCGCCCTGGTCCGGGTGCGGGAGAACGAGCCGGCCACTCTGAAGGTCGGCACCCGCTATCCGGTCGAGACCGGCCTGTACACCGGCGCCTATGCCTCCTCGACCGGCACCGTTGTCAGCAGCACCACTCCCGAGATCCAGTATGAGGACCTGGGCTTTGAGGTCAAGGTACGCTCGCGTACCCAGGCGGAGGACCGCGTGCAACTAGCCGTCGAGATGAAGATCGAATCACTGGCCGGCAGCTCGATCAACAACATCCCGGTACTCACCAGCCGCACGCTGAAGACGGTGATCTCCGTGCCGGAGAAGCAAAGCGCCATGTTTGCCAGCGTGCTCTCTCGCCAGGAGTCAGGGAGCCTGGACCAGCTGCCCGGCTTTGCCCAGGCGACCAACAACACGACAGAAGACGATCAGTCCGAACTGGTGCTCACGGTGACGCCCTACCTCGCGCATCACGCGCACCAGGAATCGTCGGGCCCTGTGATCCTGCTTGCCGTTCACGAGTAGCGCCGGCCGCACCTGCCGGGTACTTCTGCACCCGGGTGGGGGGCTGCCGCGGAGGCGGGGGTCAGCCTCTATCAGGCAGGGGGAAAAGCGATGGGATTCGAATTGGTGGAGGCGGCGGGAGTCGAACCCGCGTCCGAAACAGCCGACAACAAAGAGAGGCTCCATGCTCAGTCACGTTCCAGAGACTTCGCTCTCGACCCTCAGAACGGACAAGGTGGGTCGAACGCTAGCCCGTAGATCTCGTCTCGTCGGCCCGGACGTAGCCATCGGAGACCAGCCTGCTGTATGACGTTCGCTCTGGGCCCGCAGACAAAGCTCAGGAGAACGGCAACTTAGTTAATTAAGCTGCGAGTGCGAATTCAGTGTTGGCAATTCTGTTTTTCCGGGCGATTACGGGTGCCCAGACCCCGGCATGCCTCTTTGCCGCTAACAATTCCGTCGAAACCGTGACGCCCCCTCGTACCCCAGTATAAGACAAGGCGACCTTGCGCTTACAGCGCGTTCAGGTCGATCGACTCGTACTCCTTCTTTTCAATGCCGGCACGGATTTCGGCCGGCGTCTTGCCGAGCTTTGTCATCTTGAAGGCGTAAGCGCCTTCCTTCGCGCATGTCGAACACACGGCCCCGTGCGTGCCTTCAAAGCAGCTATGCAGACTCTGGTGCCCGAGCGCCTTGTCGCAGCGGCAGTAGCAGGGAAGTTGGTAGATCACCCGCTGCACCTGGGCCGCCTGCTCGTAGACCTTTTTCTGCCAGGGATAGTGGAAGTATTCCCCCGTCAACTGGGCGCCGGAAAGCACCGGAGGCAGGGTGGCGCCGCGGGCGGGTGGCAGGGCATGGTAGGCGGGAAGATCCGCCGCTGGATCCGACCACTGTGCATAGCCGGCGACCGTCCCTGCAAAGATCAGGGCCGCTGCGAGTGTGCGCTTCATCGGGTGGTTGCTCCTTATCGGATTCATGCATGCACGCAAGCGAGGTCCCTGTCGGCCGGCGCCCGCGACGCGAAAAAGCGAGCGGACGCCTCTGCTTGAGCCCCGCTTTAGCCTACTCTGTCTCTATCGATCTGCGTAGAAGGCACTTTGCACTCCGGTCATCCCTTCAAAAAAAAGACGGCACGAACATTTGACTGTCCGTGCCGGGAGGCCAGTGACGCAACTTGTGGTGCTAACCTTCGTCGATGGCGGGCCGGGAGCCTTGCTCAACCGCTGACCCATTCGCCTGACATCGAACTCGATGCCTTCGACTGAGATAAAGATACCACTTTTATGGATACTTTCGGCCATCAACTACTATTTTATGGAGAAAGTTTTCCACAAAGTCTATTTTTAAAAGACTTACAGGCATGAAGGAGCCAAAAAAAACTGATGTGGCTGCGTGACCGCAAACGCCGTAACGAACAAGCGCCGGCAAAAACGACCCTGGAGGCCGCGTTTGGAGGGGTGCCTGCCGCCTGGGAAGGAGCTCCGCCCGGCCCGGCGGACGGCCCGGAGGTGGCCCCTGCCGAAGCCCCGCCTTACCCGGAGCCGGCGGGCCCCGGGTCCTGGAAGATGGGCCTGATCGTCACCGCGTCGGCATTCTGTGGGGGAATCGCCGTGGTGCTCTGGAACCGGAGACTGCTGACGAAGATGCGGGAAGCCGTTCCCTTGACCCGCTCCGACCAGCAGGGACGGCTCTGGGAAGACGATCTCTAGAACCTGCTGTCGCGCAGCGTGCTGATCGCTGCGCTTCCTGCAGCCCCCCCGGTGCCCGTTGCTACGCAGATGGCCGTCTGTCCTGGCTCAGGGGAGAGCGCGGGAAAGCTCTCCCCAGCCCGTTGGTACGAGACGGTTGGGGACCGGCGGCGTGCTCCGAGATGGCCCGATGCCAGACGCCCGCGGCCGGCATCGCGCACCAACTCCCCCGGACGCAGGCGAAGGCTCAACCCGTGGCGGCCAGTGGTTCGTTTTGCGAGCGGCCTCGACGCACGATCTCGGCACGCAGGTCTTCCCAGATCTCCGGCGGCATGCCCAGGAATGCGTCCACCACCAGGGGGTCGAACTGGGTGCCGGCGCAGCGCAGAATCTCCTTGCGCGCATTCGCAAAGCTTGTCCCCTTGCGGTACGGCCGGTCCGAGGTGATCGCATCGAGCGTGTCCGCGACCGAGAAGATCCGCGAGCCGAGAGGGATATCGTCGCCCTTCAGCTTGCGCGGGTAGCCGCTGCCGTCAAAGTGCTCCTGGTGGCTGTAAATGATCTCGGAGGCGTCCTTGAGAAAGGGGATCTTGCGCACGATCAGGTAGCCGCTCAGGCAGTGTTCGCGCATGATCGACTGCTCGTCGCCGTCCAGGCGGCCCGGCTTGAGCAGGATCGCGTCCGGGATGGCCATCTTCCCGATGTCATGCAGAAAGGCCCCGCGCGCGATGATCTTGATCTCGGATTGGGGCAGTCCCATCACCCGCGCCAGAGCGATGGTGTACGCGGTGACCCTTCGGGAGTGGCCCTCGGTCTCTGAATCCTTCAGATCGAGTGCATCGCCGAGCGCCTCGAGCGTGATGTCGTAGGATCGTTCGAGTTCATTGACCGCCTGGCGCAGCATATGGGTGCGCGCTTCTACCAACTGCTCCAGGCCCTCGCGATAGGTGAGATTGTGATGACGTTCCGCGCCCTGGGTCAGCCCCCGCCGCACGCTCTCAAGCAGGGTTTCCGGTTCAAACGGCTTCAGCATCACGTCGACCGCACCCAGCCGCATCGCTTTGACCGCGGTCGAAGCATCCTGTGCGACACAGATCAGGATGAAGGCTGTCCGGGGGTAGAGCGAACTCACCCGTTCGAGCAGGTCCAGCCCCGTCATCTCCCCGGTAAGCGTGTCGGAGAGGACAAGGTCGTGCTTCTGCACGCGCAGCAGGCGGAGCGCCTCCTGCGGACCCTCGGCCATATCCACCACGTACCCCACCTTGCGGAGCGTCGTGGTGAGCAGCGTGCGCATCAGCGGTTCTTCGTCGATGACCAGGATTCGCTCGGCAGCCATGGCACTTTTTTCCTTGTCAACCCGGCGGGGGGCTCCCTCGCCCGCGGATTTCTATGTAATTCTGACAGAACTTAGGCGGCCGCGAAACCAATTTCCTGCACCGGGGGCCGCCCGGCTTCCCGTTCCGCGTCTGCTTCCTTATCGGCAACTGCGCGCTGTCCGTTACTTGCGACCGCGAGTCTGCTCCGGCAAGGCACCGCCTTGTCCAGAGCCCGGAGCCGCCCGGGCCGAGCATGGGTTGACGACAAAGGCGCTAAGATGATGGCATAGAACGACAAAAGCCGGTCCGAGGTTTTCCTCTTGTTCGATTTGGAACGTCAGCTTGCTCCCGCGACTGCTACCAGCATGGTCGCCACCGATGCGCGAAAGCTGACCGAGGAAGAGCGGCAGCGGGATGTGTTTGAAAGCCACCGGCATCGCGTCTTCGCGGTGGGCTACTACATGACGGCGAATGAACTCGAAGCCGAGCACATTCTTACCGATACCTTCGTCAACGCCTTCGCCCGGCAAAAAGAGCCGGATGCCTGCGTCGTCGATCAGGCGCTGATGGTTGAACTGGAGCGGCGCTTTTCCCTGCAATCGGTTGCGGCCGCGGTGCCCGATACGGAGCGCTCGCTCGCCCGCGCAGCCAACCGGCGCACCGATATGGAAGAGGCCCTGCGCTTGCTGCCTCCTATCGAGCGGCTGGTCTTCCTGCTGAAGGATGTGGAAGCTTACTCGACCGCGCGCGTGGCCTCGCTGCTGGACCGGAGCGAGCGGGACGTGCAGCAGGCCCACTTCTCCGCGCGTATCCGGATGCGCAATGTGCTGGCCTCGATCCAGGCCGCCGCCTCCGGGCGGGAGGGCGCCTCCCCTCCGGCAGGGGAAGAAGAAACCGGAGCCGCGCGCCCCGAGGGCACAGCCGCCCGCGCCTAGTCGCGCCCGCCTCGCCTCAGGGCCCCGGACCGGGTCAAGCCTTGTGGCGGGCCGCCAGCGCCCGGCGCTTGGTCGCCCAGCCTTCCTTGTTCACCTGGCGCGAGCGCCCCACAGCCAGCGCGTTCTCCGGCACCGTCTCGGTGACGCACGAGCCCGCCGCCACGTAGGCCCCGGCGCCAATGGTAACCGGCGCCACCAGCACGGCATCGCTCCCGATAAAGACCCCATCGCCGATGTGGGTCCTGTGCTTCTCGACACCGTCGTAGTTGCAAATAATGGTGCCGGCCCCGATATTGACCCCATCCCCGATCGTCGCGTCCCCCAGGTAGGCCAGGTGGCCGGCCTTCGAACCCTGACCCAGCCGCGTCTTCTTAAGCTCGACAAAGTTGCCCACGTGCGCCTGCTCGGCGACCACACACTCCGGGCGAAGATGCGCATAGGGCCCCAGGATGGCGCCCGCGCCGATCTCCGATTGCTCCACGACACAGCCCTGTCGCACCGTCACCCCGTCTGCCAGCTTCGTGTCTTCGAGGACCGAATAGGAGCGGACTCGGCAACCCTCGCCGACCACCGTCGCGCCCAGCAGCTGGGTGAACGGCTCGAGCACCGTATCCGCGCCCACCTCGACACCGGAGTCGATCAGCACCGTCTCCGGCTGAAAGATCGTCACGCCATTGGCCATCAGCCGCGCCGTCGTCGCTCGACGCAGCGTGCGGTCGAGCTCCATCATCTCGGCGATCGTGTTGGCGCCCAGCACCTCTTCGGCCTGGCCGGCGTCGAGCGCGAGCACATGCTCGCCGGCCTTGACCAGCAAGGCAGCCATGTCGGTCAGGTAGAGCTCGCCGTGGGCATTGTTGGCCTCGAGCTCGCCAATATGCCGGAACAGGGGCGCGGTTTGAAAGGCGTAGATGCCGGTGTTGATCTCCCGCAGCCCGTGCTGCTCGCCCACCAGCGATTTCTGCTCGACGATGTACTCCACCTCGGCGCACGCAGCATCCGGCTCCGGGCCGACGCTCTCGACCTCGTCGGAACACTTGGACCGGCGTTTGACCCGCCCATACCCGCCAGGGTCGGCAGGCGTGGCGGTCAGAATGGTCATGGCCGCCTGCTCGGCGAGGTGAAAGTCGCGCAGCTTGAGGATGGTCTCTGTCCGCAGCAGGGGCACGTCTCCTGAGAGCACCAGCAGGTTGTCATAGCCGGAGACGGCCTGGGCTGCCTGCCCGATGGCGTGCCCGGTGCCGCGCTGCTCCTTCTGGTCGACAAAGCGCACGCCGGTGCCCGCCACCGCCGCCCGCACCTGGTCGGCCTGGTGCCCCACGATCACATAGAGATCGCTTGCCGGAACGACCTGGAGCGCCGCATCGATGACGTGGCGCAAGAGCGGCTTGCCGCCGATCTGGTGCAGAACCTTGGGTCGCCTGGATTTGAGCCGCGTGCCCTTGCCGGCAGCCATGATCGCGATTGCGAATGACATAGGTTTCCTTTTCCTACACCTGCGAAGACCCGCGGCGCGCCTTCTGCGAGGATGCTGATGCCAAAAAATGCCCGCATCCTAATCCGTCGCAGCTCTCAGGATGACCGTGTCCGGATCGGCCCGGGGGTCTTATTGCAACCATCAAGCCCGGGCCGCCCTACTGCCCTGGCCCCATCATCTGCTTCTTCAACGCATCGGGGATCGGGATGGTGATGTCGATCGGCTGCGGCGGCCCGAGCTGCAGTGCGGCCAGCCCGCGGCCGAACTCCGCCTGGTTGCCCACCACCAGCACCGCCAGCTTCGAGGCATCCACCCGCGTCCTGGCCACCCGCTCCAGGTCGGCCAGCGTCACCCGCTCCAAGCCGGCACGAAAGCGATTGAGGAAATCCGCCGGGTAGCCGTAGAATTCCAGCCGCGCCGCTGCCGACAAGACCTTGTCCCGCGAGTCGTAGTTGAAGACAAAGGAATTCAGCAGTTGATCCTTGGCCATCCTCAGCTCATCCTCGGTAAAGGGCCTGGTCTTCAGTTCGCCGATGTCCTTGAGCATCTCTTCGGTCGCCGCCGTCGTGCTCTCGCTCTTGGTCGAGGCGACCACGTGAAAGGTTCCCGGATGGTCGTATGCCGACCCCACGCCCCCGGACACGCTATAGGCCAGGCCCATCTTGGTGCGCACGTCCTGGAAGAGTCGGGAGCCGAAACCGCCCCCGAAGATCTCGTTCATCACCGCCAGCGCGTAATAGTCCGGGTCGTCGCGCCGCGTGCCGAGGCCAACAATGTAGACATCGCTCTGGTTCACATCCGGTTTGTCGACCAGGAAGAGCCCGGGCTTGGGCCCGGTGAAATGCTCCTCCGGGCGGGGCGCGGGCGCGCCCCTGGGGAGCCCCTCGAAGGCCTTGCGCAACTGGGCTTCCATGGCGGTCGCGTCAAAGTCCCCGCTCACCCCGATCACCATGCGGTTGGGCACGACGGTCTGGGCGTGCCACTGCTTCAGGTCGGCCAGCTGGATGCTCATCACGCTCGCCACCTCCGGCTGCCGCGCGTAGGGGCTGTTGTTGCCGTAGACCAGCCGGGTGGCTTCGCGCCCCGCAATGGCCGCCGCGCTGTCGTTCCGGCGCACAATGCCGGCGACCGCCTGCTGCTGCGCCAGAGCCAGCTTCTGCGCGTTGAAGGCCGGGTGCTCCAGCACGTCGAGCATCAGCGCAAACACCTCTGCCTGATCCGCCTTGAGACACGACCAGGAGATCGAGGTCGAGTCGATATCCCCGGAGGTCTCGATCTTGGCCGCCTTGGCTTCGAGCAGATCATCGAGCGCGTCTCCATCCTTGCTCGCGCTGCCGCTGGTGCGCCAGGTCTCGCCGTAGAGTTCGACCATCCCCGCCTTGGCCGCGGGCACGTCGCGTTCGCCGCCGTGGATATCGATGAAGCCGTTGATGAAGGGCAGCTCGTGGTCTTCGATCAGGAGAAGGACCGCGCCGTTTTTGAGCTCGATGCGCCGCGGCTCGACGGGGTGGAACTCCGGCAGTGTGGGCACCGGGATCGTCTCCCAGGCGCCATGCTGCTTGGCCTGGCTGGCATCGGCCGGAATCACCGTGTGACCTGCCTGGGCGGCCAGGGTTTGCGGCATGCAGCCGGCCAGGGCCAGCAGCGGGATGGCTCCCAGCCATGGACTGCGCCGGGGAGTCTTTGCCCCTGCCCGGCGCTTCATCGTGCACCGCCCGGGGCGCCGGCGGCCGAGGGCGCGGCCCGCCCCGGCCCGCCCAGCGCCTCCGGGGCCGCGTTCACTTCTGCCCAGGTGCGGTTGGTCGCCACGAAGATCTTGTTCGCTACCCGGCGGATATCCGCCTTCTGCACCTTGTCCACCCGGTCCAGTTGCCGGAACAGCTCCCGCCAGTCGCCAAAGCGCAGCTGGTTTTCCGCCAGCTGCGAGGCCAGGCCCTCGTTGTCGCCGAGCCCGCGCAGCAGCTCGGCGCGGGTGCGCGTCTTGTACATGGCCAGCTCCGCATCGCTCACATCGGTGGTCTTCAGCTTCTCGATCTCCTTGTGGATGGCCGTGCGCAGCTCCTCATTGCTATGCCCGGGGTTGGGCGCGGCGAAAAAGGCGAACAAGCCGGGATACTTGTCGCCGGGAAAGCCGCTGAACCCTTCCGCCTCGGCCGCGATCTGCTGGTCGCGCACCAGGGAACGGTAGAGCCGAGAGGTGCGCCCGTTTGAAAAGATATCCTGGATCGCGTCGTAGACCGCGTCATCGGGGTCGCGGTAATCCGGCTTGTGGTACCCCTCCAGGTAAAGCGGCTGCGTGGTCTCGGTGATCGTCACGGTCCGCTCGGAGGTCTGGGGCGGCTCGACCGTCGTCATGTCTTCCGGCTTTGGCCCCGCCGGGATCGCCCCGAAGTACTTCTCGAGGATGGGCATCGCGTCGGCCGCCTTGAGGTCGCCTGCCACCGCGATCACCATGTTGGCGGGAACGTAATACTTCTTGTGAAACGCCTCCGCCTCGGTCGCCGAGAGATGCGACAGCTCGCTCTGCCAGCCGACGTTGGGCCGCTGGTAGGGGTGCGCGACATAGGCTGCGGCCAGGAACTGCTCGACCAGCCGGCCGATCGGGCTCGAGTCCACCCGCATCCGCCGCTCTTCCATCACCACGTTGCGCTCCCGGTAGAACTGCCTCGGCACCGGATGCTCGATGCGGTCCGACTCCATGTAGGCCCAAAGCTCCAGACGGTTGGCGGGCATGCTCCAGAAGTAGTTTGTGCTGTCGAGCGAGGTCGAGGCGTTCAGCCCGGAGACCCCGTTCACCTCGGCGATCTCGGTGAACTCGTTGGGGATCACGAACTCGTCGGCTGCCTTTTCGGCCGTCTCAAACTGCGCCTTCAGCTCCTTGAGCCTGGCCGCGTCCTGGCCGACGCGCTTGCGTTGCTCGGCGTCATAGGCGGCGTAGGTCTGTTCGACCCGGGCCAGGGCGACCTTCTCCGCGGGATAGTCCTTGGTGCCGATATCCTCGGTTCCCTTAAAAGCCAGGTGCTCGAACATATGCGCCAGCCCGGATTGCTGGCCGGGATCGTTGGCATCGCCCGCATCGACGATTGTGGTGTAGGAGAAGACCGGCGCATCGGGCCGCTCGCAGAGAATCAGCGTCAGTCCGTTCGCCAGCACCTTGGACGTGATCCGGTGTTCGAAGCTGGCCAGGTCCTGGGCGTGGGCGGTGGGCCTGCAGGCGAGCACGAGCAGCAGTGCGGTCGAGCCGAGTTTTCTCAAAGAGTCCATCCCAATGGGTTGCGGGGAGTTGCGAGAAGGGCAGCTTTCCAGGAGCCCTTCGCCTGACGCTAAATGGCGCCTACCCGGGTGTCAAACCGGATGCGGCCGCCTACTTCGCCTTGCCCCCGGCCGCCTCATGCAGCTTTGCCGTGTAGACCACCAGCCCCTGCGACGGGGTGACTTTGACGTAGCCCTCCTGGATCTGTTGCTGGTAGTGGCGCAGCGAGAAATCGAACGGATCCTCCGGCGTCTGGTCCACCAGCTTCAGGTCCACATTGTCCATCGTCACCCGCCCGAAGCGCATGCGGCCGCCGGTGAAGTAGATGTAGTTGGGGTCGGGCAGCTCCTTCTCGATCGTCCGGATGGGATGATGCGCGGCATCGGTGGGCGCCCCGGGGTCGAAGGGGATCCCGATCACCTGGACCAGGTCCTGCCCCTCCACGTGCACCCGCGTCAGGCGCCCGTAGACGCGGGGCGGCGGAAAGAGGTCGTTGATCGAGGTAAAAATGTCATCCCCCTCGATCCGGAAGCTGGCCTTGTGGCGGGGCTGCGCGACCGTGTCCAGCCGGATGCCGAACAAGGCCAGGAAGCCGCGATGGAGGATGCCGGCCACGCGAAACTCCGCCATGTGCATGCGCAGCTCGCCCTCGGGCGTGGCCGAGATCTCGCCGCGCCCTTCAAAGGGAAGGGTCACGAGCTTGTGGACCTGGCCCCGGACCACCACCTGCTGCCCGTCGAAATGTACATCCACGCTGCGGATGGCGCTGTCGGCCTGCTTGAGCAGGTAGCTGTTGATCAGCGAGGAAAGATCACGCGCGTGCAGACGGGTGACGGCCTGGTCGATCTGGACAGAGAACGAATCGAGTTCATCGAGCGAGACGGTCCTGCCCGGGGTGCCGACCATGCGGCCGTTCATGCGCTCTACCTGCAGCACGACGCCGTCGATGGGATGGAACAGGGTGTGCTCCACCTGCACCCGGACCACGTCTCGGCCCGGCTCCTCGGCGGCCGCCGGCGGCGCGCTGCCCGGGCGCTGCCCGGGGCTCCCCTGCGGCCCTGCCTCGGGGGCCAGCGCAGCGGCGGGCGTCATCCGCACCAGCGCCGTGATCCCCCCCAGCAGCAGGGCGCCAGCCAGCACCACCAGCCATGTCCCTCTCCGTGTCACCAAAGCCTTCCCTTGCCATCGCATCCCTGTCGTCGTTCCCCCTTTGCCAGCCTGGTTCGCCATCAAGCACGGCTCGAAGGTTTCAACGCCAGTCGAGGTTCTCCGATTCTACGGGCATGCAGCTCCTCGCAGCTCCTTTTGACAGGATGAACATTGCGCGGGCCGAGTGTGCGCGGCGGTCTGCCCGCCCGCCCGCTCGTCTGTCCCCGCCGACCCGGGGGCCGGACGCACGGGCAGGCAACCGCGGGCAACGCGCACGCGCCGTCGACCCGGCGCCGCGCGCGCGGCAGCCTGAATGCGGCCCCAGTGCAGCGCCGGGGCCCGGGCGTGCATCTACTTCCGGGACGAGTGCTTTTGCTCGCTCGGCGCAGTAGGACGGGCAGACGCCCGATCTCAGAGCGACTCATACGAGGAGAAAACGATGTCAGACGAAAAAGGTAGCGGGTTCAGCTGGTTTCTCGCCGGACTGGGAATCGGTTCGTTGCTGGGCGTGTTGTATGCGCCGAAGGCCGGCCTGGAGACGCGCGAGGAACTGGTCGCCGGCGCGCTCGGCAAAAAGGAGTACCTCAAGCGACGCGCAACCGAGGTGAGCGGCCAGGTAGGGGAGTACGTCGAGCGCGGCAAGGACCAGGTCAACGAGTATGTCGGCAAAGGC
>CAZZYH010000082.1:0-14535 GCA_964658225.1 Vulcanimicrobiota bacterium | reverse complement strand
TACAAAGATCCACGGCTACCATCAGTTTCTAGATGCTTTCCTGCGCGGCTTCGCGTGCAATCAGCGCTGTGGCGTGGGTGCGGGTACGAACTTGCCGGCCAGGGTGAATACTGCGAGCACCGCCAGGATGACTCCCAGCGAGGCCAGCGTGGGCACATGCACCCACCGGGCGGCGAGCATCTTGCCGGCGACGAAGATCAGGATCAGCGCCAGCCCGTAGTGCAGCAGGCGGAGCTTGTTGAGCATGTCGGCGAGGGCGAAGTAGAGCGAGCGCAGGCCGAGGATCGCGAAGATATTGGACGTGTAGACGATGAAGGGGTCGCGCGAGATGGCGAGCACGGCCGGGATCGAATCGAGGGCGAAGATCAGGTCGGTCGCCTCGACTGCGAGCACGATGAGCAGGAAGGCCGGGAGACGGGGCTTGCCGCGATCGCACGGCTTGACCCGCGCCCCGAGCCAGCGGATGGGGCCGGGCTGCGCATCGTGGCCGGGCTTGGACCGCAGCAGCCGCACGCCGGCGATCAGCAGGATGGCGCCGAAGATGTACTCGACCCAGGCAAAGCGCTCGAGCAGCGCGACCCCGACAAAGATGCACAGCGCGCGCAGCACGATCGCGCCCAGCACACCCCACAGCAGCACGCGCCGCTGCTGCTCGACATCGAGCTTGAGCGAGCGGAAGAGCAGCAGGAAGACGAACAGGTTGTCGACCGAGAGCGAGCCCTCGACCAGGTAGCCGGAGAGAAACTGGAGCCCGTGCTCCGAGCCTTGGGTGCGGGAGAGAAAGAGCGCGAAGCAGAACGCCATCGCGGCGATGACCGCGGTCCAGGCCCAGGCGGTCCGCAGCGAGACCACCTTGGTGCGCTGCAGCAGCACGAGATCGACAAAGAGCACGGTCGCGACGACCGCGTGAAAGCTGATCCAGAAGGCAACAGAGGCTCCGGCGATCGTCGGGGTCATTACGTATCCTTACCGGCAGCGCGGCCTACAAGCTCTTGCGTAGAAATTCGAAGACGAAGTAGCCGAGAATGGCCGCCAGGAGAGCGATCAAGAAGTTGGGCGCCGTGAAGATGTCGTGGCATGCCCAGGCGAGGCCCCGCACGCGTCCCTGGCCGGAGTGCGTAAACTCGCCCATCAGCAGGTTGGCATAGAAGAGGAAGACGATAAAGCCGGCCTCGATCATCGCCCTTGAGAAGGCACGCTTCATCGCTGTTGCTGTCCTTTGCGGAACAGGTTGCGCTTGCCTGGGAAGCGGAAAGGTTATGGGAGGGTCCTGGCGCCCGCCCGTGGGACAGTGTTCGGAAGAAAGATCTCAGCAAGAGAAGAAGCGGTTCGCACTTACCGCTGGTCGAGCAGCCGGATCGTCTCAAGAATCGTGCTGCCGCTGATGGTGAGGCTCTTGGCGCTCAGCTTGTCGAGCGTGTCCTTGACGGTGTGGTGAAAGGTGCCGGGGCCGCCCGGGTCCGACGCCGGGCCGTAGTCGATATCGATGATATCGGCGCAGGGCACGCCGCGTTGCGCGAACGGCTTGTGATCGTCTTCGATGGTGTTCTGCTTGGCGAAGAAGTACTTGCCGTAGCCTTGGTCGTCGGCGGCTTTTTTGACCAGGTCGAGCAGCCAGGGCGTTGAGTAAGTGTCGCGATCGATGTTGAGGTCTCTGTCGCCGATCATGTCGGCGAGCAGGAAGGCCTTGATGCGCTTGAGCGTGCCATCGGCGGCCCACTTGGCGGCCAGGTGGCGGCTGCCGTAGAGCGAGTCGGTGGCGGTCCACTGCGGCTCGACCGACTCCTCGCCATCGAAGAAGACCAGCCAGACCGAGTAGCCGTCCAGGGTATGGCCGCGGAGGTGATTGGCCAGCTCGAGCAGCAGGCCGGTGGTCGCGCCGCCGTCGTTGGCGCCGACGAAATTCTGATCGCGCAGCCAGTAGTTGGTCTCGTAGTGGGTGGCGAGGACGATCACGCCATCCTTTTTGCCGGGGAAGCGCACGATCAGGTTGTGCATCTGCTGCGGGCCTTCCGGGGTGGAGGAGGTGAAGGCATCATCTTCGAGCTGAGCGGTTTTCTGGCCGGCGAAGGCGTGCTTGAGGAAGGCCTGCGCCCTGGACAGGCCGGGGCTGCCGTTGTAGCGGGGCCCGGTTGCGTGCACGAACTGGGTGGCGTAGGCGAGCGCCGCGGCGCCGTTGAACTTTTCCGTGCCGGTCGCGTGTGCCAGGAGCGGGAGCAGGAGCGCGAGCAGGCAGGCACTGGGCAAACGGCGGGCAGGCGAGCGAGGCGCCGGGCGCCTGGGCAGATCGAGGGACGAGTGCATCGGGGGCTAAGCCTTCTCCGCGCGCTCGCGCCGGCGCTTGCGCGAGGCGGGGTGCACCATGTAGGAGACGCCGATCGAGATCAGGTAGAGCACCAGCATCGGCGTCGCAAAGACGCACATGGTCAGGATGTCCGGGGTGGGCGTGATGATGGCCGCGATGACGAAGATGATGAGCACGGCGTAGCGCAGGTTCTTCCACAGAAACGTTGCATTGGTGATGCCGAAGAGCGAGAGAAAGAGCACCAGGATGGGCAGCTCAAAGGTAATGCCGAGACCGAGGATGACGGTCAGGAAGAGATCGGTGTACTCATTGATCTCGATCAGCGGCTTGAACTTGGCGCTGTAGGAGAGCAGAAAGTCGAGCGAGCCGGGAAAGACGAACTTGTAGCCGAAGAACGCCCCGGCCAGAAACAGAGAGACGGTGGCGATCATGAACGGCCAGATGTAGCGCTTCTCGTTCTTGTAGAGGCCGGGCGAGATGAAGAGCCAGACCTGGTAGAGCACGTAGGGAGAAGCCAGGATGCAGCCGGCCATGAAGCTGATCTTGAGATAGAGATTAAAGCCGTCCACAGGGTTGTGGTAGACCAGTTGCGGGTCCAGGTGGTGCCGGGTCAGCGCATAGCTGATGGGGGCCTGCATGAAGGCGTAGATCTTTTCCCGGAAGTAGTAGCCGACAAAGAACGAGACGATCAGTGCGCCGATGATGTGGACGAAGCGGCGGCGCAGCTCTTCGAGGTGCTCGATCAGGCTCATGCCGGGCAGCTCCGCGCGGTCCGATACCGCGGCGCGGGCGCGGTCGATGAGCTCAGCCATTGCGGTCAACCATGATGCAGGGAGGCCTGCTGCGACTCGAGTGTCTCGGGGGTTTCGCCGAGCCGGGCCGCGTTGGCCTCGGCCGCGGCGAGCCCGGTGGGTTGGGCGGGGTCTGCCTCGGGGTCGACCGGGATGGTGTCGACCTGGAGCAGGGGGTGGTCCTGGTCCGCTGGGCTGGGGTCGGCGGAAACCGCGTAGGGGGTGCCGGCGCTTACCTGCTCGCCGATGCTGGGGGGCAGGATCTGGAGCGGTGCGGGCTCGCCCGGCGCCGGGCCCAGGCCGAGGGTGGGCGCGGCGCTGTCGCCTGCCAGCAGCTCCCCGGGGGCGGCGGGCGCAAGGACGCTGGGTCCGGGGAGCGCTGCCCGCTCGGCTTCCTGCTTCTTCTGCTGGGCCGCCAGCTGTTCCTGGCGCTCCATGGTGCGCAGCTCTTCGTCGATCTGGAGGCGAAAGTCATTGCTGGCGCGACGAAACTCGGCCATCAGCTTGCCGATCTGCTTGGCCATTTCGGGCAGCTTCTTCGGTCCGAAGAGGACGAGCGCCAGGATGAAGATGAAGATCGAGTCGCCGAGGTGCATCTGCCTCCGATGATACCCGTCAGCCGCGCAACTGTCACAAGGGTAAGGGAGATGCCTTGTACCGAGACGGGACGGGGAGCCGGTGGGTTCCGAGAGCCCGGGGGCTTCCCCGCTTCGGCCGGGCTCGATGCAGGAGCTGCCTTCGGCCTCGCACGTTGCCGGGAAGGCGGATGTTAAAATACGACAACGGCTCGACCGCTTCTTCAATCAGGTTCCATCAAGGCTTGATCAAGAGTGCGGCGGGTGCGTGGATGCATCGCGAGAGCTGTTCGCGCATCTGTAACAAACAGGTTGCAACATCCCCGGGGGTTGGGCGGCTTGGGAGCCGTTTTCCCGCGGGTATAGGGCGCTTACGCCGGATCAGCTGAGACTTTTCTGTGACGGGAAAGTTACCCCAGAGGATCTCTCTATACCCGAGGAAGACGACTCGCTGCCGCAGCGAATCCTCTGCAGCCTTCGTTTCAGCTTTCAACATCCCCGTCCACGCTAGTGGACTGAAGGCGGACTACTAATTTGAGTACTCTCACGGAAGACGTTCCTGTCGCCGAGACGCTCGTCGACCTCCAGGCTGCGCCGGCACTGCCGGGCACTGCCTGCTCGCTTGAAAACTACCTCGAGCTGCCCGATCACACCATGGACGCCCGCATTGCCGCGGCCCGCGCCAAGCTCGGCTCGGCCGCCATTTTGCTCGGTCACCACTACCAGCGCGACGAGGTGATCCGCTTTGCCGACTACACCGGCGACAGCTACAAGCTCTCGAAGATCGCTGCCGCGACCGACGCCCGGTACCTGGTCTTCTGCGGTGTGCACTTCATGGCGGAGAGCGCCGACGTGCTCGGCCGTACGGATCTGCCCGGCGGCCAGCAGGTCATTCTGCCCGATCTGAACGCCGGCTGCTCGATGGCCGATATGGCCGAGATCGGCCAGGTAGAGGACTGCTGGGATGCGCTCATGGCTTCCGGCCTCACGCCGGACACCATCCTGCCCATCACTTATATGAACTCGACGGCGGCGATCAAGGCATTCTGCGGCGAGCGGGGGGGGCTGGTCTGCACGTCCTCGAATGCGCGCCAGGCCTTCGACTGGGCCTTTGCGCGCTCCGAGAAGATTCTTTTCCTGCCCGACCAGCACCTGGGCCGCAATACCGGTCATGCGATGGGCATCCCGATGGCCGACATGGTGGTCTTTGATCCGTTCCAGATCAATGGCGGGCTGACCCCGGCCCGCCTGAAAGCCGCAAAGATCATTCTCTGGAAGGGCCATTGCTCGGTGCACCAGCGTTTTCTGCCCGACCACGTGGACGCGGTCCGCGCCAAGTACCCCGGCATCCAGGTGATCGTGCATCCGGAGTGCCGCTGGGAGGTTTGCCAGAAGGCCGATGCGATGGGCTCGACGGAGCGGCTGATCAAGCTGGTCGACGAGGCGCCGGCGGGCTCGATGTTTGCGATCGGGACCGAGATTCACCTGGTCAACAGGCTGGCCCGGGAGTATGCGCCGAAGGGCAAGAAGATCATCACGCTCGACGACACCGGCTGCCTCTGCACGACGATGTTCCGCATCTCGCCCCAGCACCTGTGTTGGGTGCTCGAGAACCTGGTCGAAGGCCGCGTGGTGAACCGGATCAGGGTGCCCGGCGACGTGAAACACTGGGCCAGGGTGGCGCTCGACCGGATGCTCGAAGTCCAGGCTTGATCGTTCGGGAAGGGGTGAGCGCGGCGCGCCCCCTTTCGAAGCCCGGATGCTGAAGTCTAGGCCGGGTGCGACGCCGGGTGCCGGGTCCGAGATCACTCCCGGGCGAGGCCGTTCCGGGCTAGGTAGTCGGCGGCGGGCGCGGTCGCCCTGCTCCGGTCCGGTCCCAGGCGTCCTCTGGAATGCTGCCGGCAACGAGGACTGCTTTCGGCAACGACGGCGTCTCCGCCGGCTGATGCCTGCCGCGGGTCAAACCCAGCCTGAAGACGCATGGCGTCTCCGCTTCCCTGGCCATCGCCGCCCCACGAGGCTCGAGCCTTCCGGCCCCCCGGTGCAGGCCGCCAGGCGCGCCTCTTTGCGCCCGAACTTAATCATTTCCACAGCAACCTACCCCGCCCGTTTGCCTCCTACTGTTTAGGACAACGCTGCAGCCGGCGGTCTGCAGGTATCGATCCGAAAGACCCCGCCTTCAAAAGATCAACCTCTGCATCGATCGTCTGAGGCTGCCACACATGGTTAGCCCGCCGTGCCGATCCCTGTGGACAAACCTTTGCAAGAAGCTGCAAGGAGAATCTATCGTGGCAAACACAACAGGCACCGTGGTCGGTTATTTCAAGAGTGAAACAGCGGCCGAGGCGGCCGTTTCGGCGCTGAAGCAGGCTGGTTTCTCGACAGGTCAGATTGGCATCGCGCTGAGCGGGCAGAGCGGGGAGACCGCAGCGGGTTCTGCGGGCACGGCCGGGTCTACGGCGCATGCCGCGGGCTCGAAGGTGGCCAGCGCGTGGGATCGCTTCAAGCAGTTCTTTGAAGGCAACGAGGGCGACGTCGAACCCTACGCGGCCGAGGGCACCACCGACACCACCCGCTCGCACGAGATCACCGGCGAATACGGCCATGAAGACTTCTCCCACTCGCTTTCGGGTCTGAATGTGCCGGAAGAACGGTCGCGCTACTTCGGCCACCGGATCGGCTCGCAGCAGGGAGCCGTGGTCACGGTGACTGCGGATGGTCGCGAAGCGGAGGCCGAGGCGATTCTCGAGGAGAACGGCGCGGATCTGGGCACCGATTACGCCAACTACGACTACAGCACGCCGCTGCCGGCCGGCCAGCAGAAGATCCAGCTGCTGGGCGAGGTGCTGCGTGTGCAAAAAGACCGCATCAGCCGGGGCGAGGTGCGGATTCGCAAGGAAGTGATCACCGAGCAGCAGACCGTGCAGGTGCCCGTCACCCGCGAGGAGCTGGTGATTGAGAGATTGCCCGTGACCGGCGCGACGGCGGTTGCCGGAGAGATTGGCGCGGATTCCGAGATCCGTATTCCCTTAACCGAGGAGCGGGCCAGCCTGGACAAGCAGACAGTCGTGCGGGAAGAGGTTGCGGTCGGCAAGCGCCAGATCGAGAGCGTGCAGGAGGTCGGTGGCAGCGTGCGGCGCGAAGAACTGGACGTCGAGGACTCGACGGTCGCGCACACACCCGGTTCCCCCTCGAAGCTTCGCTAGAGCAAACCGCGGCAAACCCACCCCAAACCTGGCCGGAGGATCGCCTGCCTGCAAGCGGGCGAGCTCCGGCCTCGTTTTGGGAAAAAAGCGGCGCGCGCCGGGGAGTACCCGGGCCAAACGCGCCTCGACGAGCCGACCTAGGAAACCGCGCTGGTGGTATGCGCGGGTGCCGTGTAGGGCGAGGAGGCAGCGGTTGAAGCCGTCGCTCCATCAGCCGGGCTGACCTGGGTCGCCGGGGTCTGTGAAGTGGTCGGCTGGACACTCTGCGTGGTCGTCGAGGAATCCGAATTTGTATTCAGGTTCAGATCGTTGTCGACCGTGGCAGTAGGCAGCCCGAGCAGGGCTGCAATCTGCGAAACGCTGTTGCCCTGCTCGTAGAGCTGGTTGGCCTGCGCCGCGGCCGAGAGGGTGATCGTGTCGTCCTCCTTCTTGGAAGGAGTGGCTGCGGCATGGGTGCTGCTCTGCGTGCCGGAGGATTTTGTGTCAGATGCAGCAGTTCCTAACGTCGAAAGTACATCATAGGGAGGGGTGGTTTGAATTTGTTCAACCATGGTGGGCCTGCTTTCCGGGTGGACCTTCTTTCTGGCTAGAAGATAGCATTGGAGTTTGCGGCCCGGATGCTGCAAAGGGGAGCCGGCAAACTAAAGTTTGGCCACGTTCGCCCAGTTTGGGAAGCAAACCCCGCAGGCATCATTGGTGACAGAGCAGAACCGTTCTCGTTAGGATAGGAAGAATGACGCAACAGGAGACCAGCCAGTTCCGGAGAGTGTGCGAGCAGGCGGGCCTTGCCGTGACCCACCAGCGCCAGGTGATCTACGAAGTCCTGGCCGCCATCGATGGCCATCCCAGCCCGGAAGAGGTGTACGCTCGCGTCAAGCGGCGGATTCCCTCGATCTCGCTGGCCACCGTCTATAAGAATATCCACCTGTTTATCGAAAGCGGTATCTTTCACCAGGTGAGCCTGCATCATGGCTCCATGCGCGTCGAGACCAACCACACCGAGCACCACCACCTGGTGTGCACCGAGTGCAAATCGATCTCGGATATCGATGCCGAGCTGCTTGGCCTTACCAACCTCGAACATCGCCTCCCCGGCGGGTTTGTGGTGCATCGCCTGGCCGTCGACGTCCTCGGGCTGTGCGAAGCGTGCCAGAAGCAGCGCACGCAGCTCGTGCACTGACCGGGCCTGGCCAGCCCTTCTACCTTTGGCTCAGCTTACCGGCCGCGACATCCTGATGGAACTCCGCCGACCGGTTGCGCGGAATGCTCAGGGATCGCCAGCTGCCGCTCGCCCAATGCTTTGCCAGCAGGACGATCTGCCCGACATGATGCGGGTAGTGCGCGAGCTGACGGTTCACGGCCTGCAGGACTGAGTGCGCTTCGCCCCGGATCGTCACCGCGCGCACAAGGTCGGCCTCGGTGAGCGATTCGAGCGTAGCGAAGAGACGCGTCCAGCCGCCCTCCCATACTTTGAGCAGCGCCTCGCGCGTTGCCGGTGGGTCGACAAACTCGCTGTCCCGGTCCCGATCCGGCTTTTCGCCGTCCGTGGTGAAAAAGTCGGTCCAGCGGGAACGCATATTGCCTGCCATGTGCTTGACGATGATGGCAATGGAATTTGTCTCTTCATCGAGCACGGCAAAAAGCTGCTCCTCGGTGACTTGTTCCATCGCACGTTCTGCAAGTCTCTTGTAATAGCCGAGGAGCGCGAGGGCATCCTCGAGATACGAGGTCGTGAATGCGAGCGCCATCCTCAAGAGTGTAATCGCCGCATCGCGAGGTGTCTTCGACGTCCAGCGGGCCTCGGCGCGCCACGCGCCCCGGCCGACCACCCGCATCGCTGGCGGTGCCCGTAGGCTATGCTTATCTGCTACAAAGGCGTGGACCGGATCGAACGCGGCTGGAACCAACCTGCGCATGGCTGCGTACTAGGGTCCATGAGCGCGGCAGGCACAATGACGTGGGGTGCTTTGGGAGTGGCAGGGATCGCGGGCGTTCCCCGGACCCGTCGCATGGCAGCCGACCCGGGGCGGCTGACCGTGACCCCGAGCCCGGCCGAAACGACGCTGCCCACGGCCGAAGCCAAGACACGGCTGGAGGAGACGCGGGTGGCTGCAGACTGGCAGGCGATCGTACGGCGATGCCTGAACGGTGACTCACTGGCCTGGGTCGAGTTGGTGCGGACCCACCACGGCCGTGTCTATGGACTCTGCTATCGCTTCACCGGCTCCTCGCATGACGCCGAAGACCTGACCCAGGAGGTGTTTCTGAAGGTCTACGGCAACCTGCGCGCCTTTGACGGTGCCCGGGGCAGCTTTCAGACCTGGCTCACAACGATGACCCGCAACCTGCTCGTCGATCACTTTCGGCGCTCCAAGCAGCAGCGTGCCACCGAATCGATCGACGCCGGCTGGGACCAGGCGGAGAGCCGCCCGGGGAGCGAGCGGCTGCATCTGGAAGATAAAGCCCGGAGCCCCCACCAGAATGCCGTGCAGCGCGAGCTCGAAACGATGGTGCAGCAGGCGCTGACCAGGGTTTCGCCGGAGCTGCGGGAGGCGGTCATCCTGCGCGATCTGCAGGATATGGACTACAGGGAGATCGCCTCGGTGCTGCGGGTACCGGAGGGCACTGTCAAGTCGCGCATCAGCCGGGGGCGCGCCGAACTCGCCCGGCTGCTGCGCCCAAACGCATTGCAGGTGAGCTGAGATGGCTGACGCGAGCGGCAAGAACAACGCGGGAGAAACGCGGACGAACGCCTCCGAGCTCGAGTGCGAGCAGTGGGAGGCGCTGCTGGCGGACAAGATGGACGCCGAGGGCGGCAGGCTCGCGCCTGAAGTCGAGGCCGTCTTCGTCGAGCATAGCGGCAAGTGCCCGGGCTGCGCGGAGCTCCTCGAGCAGGCGCGGCAGGGCCGGCAGTGGCTCAGGCTGCTCGAAGCAAGCACGCCCGCAGCGCCGGTCGACCTGCTTTCGCGGATCCTGGCCAAGACGCAGGGTGCGGGCCGGGAAGCGGATTTTGCGATCGGCACCGGCGCGGCGATCGGCGGTCAGGCCGCGCGGTGGGGGATTCCCTTTCTGGCTGCTCCGCATTCCGGAATGATCGCCGCGCGCGGCGCCCAGAACGCCCGCATGCTGATGACCGCCGGGATGGCGTTTTTTTCTATAGCGCTGACGCTGAGCCTGGTCGGCGTGCGGCTGACCTCGGTCCATGCGGCCGAGCTGCGGCCCCAGGTGGTGCAGGCCAATGTGAGCCGGTCGTTCTATGGAACGAAGAAGCAGGTAGTCAGCTTCTATGAGAACCTGCGCCTGGTCTACGAGGTCGAGTCGAAGATGCACGACATACGCCACGACAGCGACGCGCCGGCAGAAGGACCTACGCCACCCCCGCGCGGGAGCGGAGCCGGAGCTTCGAAGACCGGCTCGAAAGCAGGCGCCGGACCGGCTGCAGGCCAAAGCCCGGACGCCCCTCCCAAGACAACGCCGGGCAAGCAGAAACAACCTGCCGGTCCGGGCCACGCGGGAGCCGCGGACCGAGGCGGCGAGCAGGCCCAGCCCGTGCTCTACGGTTGGGCGGTCTCGGTCCGGTATGCGCAGGCGCGGCCGCGGCCGGTCTTCGAGCGGGCAGACCTGCTCGCCTGCGCACGCGCGGGCTCCGCAGCACCCCGGGGAGCGCGAGGAAGCAAGTGCGCCCCGGGTACAGAGAGGAACCGCTCATGAACTGCGCCAATCATCCTGACCTTGTTGTCTCGGCCTACTGCCAGAACTGTGGCAAGCCGCTTTGCACGCAGTGCGTGCGTCCGGTTGCCGGGGTCGTCTACTGCGAACCTTGCCTGGCGGCGCGGCTCCATCCCGGCTCCGGCTACGGCGGCGGGACTTTCGCCGGTACTGCCGGCCCCACGGCCCGGGCCGGCGCTCCGGCTTCTCCGGCTGCCTGGGTCCAGGTGCCCGGTGCTCCTACCAGCGGCGCTCCCAGTCCGGTACTGGCCGGTTTCCTGGGGCTGATTCCGGGCGTGGGCGCCATGTACAACGGCCAGTTCGTCAAGGCCTTCGCGCATGTGATCGTCTTCGTGATCCTGGTCAGCATCACCGAACACCTCGACTCCGCGGGCATCCTGGTGGCGGCCTGGGTCTTTTACCAGGTCTTCGACGCGGTACAGACAGCGGTAGCCCGGCGCGACGGCACCCCGCTCCCGGATCCGTTCGGCCTGAACGATCTGGGCCAACGCCTGGGCATGCCGCCTGCTGTGTATACGCCGCCACAGACCGGGCCCGGGGCGGGCGCAGGCAGCGCCGAATGGACCGGACAGCCCGTTCCGGGAGCGGTCTCAGGAGCGGCGACGGCGTTTGCGCCGGATGCGGGCATTCCGTCTGCCGGTGCCGGTCCGAGAGCAGACGCCTACGCGCCCGAAGCAGGTGCAGCGCATAGTGGGGCCGCCGCGGCAGCGCCTTTCCCCCCCACAGCCTACCCGCCCGGGGCGCCGGCGCCGTATGCGCCCTACGTCGGCCGGTCGGAGCCGATCGGCGCGATCGTGCTCATCGGAGTCGGCGTGCTCTTTCTGCTCAGCACACTGGGCGTGTTTCGCCTGGACTGGATTGGACGGGGGTGGCCGGTGCTGATCATCCTGGTCGGGGCCGGACTGCTCTTTAGCCGGGTGCGCGCGAACCGCCGCGCCGGGGGGGCTCTATGAACTATCTCTTCTATCGACGTATCCGCGGACCCATCTACCTGCTGACCTTCGGCGTCACCGCGGCGCTGGCGCAATGGCACGTGCTGAGCTTCAGCCGGAGCTGGCCGCTCTACTTGATCGTGGCCGGCGTGCTGCGGCTGGTGGAAACAGCCATGCTGGCGGCTGATCCCACGCCGCTCTACCCGCCGCAGGGCTTTGCCCCGACCGGCTACCCGCCGCAGGGCACGGTGGTCTCTCCCTCGCCGGCCGCCGTTCCCGGTACAGGACTGGCGCATATCGCACCTGCACCGCTCTCATCGGCCGCCGGCTACACGGCAGTGCCCGAGGAAAAGAGCTAGCCATGGCCACCATGCCTCCACCCTACTCTCCCCGGGATGCGCGTCGGCAGGCCCGGAACCTGAACCGACTGCAGCGCGCGCAGTACAAGGCGCAGTATGCCTACCTCGCGCGCCGTCCGTCCTTCGTCGGCCCGCTGGTGCTGATTGCAGTCGGCGTCATCGCACTGCTGCTCGAGACAGGCCGCCTGCGGGCCTCGACCTTCTGGCCCTGGTACGCGCGCTGGTGGCCGGTCGTGCTGATCCTGATCGGGCTGGGGCTGCTGGGCGAGTACTTTCTCGACCGCAACAACGCGCAGCCCGGCCGGCGTTCGGTTGGCGGCATCGTCTGGCTGATCGTGCTGTTCTCGGTGCTGGGCGGCGGCAGCCATCTGGCCACCGGACTGGCGCCCTGGAGCAGTCATTGGAACGATGTCTTTGACGACCCGGGCAACTGGCCTGCCCTGTTCGGAGAGCAGCACACCGAGGTCCACACGCTGATTCGACCCATTGCGGCCGCCGGCACCCTGACCATCGAGAATGCGCGCGGCGAGGTCGTGGTCTCGACGGCTGCCGATGCGGGCCCGAGCGAAGTCCGGGTGGAGGCGCGCCAGGTCGCCCACGCCGGATCCGATGAGGCGGCGCGCCGCATCTTGGACGCGACCCGTGCCGAATGGAGCGGTCCGGGGGGCGACCTCAGGCTGTCCACCCCGGGACGCGAGGGCGCGAGTGTCGACCTCAAGGTCACCGTGCCGGCCGGCATCGCGCTGGTCGTTCACACCACGCACGGCGATGTCGAGGTCTCCGGCGTGCGGCGCAGCGTGGAGGTGAGCGACGCCCATGGCGACGTGACGCTCGACAACCTGGGCGCCGGGGCGCACGTTCAGATGGATCACGGCGACCTCAAGGCGCACGCCATCGCCGGCGATCTCGCGATCGATGGCCGGGCGAACGATGTTTCGGTCTCGGAAGTCCAGGGACGCAGCCTGCTCAACGGGGACTTCTTTGGCGATATCCGCCTGGAGGGCATCGGTGCAGAGGTGCACTTTCACTCCAGCCGCACCAGCCTCGACGCGCCGAAGCTGGGCGGCGAACTGACCTTTGACTCGGACGGTCTGCGCCTGGGGAGTCCGTCAGGGGGTCTGCACCTCATCACCCGCGAGAAGAACATCGAGGTGACCGACCTGGTCGGGGACGCGCATATAGAAGACAGCAACGCGGACGTGACGGTCTCGACGGGGATGCCGCTCGGCAACCTGGAGGTGAACAATCACACCGGCGCGATCGCTGTCACGGTCCCTGCCAACGCCAGCTTTTCGGTCCACGGGGTCGCAGGCCACGATGAGGATGTGACGACAGACTTTGCGCTCGCGACCGGGGATAACAACGGGCGTAAGACGCTGAGCGGCCAGGTGGGCCAGGGCGGTCCGCACCTGGAGCTGCTGACCGATCATGGCGACCTGACGCTGCGTCGCGGAACAGCGCGCGCGTCCCAGGCAGAAGCGCCCGAGAGGCCGGAACGGCCCGAGAAGCCGGAACGGCACCTGCACGCTAGGAGCGGGGAGCCCCAGACCAGCGTGCAGTGATCAGCGCGGCCACCTGCTCGGTCACCTGGTCCAGCGTCAGGTGGGTCGAGTCGATAATCACCGCATCGGGCGCGGGTCGCAGCGGCGACTGCGCCCGGTTGCGGTCGCGCTCGTCACGCTCGCGCATCTGCTGGCTGAGCCCGGCGATCTGGGCCTGGCTCGGCGCGGCCGCTGCAGGCGGCTGCTCGCCGGGGCTCTCCTGCTGGTAGCGGCGCTGGCTGCGCGCTTCGGGCGAGGCGTCTAGAAACACCTTGACATCGGCATCCGGGAAGACCGCTGTGCCGATGTCGCGGCCTTCCATCACCACGCTTCCGCGTGCGCCGAGCTCGCGCTGCAGGCCGACCATCCAGGTGCGGATGGCAGGATGAACGCTCACGCGCGAGGCGGCCTGGGTGACCGCGGGCGCACGCAACTCGGCGGTCACGTCCGACTCGTCGAGCAGCACGCGGTTGCCGAGCGGGGCCGGCTCGAGGGTAACCCGGGTCGCGAGGCTGCGCGCTTCGAGCGCGTCTGCGTCGTCCGGGTCCACGCCCGCGCGCAGTGCTTTCAGCGCGAAGGCCCGGTACATCGCCCCGGTTTCGAGCTTGAGCAGCCCGAAGCGTTCGGCCAGCCGCGCGGCGATGGTGCTCTTGCCGGCGCCTGCCGGGCCGTCGATGGCGACGATCCGGCGCGGCTCTGGCCGCGGGGGCCGGGGCTGCTCGCGGGTCTCGAAGAGCTGCCGGGTCACTTGCTGCGTCCCTTACCGGGACGAGGAGTGCGCTTGAGGCGGCCCGGGGCGCCGGTGGCCCCGCCGCGGGTGGCGCGCGGCCCCGGCCTGCCCAGGGGCGGCCTGACGCCGGAACGCGGTTTACCGGAGGAGGTCACGGGCGAGGTCCGCGGCCGGCCGGCACCGGCCGCCTTGCGGGCGCCGGGGCCCGCCGCCGACCTTGCGCCGGGCCGTGCCGGTCGGGCTGCTCCCGCAGGCCTCGACGCCGGGCGTGGACCAGACGTCTGCGCCCGACCGGAGGCCGATGGCCGCGGGGCCCGCTCATCAGGACGCGTCGTGCGCGCCGGCCGGTTCGGACGGTTGGGACCGG
>CAZZYH010000081.1:0-14576 GCA_964658225.1 Vulcanimicrobiota bacterium | reverse complement strand
AGAATGCGGCGGCGCGCCCGGCATCCACCCTTCAATAGGCATCTTCGATGACGTTGAGCAGCGCTTCTCCGCGCAGGTAGCGCTCCAGCTGCTCGCGGGCAAAGCCCACCACGCGCCGGAGATACACGGGGCTCGATCCGGCGACATGCGGGGTAAGCAGCAGCCCGGGCGCACGCCACAGGGGGTGTTCGTCGGGAAGCGGCTCGGGGTCGGTGACATCGAGGGCGGCGCGAATGCGGCGCTGCTCGAGGGCGGCGACCAGGGCATCGGTATCAACCACGCCGCCGCGAGCCGCATTGACCAGCAGCGCTCCCTGCTTCATCCGCGCCAGGGCCGCGGCATCGATCAGCTGACGCGTGTCCGGGGTGAGCGGGGTGATCAGCACGACCACATCGGCCTGGGGCAGCAGGGCGTGGAGTTCGGAGACAGGCGAGACCCCTGCGCGCGCGGAGCGGGCCACGCGGAGGATCTTTGGCGCAAAGGCCTGCAGCCGCTCTTCGATCGCCTTGCCGATGGCCCCGTACCCGACGATCAGCACGGTCTTGCCGGCCAGCTCCTCGACCAGGATGGGCAGCGCGGAGGGCTCCTCGGCAGGGTAGATCTCCCGGTAGTGCGCCCGCGCCGTGTCCCCGGTCACCCAGCGCCCGGCGGCCTGCAGCCGCGCATACAGGGGCAGGAACTTGAGCGAGGCGAGGATCGCGGTGACGGCCCACTCCGCCGTCGGGACATTGTGCAGGTTGCGCGCATTGCACAGGATGGCCCCCGGGGGAATGTGCGCCAGCAGGCCCTCGATGCCCGCGCCAAACGACTGGACCACCCGGGTCCCGCGCACCCTGGGCAGCACGGCGTCGACCTGCGCCTGCGCCCAGGGCGCGAGCAGAAACTCGACCTCGATCGCCCCCGTGCCTTCAGGATCGATGGGCACGATCTCGGCCTCGGGGGGAAAGGGCTCCAACAGCTCCCGGCTGACGAAGGAGGGAACACCCATGCGTATCTTCCGTGCCGATCCGGTCATCGAGAGCTGCTCTCTTTCAGGCAAGGTACAAGCAAGGTACAGGCTAGATAAGGGGGAACGAACGAGGAACGCGGATCAGTCCTTCTGGTGAAAGATCGCATTGTTGATGTTGGGCCAGAACTCCTGGAAGAGGAACGTGCCGCCATCGATGCCGACGTTAAGGAACCAGCGCTGTCCGGTCTTGGTCCAGGTACGCTCCCGCGAGGGGTAGTAGAGGTCCGAGACACCGGAAGCGGCCCCGGCGCCGACGATCTCGGAGAAGTTGAACGTCTCCGCATCGTTATCATTGCGCGTGATGAAGATACGGCTGATCGCGTACGCGCTCCGCTTGACGGCGCCGCCGTGGCCGAGCGTGTAGTACCGGGAGTCTTCGTGCGTGACCGCGGGCAGAATGAACTGAACGAAATAGTTCTCGCTGGTCTGGTCGACAAAGGAGTGCCAGAAGTAGCGTCCATAGCCGGCCGCACCCTGGTGGAACTCCGGCACCGAATTTTGCGACTGCCCGTATGCGGACAGGACGATGGGCAGAAAGAATGAGGAGTAATCGAAGCTCTGCTGCGTGGTGGCGACAAACTTCTCGCGTGTGGACTGGGGAGGGAGCTTCTGGTCAGCCGAGACGGCGCGAAAGTTCGGGATGACGCCGAGAATTCGCTTGGTCTGCTTGGGCTGCCCGGTGGCGGGGCTTCCCGGGCTGTTCTGTTCAGGGGTGGTCTGCTGGGATGAAGCCTGGGCGACGGCCGAAGGCGCATCCGGCATGGTCTCGCTCACCAGCTGCTGGGCGTGCGCGGCAGCGGCGGACACGGTGAAGGCCAGCGTCGCCAGTTGTATGCTTCGGCAAAGAAGTCGCGAGCTGGCTCGCGACAGGGACAGGGTGGGGCGCAATCTGGGTCGAGGCATCTTTGTATGTAGATTCACTGTGGCGCCCTTCTGGCACGACGGCGGGAAAGATTGTTGCTCTGAGCCAACACGGCACCGTTCCCGGCTCAAGACGCCTGCCAAGACTATGGACGCCGCGGCAGGCCGACTGGTCTCAGTATATTGATCGGGGGCGCGTGACCCCGGGGCGCGCCGGCTTGCCGTCTCCGGTACCCGGGGGTGCGCCGATGATCCGGCTAGACGGTCTCAGCCTCTGCTGCGTGGACCGCGAACTCGAGCGTCTGGGTGCCCAGCCGCGGGTGCCTGGCCGTCAGCCGGAGGGTGCCCGGCTGCTCCTGCGCGCGCACCCAGACCGCGCCGGTGCCGCCGACGAGCGAAAATGGATTGTCGCCGATCAGCTCGCCCGGGCCCTCGAGCGTGAATAGGACCGGGTCGTTCGCCGAGGGGTGCACGTTGCCGAACTCGTCGGTGACACGGAACACGACGCGGGTCGTGTCGGCGCCGTCGGCGGCCAGTTCCCGGTCGTCGGCAACGAGGGCAAACCCGCTGTCGATACCCTTGCCCGAGAGCGTGCGCGAGATCACCTGCTTGCCGCCGAGAAAGCCGTCGATGCGCAGATCGCCCCAGTCGAAACGGAACTTGTGGCTGTCCATCGCGGTGAGGTCGAGCTGGAAGGGCGGGTATTTCAGGTGGGCGAACTCGGCCCGGTCCGGGTCGAGTTCGGCGAGCAGTTCCCACTGCTCGGAGGCAAGCGAGCGCTCGCGCAGGTAGAACTTGAGGTGGTCGCAGTTGGAGCAGACCACGGCCCGCCGAAAGCGTGTCGCCTCGTCGCTGTTGGCCCAGTGGAAGGCGGGCTCGAGCACGATCTCCTCGGCGGGGTCGCACTGGGACTTGTAGAAGCCGGCGGCGGGCTTGGGTTCGCGGAAGATATCGGTCACCCCGTGATAGCAGATACGATCGCCGGCGCCGAAGTTGGAGTGGGTGTTGTAATCAAAGGCGCACCAGCCGATGCCGCCGCAGTACTGCGGGTTGGACGCCAACTGGTCGTGCACGCGCGCGTGGCGCAGGGTAAGTTCGCGCTGGCGCTCATCATCGTCGGTCGTCTTGACCGGATAGGTGTGTCCGACAAACTCGGTGTTGAGATAAATCGGATGATTCGGCGCCCGCAGCGGAAAGCCGAAATCGTTGATGGTGAACACGTCTTCGAGTAACTCGGATTCCTTGAAGGCGCGAATGCCGCCGGTCTGGCGGGTGGGATCGAGCGCGTGGGCGAGCGCGTTGGTGCGCGTGTAGAAGTCGTGGTCGTCGCTCGATTCGTTGATGCGCACGCCCCAGAGCACGATCGAAGGATGGTTCCAGTCGCGGCGGATCATGCGGCCTACGTTATCGATCGCGACCAGCTTCCATGGCTCGGGGCCGATGTGCTGCCAGCCCGGAATCTCTTCCAGAACTAACAAGCCGATCTCATCGCAGCAGTCGAGAAAGTGTCGCGACTGCGGGTAGTGCGACGTCCGCACGATATTGCAATGGAGATTGCGGCGCAGGATCTTCGCGTCCTGCCGCTGCACCCGCGCCGGCATCGCCTGGCCTACGAAGGGAAAGGTCTGGTGACGATCGAGTCCGCGCAGCTTGACGATCTTGCCGTTGAGCGAGAAGCCGTGCTCGGTGAAGGCGGCCTCGCGAAAGCCGATGCGGCGCGTATCGGCATCGATCGGCCGGCCGGCTTGCAGCAGGCGCACATGCACGGTGTAGAGCTTTGGCTTGTCCAACTGCCACAGCTCGATGGCCTGCAGGTGAGGCAGCGAGACGGTGTGCCGGGCAGAGTCGCCGGCCGTCTCGCTGCTGAGGTAGACAGGTGCGCTGGTAAGAGGATCCTTGGCGGCACCGGGGTCAGCGGGCGCGGCCAGGGACACAGGCTGGGCGGCTTTGGCCACGACGCGCTCGCCGTCGCGCAGCTCCACTTCGAGGGTGAGCGGTCCGCGCCCGGCCCCGGCCAGAAAGCAGTCCACCTCGAGCGCAGGACTGGGGCCGAGCACATCCTTCGGTCTGGCGAAGATGTTCTCGAGATAGATCTCCGGCACCACCCGCAGGTTCACCTCGCGATAGATGCCGCCGAAGGTCATGTAATCAATTTCGTAGCCGAAGGGGGGCATGTCATCGCGCTCGGTCGAGTCCACCTGCACGGTGAGAACATTGTCGCCGTCCTTGCGCAGGTGCGGGGTCAGCTCGAAGGAAAACGGCGTAAAGCCACCCTTGTACTCGCCCAGCGCGTGCCCGTTGATCCAGACCGTGGAGGCGGTCATGACGCCTTCAAAATCGACAAAGACCCGCTTGCCCTCCGCGCCCTGCGGAAATTGGAAACGGCGGCGATAGGTGGACACAAACTCATACGCGCGATCGTCGAAGTTATGCCAGGGCAGCCGCACGTTGGTGTGCGGGATCACCACCCGCGCGAAGCCTGCATCGTCGAAGTCCACCGCCTCGGCGCCGGCGACCTTCTCTGCCTTGTAGCGCCAGCCGCGATTGATGGGCAGCATCCTCGGGGACCCGGCCGGCGGAGCGGCAGCAAGCAGGGAACGGGCAGGGAGCGCGGCGGTTGCAAGCACGGCCCCGGAGGTTTTGAGGAAATCGCGTCTACGCATAGATTTGCTCCTCATCTTAGACAATCCCGCGCAGCCTTGTCAGTTTGCGGGGGTCGGCGGAGCGCGCCCGGTCCGGAGGCGCGCTCAGAAGGGAACGATCCGGTCCGACGCCCTGGAGAGCTGGGTCGCTGTACAGGGCGCCGGGCCGCTGCCGGGCGGGCAAAGCAGAAGGCCGGGCGAAGTAACGCCCGGCCTTCTGCCTGCTGAGGTGCTTCGGCTCTAAAAGCTGAAGCGGGCCTGGATGTCGAGGGTGCGGGAGCCGAGCGCGCTTTGCGCCTGGCCGAAGCTTGGATTGCTGGTGACGCCATCGTTGCTGATGTTGGTTCGAATGCTGCCGGTGTCGAAGTTGACGTTGTTGAAGACGTTGAAGGCGTCGACGCGGACCTCGAACTTGGCGTTTTCGCCGAGCACGGGAACCTTGGGAACGCCGAAGGCCTTGGTGATGGTCGCATCGACATCCTTGTAACGCGGGCCGGTGAGAGAGTTCCGCGAGACGCCCGGCGCCTGCGGGTCGGCAAAGGCGGCAGGGATGGGTGCGGTGACCGGGGTGTAGGTGGGGATGGTGAAGTAGGCCAGGGCTCCGTTGGGGTAGTTCTTGTTGTAGTTGAGGCCCTGGGTGCCGGCGCCCGACTTGAAGTCGTCATTGCTCTGGCTGCTGTGCGCGCCGCCCAGGTAGGCCGCGGGGCGAAGCGAGCCGTAGGGGCTGCCCTGGTAGTAGAGGCTGCCGTTGGCGATGTTGCCGTAGGTGGGGGTCCAGGGGAAGCCCGAGTGCAGGTTGAAGATGCCGCTGAGCGACCAGCCGCCCGCTGCCTTCTCGAGCAGGCTGTGGCCGTGGAAGAAGACCGGCTGCCAGAGCCCGTAGGTCTTGAAGGCCTGGCCTACGTTGTAGTCGGAGCGGCCGTAGGCGAGGTAGGGCTTGTCGGGGTAGGGGTCCTGGTAGTAGGGCTGCGAGCCGTCGTCCATGCTCTTGGACCAGGTGTACTGGGTGTCGAGCAGGAAGGTCTTGGAGAAGTTGTGCTTGATGCCGGCGAGCAGGGCGTGGTAGTTCGAGACGCCCTGGTTGTTGTAGTAGTCGACGCTGTTGACGAGCGGGTTCAAGGCGTAGCCCTGGGAGGCGGCGAGCGCGTTGATGTTGAGCTGGTGGAGGATGTGGCGGCCGAGGCTGCTCTGGTAGCCCACGCTGGCCACCCACTGGGAGCCGAGATCGTACTGGGTGTCGAGCGAGTAGTGGTAGACGTAGGGGGTCGCCGCCTTGGCCGGGTAGCCGGTGACGGCGGTGGAACCGGTGGTGGGCAGGTTGGCCGCGTTAAAGGTGACGATGGCGTTGGGGTTGGCCGGGTAGCCGAAGAGCGAGTGCACGTCGCTCGCCACCGAGTAGACGATGTCCGGGTTGATCTGGGCGGGCGACGTGCTGGTGAAGTTCGGGTTCGAGATAGAAGGGGGGTTGTTGCCGCCGTTGGCCGCGATGGCCGTTTCTTCCTGGTTGTAGTTCATGCCGAAGCCGCCGCGGAGCACCATCTTTCCGTTCAACGAGACGGGGGTCCAGGCGAAGCCGAGCTGGGGGCCGAAGTTGCCTTTCTGGGCCTCGTAGAGGTTGCCGCCGCGCCGGAGACGGAGATCGGTCAGGGTGCCGGCGCCGCTGCCGAGCTGGACGACGTTGAGGTTGTTCTCCTTGGAGGAGAGCGGGCCGAAGTAGGAGTAGCGCATGCCCAGATTGATGGTGAGGTTCGCCAGCGCCTTGAAGTCGTCCTGGACGAAGAAGCCGTAGAGGTCCGACCGGGTGTCCTGGCGGTTGGCGGTGGGGGTGCCGGTGAGGGCGTCGAAGGTGCCGCTCTCGGCTTCCGGTGCGTCGTTGAGGAAGTCCCAGACGTTATAGAACGAGTAGCCGGGGCGCGCGTTATAGGTCGCCTCGTTGAGGTAGTAGAGGCGGGTGAGGCCGCCGCCGAATTTGACCGAGTGGCGGCCGGCGACCTTGGTGGCTACGTCCTGGTAGCTGTAGGTCCACTGGTTGAAGACGCTGGGGCCCGGAGGGCCGAAGGACTGAAAGGTGCTGGCGGTGGAGCTGGCGTCGAGGCTGCCGATGGTGGGGATGGTGTCGGTGGGCAGGCCGAAAGGTTCTTGCGGGTTGGTCGAGATCTCGTTCCAGCGCCACCCGGCGGCATTCACGCGGGCTTCGTTGAGCAGGCTGGAGGAGAAGGTGTGGTTCCAGATGCCGGCGAACGCGTCGTTGATCGCGGAGTGGTGATAGAGGTTGTAGGCGCGAACCGGACCGTTGTAGGTGGAGGTGTCGGTGGGCACCCAGTAGATGGTGAAGGTGAGGCGGTCGTTCTTGGTGGCTTCGGCGTCGAGGCGGCCGTTGTACTGGGCTTCGGTCACCTGGTTGGGGTCCGAGGTGGTGTACTCGCCAATGTCTGCCACGCCGTCCAGGCCCCCGCCGATGCCGGGATTGCTCCCGCTGACGTAGGTCGGGTCCTGGGTGTGGAGAGCGGTCTTGAGGGGCGAGCCGATGTCGAGCCCGCCGTTGACGGTGGCGCAGTTGGTGCCCTCGGTGAGGCCGATATTGGCGCAGGTAGCGCTGATCTGGCCCCTCGCGTTTACCCCCGCGCCGGGGAAGGTGAGGAAGGTCGAGGCGATGCTGCCGCTCGGAGCGAGGCCGTCGAAGGCCGAGGTGTCGTACCAGCTGATGGCGGTCTGCGCGGTGTTGTTGCGCAGGGTCTCATAAGCAAAGAAGGCGAACAGCTTGTTCTTCCAGATGGGGCCGCCGACGCTGCCGCCGAACTGGTTGAAGCGGCTGTTGTCCTTGAGCAGGCCGCGGTCGGCAGGGGTAAGCCCCACGTTCGAGTCGGGGCCGTTGTAGCGCTGATAGGCGTTCAGGCCGGGGCGATCGGCCTTGAAAAAGAGGCTGCCGTGTACCTCGTTGCTGCCCGCCTTGGAGGTGACCTGGATCTGGGCCCCGGAGAAGCGGCCGGCCTCGGCGTCGTAGCTGTTGGAGACGATCTTGACGTCGCCTACAGAGTCCTCCGAAGGGGTGATGACGGTCGTGCCGCCCCAGACCGCGCTGGCCGTCGAGATGCCGTCGATGGTGATGCCATTGGCGTTGTTCTGGCCGCCGTTGGCGACGATCTGGGGGCCGTTTTCTGTCTTGAAGATGCCATCGGTGGCCTGGGGCGCGCCGATCTGGGTGCCGGGCAGGTTGTTGGTGCCGCCGCCTCCGCCCTGGGAGCCGTCGCCGAAGGCGCCGGGGGCGAGCTGGGAGAGCTGGAAGACGTCCCGGCCGAAGGAGGGCAGGTGCTGGATCTCGTTCGAGCTGATGGTCCCGCTGATCGAGGCCGTGGCGGTGTCCAGGGTGGGCTGCAGGTCGCCTTCGACGGTGACGGTCTCGGTGGCGGCGCCGGTATCGAGGGCGAGGTTTACCGTGTTCGGCTGCTCGGGGATGATCGAGACGTGGCCGAGCATCTTCTGCTTGAAGCCGCTGCGGTTGGCCTGGAGCGAGAACTCGTCGGGCGGCAGGGCATTGAAGGTATAGAGGCCGTTGGCGTCGGAGGTGGTGGTGAGCGCCTTGCCGGTGCCGAGGTCGGTAAGGGTGACGGTGGCGCCCTGAACGACCGCGCCCGTGCTGTCGGTGACGGTACCCTGGATCGATGCGCGGAACTGCGCGAGCAGGGCAGGGCTCGCCAGCGCGAGCGTGGCGAAGACTGCCAGGTGACGATATTTCCTAAATTGCATTTGCGAAAGCCCCCTGAAGGTGAACGTGCGTTAGGCTGCGGTCGCCGCCGCTCATAGGCGGAGGATGCGCAGTGTATCCATTTGAAAACAGGGTGGATTCACGACACCCCAGCGCAAACGCTAGGCTGTTTCGACAGCACTGTCAATCGCGGTGAGGCGCGGTCGAACCTTTGTTGGCATGGGATCGATCCCGTCGCGCTTACTTTGGTACTGTGACCAGCAGCAGCGCGTTGACCGGCAGGCGGAGCTCGAGCTTGCCGTCTCGGAGCCGCTTTGGTGCAGGCGCGGGCAGGGCGCTCGCGCGGTTCAACTGCTCGACCTGGGCGGGCGTCGGGTACTGCGGGCTGCCCATGGCCTGGTAGGCGGGCAGGGGGTTGCCGTGGGTCGAGTCGACCTGCTCGACGGTAAGCCTGGCATCGGGGGCGACGCCGCGGAGGGCGAGCGTAACGGTGCGTTCCCGGCGCAGGGTCGCGTCCGGGTCCACCAGGTTCCAGACCGCGATCACCAGCGTCCCGTCACCTCGCCGGGTGACCAGGGCGTTGTGCGACGCATTGGCCAGGCGCCGGTCCCCGAGCTTGTGCAGCAGGCTGAAGTCGTAAAAGCTGGGCTTGTTGATGCCGAACTCGGCGCGCAGGCCGAACTGGCCTGCAAATGGCTGCGAGCCCGGGCCGCCTTCCTCAAAGACGTCGGAGAAGGTCCAGAAGGACATCATGGTCACCAGGCCGTCGCACTCGCGAATGGTATTGGCGAGGCCGGGGCCGACAAAGGGCGTGTCGCGCGACTCGTGGTCACCCTGCACGTTCCACTCGGTCCAGAAGAGCGGGGTGTCGGGCAGCGGGGAGGCCCGGATTTCGCCGCGAACCTTGGCGATGGCGGCGCAGACACGGTCGTCCTCGGGGATCGAGTGGGTGGCCGCGTACTCGGTAGAGAAGAGGTTCTCGACGGTGTCGTCGGCGTAGCCGTGGGAGGAGACGAAGTCAACCGGGGTGTGGGTCGCGGCCGCATGCTTGAGCAGGTCGCCAACCCACTGGGCGGCAGCGGTCGCCGGGCCGCCGATGCGCAGCCGCGGGCTGACCGATTTCAGGTCGCGCGCGGTGTGGTCGTACATGTCGAAGTAGGATCGCTGCGCGGGCACCCCGCCCCAGAAGTCGATGTTCGGCTCGTTCCACATCTCGAAGTACCACTGGGCCACTTCGTCGATGCCGTAGCGGGCGACCAGGTGGCGGGCAAAGGCGACCATCAGCGCGTCCCACTTCTCCATGGACTTGGGCGGCGAGACGTTTTGCTTGTACCAGAAAGGATGGAGCGCGTCGGGGTTAAAGGCCAGCTTCTTCGGCATGAAGCTGATCTCGACCACCGGGCGGACGTGGTTGTTGAGCAGCCCGTCGTAGATCTGGTCGACATAGGCGAAGTTATAGACCGGCTCGCCGTGTTCGTCCTCGTTGTAGACGCCGACCTCATCGTGGAGAATGGCGTGGAAGCGGACGTAGTGGAAGTCGGTCGCCTGCTTGACCGCGCGCAGGTCGTCGCGGTAGCTCTCGCGCAGGGTGAGGATGGCGCGCCCGGAGCCGAACATCTGCTCCCAGAAGTGCGGCAACGGGGTGGCGGGCGCGGCGGCGTCGATGGCGATCGTCTCCGGGACTTCCTTGGGCTCTTCTTGAGGCGCGGCCTGCAGCGCGAGCTCCGGGGCGAGGCCGGCGAGTGCCAGCAAGCAGGCGCCGAGCAGAGGACGGATTGTGGAGACCATGCAGAAACCCCTTTCCCGGACCGGCAGCCTCGATCATACAGAGCCCCACGCGCCCGGGTTCCCCGGGGCCGGCCGATGAGAGTCGAACGCGCCTCGCTCGCCCGGCTGGCCGATGCCCAACTGCTGCTCGGGGAGTACTACGAGGCGATCGGGGTGGTGCAGCGCGATACGCCGGAGGCTGTGCGGGGCTTTCTCTCCGCTGCCGGAGGGGCGGCGCTGTGGATTGCCTACCAGGGCCGGGTGCCGGCAGGCTGCGTGGTCCTGCGGCCGCTCGCCACCCCGGCGCAGGCCGCCGAGTGCAAGCGGCTCTGGGTACGCCCGGGCTTTCGGGGCCAGGGGGTTGCGGGACGGCTGCTCGACGCGCTCGAAGCCTTCGCGCTCGCCTCCGGGCGGGGGGCAATCTACCTGGACAGCAAGGACGATCTTGCCGACGCCCTGCGCCTCTACCTGCGGCGCGGCTACCGGGCGTGCGGGCGCTACAATGAGAATCCTCAGGCCACCCTGTTCCTCTGCAAGAAGCTGGGCGCCGGGGCTGCCGGGTGAAGGCTGCGGAGCCGCGCGGCAGACCCGGGACCGAGGCTCTCTCTCTGGTAAAGTAGGGGCATGCGCGAGGGCCAGGGACGCCGTGATTGCAGGCTGCGCGGCACCGTCTTGCCGGCGCTGCCGGCGCCGCCTGCTCGCCCCTGCGCCGGCTCGTCTCGCGTTCCCCAACCCAGCCTCTACTCCTCTCTAGGAGCCCGTTGACCATGGCTACCAAAGTGTCTGTTCCCGTCGTGTCGCAGTTCTCCGAAGAGATCGCCGAGTGGATTGAGGCGTTTGACCAGATCGCGGTTGCCGAGGCGCCCGAGCTCGGCGCCCAGCTGCTGCTGGCGCTCAAAAAGCGCGCCCGCGAGGCGGGTATCGAGACCCCCGGCGAGCTGGTGACCGAGTACAAGAACACCATTCCGAAGCACGAGGAAGTGCCGTACCCGGGGGACCGCGACCTCGAGCGCAAGGTCGAGTCGCTGATTCGCTGGAACGCGATGGCGATGGTGCATGGACAGAACAAGAAAGACGCCGGGATCGGCGGGCATATTGCGACCTACTCGTCGCTGGCGACGCTGCTCGAGGTCGGGTTCAATCACTTCTTCCATGCGAAGTACCCGGGCCGGGAGCAGGACCAGCCGGGCGACTTTATCTACTTCCAGGGGCATGCCTCGCCGGGCGTATATGCGCGGGCGTATCTGGAGGGCCGCTTTGACGACGAGCGGCTGCTGCACTTTCGCCATGAGCTGCGGGGCAAGCCGGGGCTGAGCTCGTATCCCCACCCGTGGCTGATGCCGGACTTCTGGCGGTTCCCGACCGTTTCGATGGGCATCGGGCCGTTGAACGCGATCTACCAGGCGCGCTTCATGCGCTACCTCGAGAACCGTTCCCTGATCGAGAAGACGCCGCGCAAGGTCTGGGCCTTTGTGGGCGATGGCGAGACCGATGAGGTCGACACCCTGGGCGCGCTCACCATGGCCTCGCGCGAGAAGCTCGACAACCTGATCTTTGTCGTCAACTGCAACCTGCAGCGGCTCGATGGGCCGGTACGCGGCAACATGCGCGTGATCGACGAGCTCGAAGGGGTCTTCCGCGGCGCGGGCTGGAACGTGATCAAGGTGATCTGGGGCTCGGATTGGGACAAGCTCTTTGAGCGCGATCCCACCGGCCTGCTGCTGAAGCGGATGGAAGAGTGCGTGGACGGCGACTACCAGGCCTTCAAGGCCAAGGATGGGGCCTACCTGCGGCGGGAGTTCTTTGGCAAGTACCCGGAGCTGCTGGAGCTGGTGGCCGAGATGACCGACGAGGAGCTGGCGCGGCTGCATCGCGGCGGCCACGATGCGGCCAAGGTCTACAACGCCTACAAGCGGGCGACCGAGCATACGGGCGGTCCCACGGTCATCCTGGCCAAGACGGTCAAGGGGTACGGCCTCGGCTCGACGCAGGCGCGCAACGCCTCGCACCAGGAGAAGAAGCTGACCGACGATGGGCTGCTCGCGTTTGTAAAGCAGTTCGAGCTGCCGATGACCGAGCAGGCAGCCAAGGAGGCCAAGCCCTATCGCCCGGCTGCCGATGCGCCCGAGATCGAGTACCTGCAGGCGCGGCGGGCGGAGCTGGGCGGCTACCTCCCGGCCCGCAGTGTTCCCCAGCGGAGCTTCAAGGCGCCGGAGCTGGCCTTCTTTGGCGAGTGGACGGCGGGGTCCAAGGGGCGCGAGGTCTCAACCACCATGGGCTTTGTCTCGATCCTGCGGGCGCTGTTGAAGGACCCGGCGATCGGGAAGCTGATCGTGCCGATCGTGCCCGATGAGGGCCGGACGTTCGGGCTCGAGTCGGCGGTGCGGCAGGTGGGCATTTACGCCTCCGAAGGCCAGAAGTACAAGCCCCACGATGCCGACGTGATGCTCTATTACCGCGAGGAGCAGGACGGCCAGATCCTTGAAGAGGGCATCACCGAGGCCGGGTCGATGGCCAGTTTTACGGCGGCGGGTACGGCCTACTCGAACTATAACCTGCCGACCATTCCGTTCTACATGTACTACTCGATGTTCGGGTTCCAGCGTGTGGGGGACATGATCTGGGCGTTCGCGGACTCGCGCGGCAAGGGCTTCCTGATGGGCGGCACCGCCGGCCGCACGACCATGCTGGGCGAAGGCCTCCAGCACCAGGATGGGCACTCGCACCTGCTCGCCTCGACCGTGCCCACCTGCCTGAGCTACGACCCCGCCTACGTGTACGAGCTGGCGGTGATCCTCCAGGATGGCATCCGGCGCATGTACGAGGACGGCGAAGACATCTTCTACTACATCACCATGTACAACGAGGACTACGCCATGCCCGCGATGCCCGGGGGCGCGGGCCAGGAAGGCGAGGTAAGGGAGGGGATTGTGCGCGGGATCTACAGGTTCCGCGCCGGGGAAGCGCAGCCCGCCGCCAAGAAAGGCAAGGCAGGTGCGCAGCCGGTCGCCCAGCTCTTCGGCTCCGGCCCGATCCTGAACGAGGTCTTAGAGGCGCAGACCATGCTGGCGGACCGGTACCAGGTCCAGGCCGACGTGTGGAGCGTGACCAGCTATAACGAGCTGCGGCGCGAGGCGCTGGCGGTGGAGCGCTGGAACCGGCTGCACCCCGCGGAGGCCGCGCGGACGCCTTACCTTGTGCAGGCGATCGAGGGGGCGAAGGGGCCCATCATCGCCGCCAGCGATTACATGAAGACGATGCCGGATCAGCTTGCACCGTGGCTCGGAGCAAGGCTGGTCTCGCTCGGCACCGACGGCTTTGGACGCAGCGATAACCGCGAGCATCTGCGGCGGCACTTCGAGGTCAATGCGGCCTCGATTGTGGCGGCAACCCTGTCCCGGCTGGCGCGCGACGGCAGCTTCGACAAAGCAAAGGCGCAGGCCGCATTCGCCGAGCTGGGCCTGGACCCCGAAACAGGCGACCCGGCCCGGGCCTAGTTCTCCGGACGTCTCGGCGCCGCTTCGCGAGGCGCGCTCCCGGCTCGCTCCGCGGCGGCGGCGAGCGTCTTACCTAAGTGCATACTTCTGCGGTTGCCCGAACAGGTTGCAAGCAGAAGCCCCGGCCTGCTCTCCGCTCCGGCTCAGTCTCACTCCCGCGCCTACGCATCCCACCCAGTATGAGTTCGGCCGCCGGCCAGGATCGGCAGCTACGCCGCGGCCTGGCCGCGGTGGGCGGCTCTGCCGGGCGTCAGGAGGTCTTGCCCGGCTTTCCGGTGACGTCGCCCTGCTTGTCGGCCGCATCGGTCTTGCCTCGGGTAGCCCACAGGATGGCGCCCGTAAAGGTGCCCAGGAAGAGAAGTAGAACCCCGACGGTGGTTGGCATGGTGTGCTGTGCTCCCTAGTGCGTAGTGTAAGCCGAAAATGTGAGCGCCGGGCGTCACGCTTGTCGCCCTGCTGCCGATGATCTGAGTGACACACGTTTCCCCCGAAAGGTACGGGCCCCGATGCCACGCTCTTTTAACCTTTTCCTTTTGCTGCTTGTTGTTGTTTGCACGGCGCCGGTCCGGGCGCAAGTCAGTGCTTCGTCCAGCCGGCCCCTGCTGTTGAGCGGCTACGCCACCGCGGACGGGGCCGAGCATGAACTCGATGTCGGTCATGCGCTGGGCGGCGGGGGCGGCATCATCGTCCAGCATAGCCGCTGGCTGGCGCTCGATTTTCGCGGCGTGATCCTGCGTGCGCGCGTGCCGCTGCATACCTACATCCTCGAGGCAGGGCCCCGGATCGACCGGCGCTATGGCCGGCTGGAGTTCTACGGGGAAGCCATGGGCGGCCTCGGCCACTCGGGGTATCGGATCTCGCCCAAGCTGCTGGGCAAGGCCTACGGGGCGACCTGGACACTGGACGCGGGGCTGGACGTGAGAGTCAAGTACGGCTTCTCCTGGCGGGCGGCCGAGTACAGCTACAACCGCATCTACGCCGGGACCGGCGCCAAGCCGGCCATCCTCTCAACCGGGTTCAAGTACAGCTTCTAGGGCCCGGGGCCTATGCGGTGGGGCCTGCGCCGCCGCGCCCGGCGCTTCTGGGCGCCGCGC
>CAZZYH010000080.1:6922-14631 GCA_964658225.1 Vulcanimicrobiota bacterium | reverse complement strand
GTGTCGTGCGTGCTCATACATGCACCGACCGGACGAAGGTAAGCGCCATGTTCAACGGCACCACGGACACGAAAAAGAGGTAGCGGGTGGCGAGCACAGCCAGGAGCGCGCAGGCCAACGCCAAGACGCCGTGGCCGGCAGCTGCGCACAGGACCACGAGCGCCACCAGCGCGCCGGTTGCGAGCAACAGCGCGCGCAGGCCGTAGCTGTTCAGCAGCGAGGCCGTGGCGCCATGCTCGTAGAGCGGGGACCGGTTGAGCCGCACCAGCCGCACGCCCTGGTTGACGCACCAGAGCGCGCAGGCGAGAACGATCGGCCACAGGGGGAAACTCGCCGAGAGCGCGGGAAGCGCAAGCAGCCGGGCTTCCGGCAGACCGCGCAAGGCCTGCGCCAGGGCCAGCAGCAACGGCGCGGCGGCCGAGCCAAGGATGGCGGTGCTGAGCAGAAAGTCCACCAGCGTGTGGATCATGTTCCAGGCCGGCCGCGCCGGGACCATGTAGATGTAAGCGCCGGCCACCACGCCGACAAAGCCTCCCACCAGGGTGAGCAGGTCGAGCGAGAACAAGAGCGGCCCGAAGCCCGGCAGAGGCGCGGCCAACCGATGGCCCCAGGCCAAGCCGCGCTGCGCGAGCAGAGGCGCAACCGCCGGCGCCCAGGCGAGCGCGGTTGCGGCGGAGAGAAACACGAAGAACAGCCCGAAGCCAAGCACCTCCCGGCTCAGCCAGGACCGCTTCCACATCTTCAGCGCGCGCCAGGCATAGGCGGGCCGGCCCAGGTGGGTTACCGAGATATTGAGAGAGACCGCGGTCAAGCCCAGCAGCAGCGAGAGGGCGATCGGGCCCGAGTGCCCGCTCACAAACACGGCGGTGAAGGCGCCCACGGCCAGCTGGATGAAGGTCGTCATACAAACCAGCGACCAGTGCGCGTGCTCCATGCGCAGCGTCTCGGTGTCGACCCGATCGAGCCGGGTCGCGGTCTGTTTCGGCAGCGTGATGCGGGTGGTCGAAATCGTGATGCCGGCCGCGGGCATGCCCGGCGCGTCGGCCAGTGCGTAGTCCTTGCGCCACTCGGCTTTGTTGACGATCTCGATCTCGATCGCATTCTCGGGGCAGGCGTTGACGCAGGCCGGCTCCAGGCCCTCGGTCAGCCGCCCGTGGCACATGTCGCACTTGCCTACCACGCCGCGCTCCTGGTTGAACTGGGGCACCGAGTAGGGACAGTTCCACACGCAGTACTGGCAGCCGATGCAGGCATCCGCGGAGTGCAGCACGATGCCGGTGAGCGGATCCTTCGTGTACGCATCGACCGGGCAGCCTTTCACACACTCGGCGTCCATGCAGTGGTTGCAGCCCATCGAGAGGTAGTGGCGCAGGGTGTCCGGGTAGATGCCGCCCTCGATCTCGCCGACCCGCCGCCAGCGGATGTCGGCCGGGTTGCCGTTCTGCTCATTGCAGGCCACCTCGCAGGACCGGCAGCCGATGCACCGGGTCACATCAAAGTGAAAACGGTACTGCTCGCCCTGCTCGAGGGGCCGGTCGGGGACGAGTTTGGCGACCGGACGCGGCGGCTCGGGCGGGAAGAACTCGAGCCCGTTCGCGGTCAGGCGCACGATCGGGCTGGGTTCTTCCTGGTGCGCGAGTTCGTGCAGGGGCAGGGACACGGTGCGGATCCTTCCAGCCAGGGGCCATCAAGACGTTGGCGCAGGCCGATGACAACTCTTGTTTTTGCGCGGGACGGTCGGCTAGTACACGTCCCGGTGATAGCGCTGCTGATCTTTCAACTCCGCGATGTACTCGGCGGCCGCGTCGGCGTCGAGCCTGCCTTGCTGCGCGACGATGGTGGCAAGCATCTGGTCCACGTCCTTGGCCATGCGCGAGGCATCGCCGCAGACATAGACCGAGGCTCCATCCTGCAGCCAGTCCCAGAACGTCGCCGCATGCTCGAGCATCCGGTCCTGGACGTAGATCTTGCGCTCCTGGTCGCGGGAAAAAGCCAGATCGAGCCGGGTCAGATGACCGTCGGCCTGCATGGCCTCAAGCTCCTCGCGATAGAGAAAGTCGGTCGTGGCCGAGCGATCGCCGAACAAGAGCCAGTTCCGCCCGGTTGCGCCGACAGCGCGCCGTTCGTAGAGAAAGCTGCGGAAGGGCGCGATGCCGGTTCCGGGGCCGATCATGATCATGGCCGCGTTCGGATCGCCTGGGATGCGAAAGCGCTTGTTGGGCTGGATGTAGGTGGGCAGCGTCTCGCCGATCTCCCGGCGATCGGCGAACAGGGTCGAGCAGACGCCGCCGCGGTCGCGATTGTGCGCGCGGTAGCGGACCACGGCGACCGTGGTATGCACCTCGCCCGCGTGCACCTTGGGGCTGGAGGAGATCGAATACAAACGCGGCGCCAGCCTGGGCAGCAGGGCCGCCAGCTCGGCCGCCTCGGTCAAGGCGCCCGGATACTCGACCAGCAGGTCGATCAATCCACGGTCATAGCAGTACGCGTCAAAGTGTGTCTGCTGCTCCGGCACGAGCAGGCCCTGGAGGGTGGCGCACCCGGCGCGCGTGGCAAACCCGTCCACGATCTTGCGGGTGAGCAGCGTGATCTGCAGATGGTGCGTGAGCGCCTCGACCAGGGGCATCTCGGGCAGCCTGGGCAGGGTGACGGGCTCAGAGCCGGTGAGCCGCGCGGCTTGGAGCACATCGTGAACCAGGCAGGGATCGTTTTGCGCGATCACCCCCAGCGCGTCGCCCGGCTCGTAAGCCATGCCGCGGGCGGTTGTGTCTGCATCCTTGAGCGAGAAGGCCAGGTGCAGGGTGAGCTTGCTCGAGGACGGATGGGTGAGGGGGCGCTTGTCGACCATCGGGGCAAAGAAAGGCTGCTCGCGCGTCGCAGCGGGTGCGCCGGCCGGGGCCGCGAGGTGCCCGTTTGCAGCAGCGTGACCGTTGGCGCTCGGCGCTCCATTGGCGGAGCCCAGGCCGGCCTGGTGGGTCGAGCCCGCGCCAAGCTCCTTCATAGGCTGGGTGCGATCGAGCGCGCGATCGCCGTTGCTCGTTGAGGACTTGAGCGTCTCGAGCCGCGTCAGCAGGTCGGCCTTCCAGCGCGCGAAGGGCTCGTCCACATCGAGATCGCTCTCCACGCGCTCTGCAATACGCTCGGCGCCCAGCACCTGCAGACGCTCGTCGAGGTCGGCGCCAAACTTGCAGAAGGTCTCATAGTGCTTGTCGCCGAGGGCGAGCACGCTGTAGCGCAGCTTGGACAGCTTCGGGGCGGAGTCGAGGGTGAGCTGCTGGAAGAAGGGTTTGACGGCGTCGGGCGGATAGCCGAGGTAGGTGCTGGCGATGATGACCGCGTGTTCTTCGGCCGCGAGCGCTGCAGGCGTATAGCTGGCCAGGCTGGCCACGGTGGGCGCAAAGCCCTTCGCCTTCAGCTCTTTGGAGAGCTTGCGCGCCAGTCCTTCGCCGGTGCCGGACTGGGAGGCGTGGAGCACGGAGATCTTGAGGGGCGCGGCGGCCGGCAGGGGCGCAGAGCCGGGCGCGGCCGAGAAGAGCCCGGCCAGAAAGCCGTTCAGCCAGCCACGCTGCTCGGCGGTGAATGGCGCGTGATCCGGGATGAAGGGCACGGGTGCAGGCACGGTTACTGGCCCTCCTTATTGGTGAGGGTGGGCGTTTCAGCCGGGACCGGGCCGCAGAAGGCCTGGAGCTGATCGATCTCGTGGCGGCGGCTGAAGTCGAGAAAGGATTCGTCCGGGGCGCGCCGGGCCATGAAATTGGTAAACAGGTGGTCCAGCCTGTCCGGCAGCTCGGTCACCCGGATGGCCGGGATGAGCTCGCGGCCGATCCCCTGCTCGTGGTCCGAGCCGCCCCCGATCATCACCTGGTAGCCCTCTTCGCCGGAGACCTTGACGCCCATCAAGCCCAGGTCGCCGATGTAGTGCTGCGCGCAGGAGTTGTGGCAGCCGGTGACGTGCAGGTTGAGCGGCTGCTCGATCTGAAAACGCTCGTCCAGGTGGCGGGCGAGCGCGACCGCGTGGGTCTTGGTGTCGGTGGCGGCGAACCGGCAGCCCTGCGACCCGGTACAGGCAACGGTGCCGGAGAGCACGGTGCCGGCCTCCCAGGCCAGGCCGGCGGCGGCCAACGCGGCCTGGGCAGCGGCGATATGCTCGGTCGCGATGTTGGGGACGAGCAGATTCTGCCAGACCGTAAAGCGAACCTCCCCGGTGCCGTACCGGTCGGCGACGGCGGCAATCGCGCGCGCCTGCTCGACGGGCAGCCGGCCTACCGGGATGGAGAGGCCGATGTAGTGCAGACCGGGCTGCCGCTGGGGATGCACGCCCAGGTGCGCCCAGCGGTCGACGGGCCCGCGCGGCTGGCACTGCTCGAGCGGCACGCGGATGAGCGGGAAGGCGAGCAGCTTCTCGGTCTCTTCGACGAACTTCTCCACGCCCCAGCGGTCGACCAGGTACTTGAGCCGCGCCTTCTTGCGATTGGTCCGGTCGCCATGGGCGATAAAGACGCGGACCATGGCGGCGGTCACCGCGACAGCCTGGTCGGGGCGCAACAGCAGGCCGCAGTCGGAGGCAAACTGCTTATGCCCGGTGATGCCGCAGAGCAGCACGCGGAAGTAGACCCCTGGCGGAATGCCGTGGCCGGGGTTGCCGTCTGGCTGGACGCGGACCGCGACAAAGCCGATGTCGTTCGTGTCCGCCACGACCGAGACCGCGCCGCCGCCGTCAAAGGCGACATTGAACTTGCGCGGCAGGGTGAACATATCGCGGGAGTTCGAAATATAGAGCTGCAGCGCGTCGGCCAGAGGGGTGACGTCGTAGAGCTCCGCCGGATCGAGCCCGGCGAGCGGCGAGGCGGTGATGTTGCGGATATTGTCGGCGCCGGTGCCGCGGGAGGTCATGCCGAGGGACTGGACCTTGGCCAGAACGCGAATGATGTCCTTGGGCTGCAACTGGCGGATCTGCACATTGGAGCGGGTGGTCAGGTCGAGCCGGCCCGCACCCCAGTCCGCCGCAAGCTCCGCCAGCCCGCGCATCTGGCCGGTCGTCATCACGCCGCCCGGGGTGCGCAGCCGCAGCATGAAGGAGTCCTGCGCGGGGGCCACGTAGAACAGGCCGAAGTACTTGATCCGAAAGCGGTCCTCGTCATTGGGCGCGCGGTTTTCGTTGGCATGCGCGAGCAGCTTGTCCCAGATGTCGAGCGGGTTCTCTTCGTACTTGACCCGCTCCTCGTTCGAGAGGTCTTCGACCGGGGTGCCGTACCAGAGCTGCTGGCCTGGATCGAGCTGCGATTCCACCGGCGCCGCGAGGTTGGGGCCGCCGGCCGAGGGATCAGAGGTGATCAGGCCGGAGGCGGCAACCCCGACATAGGGCAGCGCGCCACGCTGCGCGGCGCCGGCGAAGAAGCCCTGGAGATACTCTTTCTGCTCGGAGGAAAAGGACCCCGGCGCGAGCCCGGAAGCGGGATGGTTGGCGGCACTCATGAAGGCTCCTTGGGCAAAGACAAAGCCCGGATCCGGCTGCTGGGGCGATGCAGGCACAGCGGATCACTGCCCGGACGGCAGCGGATGCAAGGCTCTTCGCGGAGCACGAGAGGAGAACGAGGGAAGAGGATCCGGGCAGCTGCACGTCAGGGTGCAGAGCCCGACCCGGGGGCGCGCCATCGGCGCCGGCCAGGGTGAGTCCCATGCTAAAGCCGGATGCGCAGAGCTGCAAGTTCTATGTGCGCGCTGGGCCGGCGAGCGCGACCTGTGGGCGGCAGGGTGGCCGACGGGAGGTTGGCCGAGTTGCGCGTGGCCAATCGGCGCTGCCGATCTTCGCTTTGCGTTCCGCCGCAGACCCCCTAGAATTGGCGAACCGGCGGTTGTGCGCCGGTCCTGTCTTCCTTAATGTGTTTTGCAATCTCCGTCAACGATGGCGCCTTTGGCTCGCGGGCCGGCGTACGGCACAGGTGTGTGACCAATTGCCGGCAGCGAAGCGCCGGCGATGAAGTGGAGGATGCGTGGCGCATGCGAACTTCAACGGGCTTCGGATCCTGTCGCTAGAGTCGCGCCGGGCAAAAGAGGTCGAAAAGCTGATCCGCACCTATGGCGGGGAGCCTTTCGTGGTGCCGGCGATGCGCGAGATCCCGCTGGCCTCGAACGAGGCCGCGCTGGTGTTTGCGGATCGGTTGATGGCGGGCGAGTTCGACCTGGTCGTTTTCATGACGGGCGTGGGGGTGCGGGCCACGCTGGAGATCGCCGAGACCCGCTACGACCGCGAAGAGTTTCTCGCGGCGCTGCGCAAGGTAAAGATCGCGGCGCGCGGGGTCAAGCCCTCAGGGGTGCTGCGCGAGTTGAAAGTACCGGTCGCCGTCACCGCGGACGAGCCGAGCACCTGGATGGAACTGCTCCAGGCAATCGATGCCGGCTTCGGCCCCGCACTCTCCGGCTTGCGCGTGGCCGTGCAGGAGTACGGCGCGTCGAACCCGGAGCTGCTGGCCGAGCTGAGCGTTCGCTGTCGCGAGCTGACCAAGGTGCCGGTCTACCAGTGGGCGCTGCCGGAGGACCTGCAGCCGCTGCGGGAGTGCGTGCTGGGCATCGCCGCCGGCAGCGTGGACGTAGTCTTGTTCATGACCGCTGTGCAAGTGATTCACCTCTTCGAGGTGGCCGAGCAGATCGGGGCGGTCGACCAGCTGCGCGCGGGCCTGGCTGCGCTGGCGGTGATCTCGATCGGTCCGACGACCAGCGAAGAGCTGGCGCATTACGGGATCACTCCGGACTTTGAACCCTCTCGACCGAAGATGGGCTTCCTGATCAACGAGGCAGCCCAGTACGCAGGTGCGGTGCTCGAGCGGAAGCGGGCCGCCGAGACGGTGCAGGCTCTGCGCGGGCTGGTGCCGGCCGGTCTGGCCGTGGGCGAGGGAGCGCGCGGCACGCAGGAGCGAGCGCGCCTGGAGGGAGGCGAGGGCGCGGCGCCCGGGCCGGGGCGGGTGCCGCGGGTTCCTGTCTCCACGCCGACGATGGCGGGCTTTCGCCACGACGCCTCGCAGATCGAATTCCTGCACGAGATCAGTAGCCGGATGGCCGCGGCCGACTCGCTGCACCTGGTGCTGGACCGGATCGTTGCCTTCATCACCTCGATCATTCCCTGCGACTCCTGCTTCATCTACGTGCTGGAGGGGGAACAGCTGCTGCTGCGCGCCTCAAAGAACCCGCACGCAGACCTGATCGACCGACTCGGCGTGCCTTTAGGCGAGGGCATCACGGGCTGGGTGGCGCGACATCGGAAGCCGGTTGCGCTGGCGGCCAACGCGTCCAATGACGAGCGCTTCAAGCCCTTCAAGAGCCTCCCCGAGGATCACTTCGAGGCGATGTTATGCACGCCGATCCTGTGCGCCGGGCGGGTCATCGGGGTGATCAACCTGCAGCACCGGCTCTCCTATCACCACACCGCGGAGCAGGTGCGGCTGCTGTCGACGGTGGGATTCCTGGTGGGGGCCGAGGTCGAGCGGGCGCGACTGGAAACCGAAAATACCGAGCTCTCAGGGCGGCTCGAGACGCGCAAGGCGGTCGACCGGGCCAAGGCGATTCTGCAGCGCGACCTGCAGTTGAGCGAGGAGGAGGCTTACCAGAGGATGCAGCGGGAGAGCCGCCAGCGGCGCAAGAGTATGCGCGAGATTGCCGAGGCGATCCTGCTGACCGACGATATGAAGCGCGCGCGGCCGGACAAGTAGTCC
>CAZZYH010000080.1:0-6912 GCA_964658225.1 Vulcanimicrobiota bacterium | reverse complement strand
CCCCCCCCCGCGCCAGGCAGGCCTCGGGCAGCCTCGGTCTTTACTGCACGATCAGCGTCACGGTAGTCGAGCCGCTGCCGCTCGCACTGGTGCCGGTCACGGTGATGGTGTAGGTCTGGGGCGTGGGGGTGGTCGACGAGCTGCCGCCTCCGCCACAGCCTGACAATCCAAGGATGACCCCCGCCGAGAGCAGGCCGAAGAGCAGGCTCAACATCGGCAGCCTGGCGGCCCCTTTGCGGAGCCTGCGCGAGGCGGCGAAGGGCAGCAGCAGCAGCCCCATAGCGACGCTGCCCAGGCCCCGCAGAGCGCCCGGCAGCCCGTCCAGCGCCGCGGTGGACGCCGCCGTCTGGATGGTCAGCGTCGTCGATACCGCGGCCGGCCCCGGTGTCAGCGTCGCCGGGGCGAAGCTGGCGGTTGCGCCCGCGGGCAGTCCGGTCGCCGTAAAGGTGACCGGCTGCGCGGCGGTGCTGGTGGTCGCAGGCAACGAGATGGTGTACGTGGCGGCGCCGCCGGCGGCAACCGTCGCGCTCGACTGGGCTGAAGTGAGAGTGATGGTCACCGGCGCGGTCACCATCACCGTCGCCGTGGCCGAGCTCAGCCCAGGGCTGGTGGCCGTGACCGTGTAAGTGCCGGTGGTGGTCAGAGGCAGCGTGGACAGGCTGAAGGTGGCCACGCCGCTTCGTGCCGAGGCGGTCAAGGCCTGGGAGTAGCTGCCCGGGCCGGTGACGGTAAGCGTAACCGATGCCGAGGTAGTGGTGACCACGCCCCCGCCGGCGCTCTCGATGCTGACCGTCGCGGTACCGAGATTACCGCCGGCGACGATGCTGGCCGGGATGCCGCTCAGCACCAGTTGCGTTGCGGGCGGCGCTACGACGGTCACGATGGTGGTTGCGGCCGTGTCGCCGGGGCTAGTCGCGGTCACCGTGTAGGTGCCCGTCCCGGTAAGCGCGAGCGAGGTGAGATCAAAGGTCGCGACGCCGTTGACCGCGGCCACTGCACTGGTATGCGAGTAGTTGGCAGGCCCGTTGATCGAGAGCGCCACAGAGGCCGAGGAACTGATGACGGCGCCTGTCGAGTCCTCGATGCTTACGGTTGCGACCCCGAGGTTGCTGCCGGAGGAGATGGAAGCAGGAAGGGCGCTCAAGACAAGGTGCGGAGGAGCGACGACGGTGGTTGTCTCTACGCCCGAGGTAAGGCCGGCGCTTGAGGCGGTGACCGTGTAGGTGCCCGGATTGCTCAGCACCAGGCTGCTCAGATCGAGGCTGGCCACACCACTGACGGCGTTGGCGTTCACAGCGGCAGAGTAGTTGCCGGGTCCGGTTACCGTGGCGGTCACAGCGGCGGTCGAATTGGTGACAACATTGTTGCCGCTGCTCTCGATGGTGGCCTGAACGGTGCCGAGAGTACCGCCGGTGCTGATGGTTGCCGGCACTCCGGTGAGAACGACCTGGGTCGGCACATAGGCGCCGGTGCCGGTGAGCGCGAGCGTCTGGGTCGTGGTAGGGTCGTTGCCCACGTTATCTGTCAGCGTAACCGAGCCGGTGAGCAATCCGACGGCGGTGGGCAGGAACTCGATGCCGAGCGTGCACTGGCCGCCCACGGCCAGGGTCGTGGCGGCGGTGCAGGTGGTACCTGTTCCCCCCAAATTGAAGTTTGTGGAAGCCGCGAGTCCACTTAGAGCGAGCGGCAGGTTTCCATTGTTGGTGACCACCACATCGATCTCGGGCGAAGCCGTTCCCATCGTGTAGGTGGCAAAGTTCGCGACGCCGCTCGCCGGGGTCACGACGCGGATCGCGTTGTTCGTATTGTCGGCGACGTAGATGTCGCCCGCGCCGTCCAGCGCTACATCGGCAAGATCGCTCAGCCCGGCCAGATTGGCTGCGCCCGCATCGCCCGCATATTGCTCGCTGCCGGTGGCGGTGCCGACGATCGTGCTGATGAACCCGGTCAGCGCATTGACTTTGCGGACCACGTAATTGTTGGTGTCGGCAATGTAGAGGTTGCCCGCTGCATCGACCGCGATGCCTTCAGGATCGGCCAGTTGCGCGGAGGTTGCCAGGCCGCCATCGCCGGAGTAACCGGGAGTGTTGCCCTGGGTACCAGCGACAGTGGAAATGACGCCGGTGCTCGCACTCACCACACGGATGATTTCGTTGCCCACATCGTCGATATACAGGTTGCCGGCGCCATCGACGGCCAGGCCGATCGGGTTATGCAGCTGGGCGTTGGTCGCGGGTCCCCCATCGCCCGTGTAGCCCGCTCCCGCGTTCGCGACACCGGCCACGGTGGTCAGAATGCCGGTAGTGGCGTCGATCTTCTGCACGATGTTGAAGGTGTAGTCAGAGAAGTAGAGATCGCCTGCGCCATCGAGGGCGAGCGCGTAGGGGGTGCCGATGGGATTGCCTTGCGCGACGACATTGACGCTGGGGCTCGCCGTTCCAGCCACCCCGGCGATCTGGGTGATGACCTGCGTGCGCGCATCCACTTTCCAGATCACGTTCGAAAGATCGTCGCTGATGAAGAGGTCGCCGCGGCCGTTGAGGGCCAGCCGGTAGGGATCCCGGAAGACGGCCATGGTTGCCGGGCCGCCGCTGCCGGCGGCGGGACCGCAGACCCCGCTACCAGCGATGGTGGTGGTGGCCTGAGTACTCGAGCTGAACTTGTCCACGACACAGCTGGCATGATCGATGAAGTAGATATCGCCGATGCTGTCGGCGATCACGCTGCTGGGAGCGAGCGCGTCGGGAACGTTCACCGGGACCGTGTTGATGATGCCCGCGTCAAAGCCTGCCAGGGAGCTCAGCCCTAGGCCGGAAAGGGGAACCGTGGCCAGCAATGCGGAAGTGGATGCCGATCCGACCTGGGCATCTATATCGACCGCGCCCAGGCGCAGGCCCGGGGCAAGCGGCGCGAACTGCACGGTGACCGAGCAGGTCGTGGGCCCGGTAAGCGTTCCGGTGCAGGTGTCGCTGCTGGGGGTGAAGTCCTGCCCCGCGACGCCCTGGGCGACGACGCGAGTCGTCACGTTGGAAAGGCTGACATTCGAGGCCACGTTGAAGTGGAGCGTGATGCTCCGGGTGCAGGGTGCCGGCATTGCCGAGGAGGATGGGCAAAGATTGGCCTGGCCCAGGTTGACCGAGCCGGGCGCGATGATGTCGATTGCCGGGGTGGTTTGATCGGCCACGTACACGCTGCCGGTCTCATCAAGCGCCGTTCCCTCGGGTTGCCCAAGGCCAGAGCCCAGCTGACGGATGGAGCCGTTGGCGCCGTACATCGTGAGCACGTGATCGGTGCCGCCGCTCAGAAAAACATTGCCAAAGGTATCCGCGGAGACATCGTAGGGCTGGTTCGTCAGGTTGCTAATAAATGGGACCGCCTGTGGATTTGTACCGATGATCGGCAGCTGGTAAAGGGTCGTCGATCCGATATCCGAAATATAAAGATTGCTGCCTGCGATCGCGAGGCCGACGGGATCGGTATATGTGCCGGCAACGGTACTGATTGCTCCGTTATAAGCGGTGTACTTTTTGACCAGCTTATTTCCGCTGTCGGTGAAATAGACGTTATTTGCGCTGTCGACAGCGACACCGGATGGATGCAGGAGACTGCTGCCAATCGAGGAAACGGTGTTGTTGTTAGCTGTATCGACCTTGATGATGTGCGTGCTCGAGGTATCCGCGATGTAGAGATTGTCCGCGCTGTCTACCGCGAGAGCGGACGGATTGGTAAGCGCGACCGTGATGGTCGTCTGGACACCGGTGGCGCTGATTTCGGTGACGTTCGAAGACCCGTGATTGAGAAGGAAGCGGTTCCCGAGAGCATCGATCGCGATGGCCACGGGTGCGGTGAGCGGCGGCGTCAGCGTCAACGAAGTCTGCTGGCCTGCGTAGCTGAGCACCGATGCCTGCTGGGCCTGCAGGGTGAGCGGCAGGGCCAGGACGCAGAGACCACCCAGCAGCCTGCGCACTTTGGTTACGAGTTGAAGTGGAAGGCTTGGGAACATCGATGCAGAGATCGTCGATCGAGAGATCATGGGCACGCAGAATCCTCTTTCCGGCATAGCTGGTTCAATCGCGCACAGGCAAGCAGACTGTGCCACGCGGGCGCTGATTCTGGAGAGGAATAGGAAGGTGGCATGGGCGGGTTCCGCCTCTTCGGCTCTGGGCCAAGGTCAAGAGGCTAAACGCGCGGACGACGGACTGCTCTCTGGCCGTCTCATCATGGTCGGTGTGCGGTGCTTTGCTGCATACACCTTGCTATAGGCGCTTTCGCTTTCGCAATACATTGTGCAGAGAGGCTGGCACTTTGGTCATCGGCGGTAGAGACCACGACGCGGTCCCGCGACGAACAACGACGGGTATCCTGTCGGCGCCGGCAACGAGCAAACGGCCCGGAGAAGAGAGACGGAGCACACGGGCCCTCGGCCTCTGTTCCAGGCAGAGGGATCATGGCAGGTCTCGCGCGAAGCCGACCCAGGCGATCGCCTTGCCGCGCAGGCAAAACGACAGAGGCGAGCGTGACGATCCGCGCCGCGCCCGGGCTTAGCCTGGTTGCTGCGCGACTCGCTCTGCGTCCTCCGCAGAACGATCCACGAGCAGCTCCAGTTCTCCGGCAGGAACAGGCCGGCCGAACAGGAAGCCCTGGAAGGCGCGGCAGCCCAGTGCGGCGAGAAAGTCGCGCTGGGCCGGTGTTTCGACGCCCTCTGCGATCACCCGCAGGCCGAGACTCTCGCCGAGCGTGATGATGGTGCGGACGATCGCCGCACTGCTCGGGTTCCGCTCCACATCACGCACGAAGGAAGCATCGATCTTCAACTGGCACAGCGGCAGGCTCTTCAGATAGGCGAGCGAGGAGAAGCCCATGCCGAAATCGTCCAGCGAAAGACACACGCCAAAGTCTCGCAGGTAATTCATCTTGGCAATGGTCTCATCGATGTTTCGCATCATGAGGCTCTCGGTAATTTCAAGATAGAGACTCTCCGGAAGGATGCGCTCTCTCTCGAGCACACGCAGCGTATTGGCGACCATGTCGGGGTGGTAGAACTCGGCTGCGCACATGTTGACCGAGAGGGTCAGGTGGGCCGTCGCGGGCGCGGCGCGCCAGGCCGCGAGCTGCTTGCAGGCGGCGCGCAGCACGAGCTTGCCCAGCGCGACGATCAGCCCCTTTTCTTCGGCGAGCCCGATAAAGTCTGCCGGGTCGAGCAGGCCGCGGGTGGGATGCTGCCAGCGGAGCAGCGCTTCGGCCCCGGTCATGCGCCCCTGCAGATCCACCTGCGGCTGGTAGAGCAGGAGGAACTGACCCTGCTTGATGCCTGCACGCAACTCGGCTTCGAGCGTGGTGCGCGCCTTGACGGCGGCCTCGAGCTCGGGGTCAAAGAAGCGCAGCGCGCCGCCTCCCGCCGCCTTGGCATGGTAGAGCGCCAGGTCGGCCCGCTTGAGGATCTCCTCCACAGACTCGCGCACATTGCTGAACAGCGTGATCCCCATGCTCCCGCTGGTGCGGTGCTCTTGATTGGCCAGCAGGTACGGAGCGCCGAGCGCGGCAAGAATCTTTTCGCCGACCTGCTTGGCCTGCGTCGCAGCCCGGGCAGCGTTGCTGCTCAGGTCCTCGAGCAGCACCACGAACTCGTCGCCGCCCAGACGACCGACCGTATCCATCTCACGGACGCAGCCGGTGAGTCGGCGGGCGGCCTGCTGCAGCAGGCGATCCCCGGCATCGTGCCCCTGGGTGTCGTTCAACAGCTTGAAGCTGTCCAGGTCGAGCGAGAGAACGGCGCCGTGGGTAAAGTTGCGATGCGACGCGTGGGCGGCCTGCAGCAGGCGATCGAGCAGGAGCCGACGGTTGGGTAAGCGGGTGAGGGGATCGAAGAAGGCCAGGCTGGCGATCTCGGCTTCGGCTTGTTTGCGTTCGGTCAGATCTGTTAAGGCGAGCCCGATGATGGTCGTCTCGCCGCGCCGCTGCAGCATGCAGTCGAGCTGCGCATGCAGGGCGGACCCATTGCTGCGGCGCAGGGCCAGCGCGCAGCTCTGGCGTTGGCCCTGCTCGACCACCTGCCCCAGGGTCTCTCGAAAGGCGGGCAGATCTTCCGGAAAAATAAAGCGCTCAAAGGGCCGCTGCAGCAGCGCGTCCTGCTCTTCACCGAGCAGAAGCGCGGCGGCCGGGTTGGCCTTGGAGATGAGGGCGCCCGCGGTCAGGGTGAGGTAGGCCACAGGCGCCTGCTCGTACAGATCGACGTAGCGCTCGTGGGACTGCGAGAGCGACAGATGCGCGCCTCGCAGCTGATCGATCTGCATCTGGAGTTTGGACTGACGTACCTTCAGCTCCGCGAGAATGGAGGCCAGGCTCGGCTTGCCTGGCTGCGACAGGCAGGAGCACGGGATCTTGGCTGCTGCTGCTCTCAGGCGCACGCCCCACTTGCTCCGCTTCACTGCCACCGGCCTTCCTGGTTCCCGCGGCCCCGCGGGGTGCGCGTCATCGGGCGGGGGGAGACGGGCTCAAGTTCCGGCGCCGTCCTCCGCTCGCGGCTGGCCGGGTTCCCTGACCGGCACAGCATGCTTTCGATCGGCCAGCGGCTCCGCCGGATCTTCGAGCCGCGCGCCGGCGTCGCCGGACCTGCCTCCTGCGCCAGGCCGGCGTCCTTGGCGAGGCAGGCGGCGAGAGTTCCTAACCTGGCGCCTTGCAGCGAAACATCATCCAGGGCCTTGACCAAGATACAAAAAAGACGCGCGCCTTTCATCGCATGGAAAAGCTTTTGAGCCGGAGGAGCCGGTGTCTGCGGAGGCCGGCCGCGGGGCACCCGGGACCGCGTGCCCCGGACGGCCCGGCGAACGAAACAGGCCGCGAGCGGCCCTGGCAAGGCTGCGCGCCGGATGCGCCGGACACGCCCGGGCGGCTGGTGTTCGACCTCGACCC
>CAZZYH010000079.1:13743-14637 GCA_964658225.1 Vulcanimicrobiota bacterium | reverse complement strand
GCGGGAGATGCTCGACAAGGGCGAGGATGTATACATCGTCGACCTGCGCCACCCGTTGGACTACCTGCCGGATCCGCGCACGCTGCCTGGCGCCGTGCTGTACACACCCGACCGTCTGGTGGAGTCAAGCGGCCTGATCCCCCGGGATCGCGACGTGGTGCTCTTCTGCACCTGCCCCAACGAAGAGACCGCGGTGAGGATGGCGCTGACCATACGCAAGATGGGCGTCAAGCGGGTGCGGCCGCTGCTGGGCGGCTATGACGGCTGGAAGCGCCTGGGCTACCCTTTGGTAACGATCACGGGAGCGGCGCAACCCCTCGCGAACGTCGAAGCCGGCTGAGGATTCCGCCGCGGCTGTGCTACTTTCATTCACAGTTGAGGATCACACCCCCATGGCCTGGACGGAAAGCTACCACTGTGACGTTTGTAACAAAGCCAAGAGCGAAGCGTCAGGACACTGGTGGTTGGCCTGGATGGACCAGATGCAAGTAGTGCCCGGCGACCCGACCCAGCCGATGCTGAAAATGGCGGGGTGGCACTTGATCCTCGCCCATTCCCCGGGCGTCAACCACCTCTGCGGCGCGCGCTGCGCGCAGACCCTGATGGATCGCTGGATGACCAGGACCGTGGAGGGGGAGTGACCAAGGCTTTTCCACCAGTCTCACAACTTCTTCCATGATAAAACTTATTGAAGAGGTGTTTGTATGGCACAGCAGAATGGCAACAGTGGCCCTGGCGTGTATGACGCGGGTTCAGACCAACCGAATCCTACCCTTACCCTGAACAACGGACGGCCCGTTGGCGATAACCAAAATTCGCTTTCTGCTGGCCGGCGCGGTCCGCTGCTGATGGAAGATTATCTTCTCTTTGAGAAGATGGCTCAGTTTAACCGCG
>CAZZYH010000079.1:0-13733 GCA_964658225.1 Vulcanimicrobiota bacterium | reverse complement strand
GTCCCGGAGCGCGTGGTGCATGCGAAGGGTTCGGGCGCGTTCGGCAAGTTTACCGTTACCCACGATATCTCGCAGTACACCACGGCCAAGCTTTTCGCAAAAGTGGGCAACACATGCGAGACCTTTGCGCGGTTTTCGACCGTCGGCGGCGAAAAGGGTTCAGCCGACACGGCGCGCGATCCCCGTGGCTTCTCGGTGAAGTTTTACACCGAGGAAGGGAACTGGGATATGACCGGCAATAACACGCCGATCTTCTTTATCCGCGATCCTCTCAAGTTTTCAGACTTCATTCACACCCAGAAGCGCGAGCCGCAGACCAATCTCAAATCGGCGACGATGATGTGGGATTTCTGGTCGCTTTCGCCCGAGGCGCTGCATCAGGTCACCATCCTGTTCTCGGACCGCGGCATTCCCGACGGCTACAGGCACATGAACGGCTATGCCTCGCACACGTTTTCGCTGATTAACGCGAACAATGAACTGGTCTACGTGAAGTGGCACTTCAAGACCAAGCAGGGGATCAAGAACCTGCATCCCAAGCGGGCTGACGAGCTGGCCGGCACAGACCCGGATTATGCGCAGCGCGATCTGTTCCACTCGATCGAGAAGGGTGAGTTCCCGCGGTGGACTGCTTACATCCAGGTCATGCCGGAGGAGCAGGCGCTGCATTACACGGCCTTCAATCCTTTTGACCTGACCAAGGTGTGGCCGCATGGAGAGTTCCCGCTGATCGAAGTGGGCGAGCTCGAGTTGAACCACAATCCCGAGAACTATCACCAGGATGTGGAGCAGGCAGCGTTTAACCCGGTCAATATTGTGCCTGGTATGGGCTTCTCGCCGGACAAGATGCTGCAGGCGCGCTTGGTCAGCTACCCCGACGCCCACCGCTATCGGATCGGCGTCAACTATGAGTCGCTCCCGGTCAATCGTCCCCGAGCGGCCGTGGTCAAAAACTATCATCGCGATGGATCGATGCGCTTTGATGGCAATGGGGGCAGCACGCCGAACTATGAGCCAAACAGCTTTGGCGGGCCCAAGCAAGATGAAGCTTACCGCGATCGTCCTATCCAGCTTTCGGGCGAGCCGGCGGCGCGCTACAACCATCGAGACGACAACGACGATTACACCCAGGCCGGCAACCTGTTCCGGATGATGAGCGAAGAGCAGAAGGATCTGCTTTGCGAGAACATCGCAGGCAGCCTCGGCCAGACGCCGCTGCGCATCCAGCACCTCATGCTGTCGCACTTCGAGAAGGCGGACCCGGATTACGCCGGGCGTATTCTCAAGCAGCTTGCTTCCCATGAGCACCCTGAGTTCGCGCATGCGCCGAATGAAGCGGAAGCTGTAGCGCACATGCCGGAAAAGTAGATTGCCGTAGTAGTGCCATCAAAAAGGCCGACCTCTGGGTCGGCCTTTTGTTTTTTCATGCAGCGCGACCTGACCCATCACCAACCCCGATGCGCTCGTATACTCGACCTAGGCGAGGCTGCTGTCTTCGGGCGCTGTCTCTGATGATTGATTCGTAATCTTGACTGTGACAAATATGAGGCTGGCGTGGCTTACAAGGATCTTCGTGAGTGGATGCGGGCGATGGACCGGGCCGGGGAGCTGACCCGCGTCAAGGAAGAGGTCGATCCGATCCTCGAGATCGCCGAGATCACCGATCGCGCCTCGAAGGCCGGCAAGCGTGGGGCCAGGCCCGGGGGGCCGGCGCTTCTGTTTGAGAAGGTCAAAGGGTATCCGGGCGCGCGCGTACTGATGAACCAGTTCGGTTCGGAGCGGCGTATGAAGCTTGCTCTCGAGGTCGAATCGCTCGACGAGATCGCAGGTCGGATCCGGGCGCTGCTCGAGATGAAGTCGCCCGAAGGGCTGATGGAGAAGCTCAAGCTGTTGCCGATGCTGGCGGAGTTTGGCAGGTTCTTTCCTAAAGTCATTGCCGCCAAGGACGCGGCTTGCAAGGAAGTGATCAAGATCGGCAAGCGCGGAGACCGCATCGATGTGTTGCAGTTTCCTGTGCTCCAGTGCTGGCCGATGGATGGCGGACGGTATATCACGCTGCCCTGTGTCGTGACCCGGGACCCCAAGACAGGCAAGCGGAATGTGGGGATGTATCGGATCCAGGTGTACGACGGGCAGACTACCGGGATGCATTGGCAGCGCCAGAAGAACGCCGCAGAGCATCTTCGGGATCGCATGCGGGCGCAGGCCGGCGGCGCAGCCGGGCGCGTGGCACAAATGGCCCAGACCGCCGGGGCGACGGTGCGCTCCGCGGGATCGCAGCTGCCTGCTGGGCAACCGGCTGCATCCGGCATGGCCTCGCCGGTCGCCTACACCAAGCAGCTGGCGGATCGGCTGGAGGTGGCGGTGGCAATCGGGACGGACCCGGCTACGACGTTTTCAGCGATCGTGCCTGCGCCCCCCGAGGTCGAGGAGTACATCGTCGCCGGCTTCCTGCGGCAGAAGCCGCTCGAGCTGGTCAAGTGCGAGACAGTTGACCTCGAAGTGCCAGCGCACGCGGAGATCATCCTGGAGGGCTTCGTCAAGCTCGATGAGCTCCGCACGGAAGGGCCCTTCGGGGACCACACGGGTTTCTACACGATGGAGGACGAGTACCCGGTCTTTCATATCACCGCCATCACGCATCGCAAAGACCCCATCTACGCGGCGACGATCGTGGGCAAGCCGCCGATGGAAGATGCCTGGATGGGCAAGGCGGTCGAGCGAATCTTTCTGCCGCTGATGCGGCTCACCCTGCCAGAGATCGTGGACATCAACCTGCCGGTCGAGGGCGTGTTTCACAACCTCATGATCGTCTCCATCCGCAAGTCCTACGCCGGCCACGCGCGCAAGGTGATGAACGGGATCTGGGCGCTCGGCCAGGCCATGTTCACCAAGTGCATCGTGGTTGTCGACGAAGACTGCGACGTGCAGGATCTGGGCGAGGTGACCCTGCGAACGGCGAACAATATCGATCCGGAACGGGATATCCAGTTCACGCTCGGCCCTGTGGACTCGCTGGACCATGCCTCCCGGCTGCCGAACTACGGCTCGAAGATGGGCATGGACGCGACCCGCAAATGGCCGGCGGAGGGTTTTACGCGGACCTGGCCGCCGATGATCGAAATGGACGCCGCAACCAAGGCGCGGGTGGACTCGATCTGGAAAAAGCTCGGCATCGAGTAAAGCGACCCCACGGATCTCCGCTCTTAATGCGGCAGCGCGTCATCCGGGAAGCGGGGGATGCCAAAGTGGCCGCGCAGGCGCAACAGGTCGAGCGTGCTCAGGTCGCCGGAGACCGCGATCAGGTTCACGCTGGTCGGGCCGGCCATCAGGATGGTGGCCCCGGCTACGTTGATCCCGTGGGTGTTGATCCAAACATCGGTCCGGCTGGCTCCCGCGCCGAGCGGGGTGGGTTCCGGCTTGCTGGTGGAGAAGTGCTTCCAACCCAGGCTGCCATACTGCGCACGGATCGCGTCCACTGCCGCCGGGTCATAACTGAGTTGGGCTGGAAAGCGATAGAGATGCAGGGCCACGCCGTTGAGCCGCGCGATCGCCTGGCGGGTGGGTGCGTCGAGCGTGGACAGGTTTCCGACCAGGGCCAGGGTAGAGCGATCGAAGCTGAAGTCGGTGTGGGAGCTGGACTGCTGGCCAAGGGCGAGCATGCCTTGCGGCATCCAGGCGAGGCTATCCGGGGTGAGCGCCGTCGTGGTGCTGGCGGCAAATGCCTGCTGCGCATGGACCGAAGGGGAACAGAGCAGGGCCAGGGCCAGGGCGAAAGATGAGAGATGCGCGGATCTTGAAGGCAAGGCGACCATACTGGAACCCTCGTTCTGTGCAATAAGAACACAAAGTCCCCACGATTGTTGCGTCCCCTTTACTCGGCCTCGCGCACCTGGATTTTGACCAGGTTGTGGACCGACCGGGCCGGGTGCTGGTCTTCACTGACGATGAGCTTGAACGGCCCTTCCTTGGTGTCGAGCGGCTGGCCGGCAAGTGCGTCGGCGACCAGGATCTGGCCGGGATGGAAGTCGGGCTCGGCCTCGGCCAGTGCCAGCACCGCCTTGTAGCCGTCCGCACCGGTGGCGACCACGTACTCCGAGAGCGCCTTGCCATGCACATCCTTGCCTGTGGGTGCGCCGACTGTTTCCAGCAGCGCAGCAAGCGGAACGCCGGAGTAGGTCTCCATCGCGTGCGTGTGGCCATTCTGGATGGTGACGGTCTGGTGCGGCATGGCCTTGATCGTCTCGCCGGTAACCACGCTCTGGGTGGTGAGACCGATGAGGGCGAGGGTCGTGCCTGCGGCCGGCATCGGTGTGGCCGAGCCTCCCATGCTCATCTGCCCCAGCGCCGGCAGCGCGACCCATGCAAAGATGCATGGCAAAACTCGTTTTACGGCGTTGCGATCCTTCAATGCGAGACTCCTCGGGCCTGGGCCAGGACTTAAAACAGGACCTGGAACAGGTCTTGGACCGGGACTTGGACGGTTCCTTTTTGCTCCCATGCAAGCGGTCTGGCTCCCAGCATATCGCTGCTCGCACAGGCGCGGCGCCATCGTATACTAGCCCCATGTCGATTGTGCGCAATATTGCTGGCATAGCCAAGGGCATGAGCATCACCTTCCGGGAGATGTTTGAGCCGACCGAGGTCGAGAACTATCCCGACGGCCCGGGGCCGAACAAGGGCGCCATTCTCCAGGAGCGGTATCGCGGGGCGCATGTCCTGCAGCGAGATGAAAATGGCCTGGAAAAGTGCGTTGCCTGCTTTCTGTGCGCGGCGGCCTGCCCGGCGAACTGCATTTACATTGAAGCCGCGGAGAACACGGCAGAAGTGCGGATCTCGAGCGCCGAACGCTATGCGAAGGTCTATAACATCGACTACAACCGGTGTATCTTTTGCGGGTACTGCGTCGAGGCCTGCCCGACGGACGCAATCACCCATGGGCATGGCTTTGAACTGGCAACGTTGAACGCGACGAACCTGGTCATGCGCAAGGAAGACATGTTGACTCCGTCGCTCGGGCTGCCCGGAGATATGAGCGCGCATTCGGATTCGATTAAGTAAGCGGTGCGGGATGTAGGCGAGCGGCGGCCCGGCGATGCCCGGGTCGCCGCTTTATTTTTAGCGGGGTACCGATAGATCGCGGAGAGACACACGATGGCAGAAGTTCGGGTATTTGCGCATATCAAGGCAAAGGACGGCAAGGAACAGGAGATGCGGGAGGTGCTCCTGGACCTGGTGAAAGCGAGCCGCACCGAAGACGGGGTTGCGTTCTACGAACTCTTCGAAACCGACGATGGCGGAGAGTTCCTGTTCAACGAGAAGTATGGATCGCGCGAGGATTTCGAGGCGCATAAGAGTTCCGACCATATCAAGAGCGCCCTGGCCGCGGCCGAGCCGCTGCGCGCTACAGAGTTGACCATCTGGGTGGTGGATCCTGTTGAGCCGGTTCTCTGAGACGCCCCGGCGGACTCGCGTGCCGGTCGCGACATGGCCGAACGGCTACAATGATCTTTGCTCTTCCCTGCAGCCGGCAAACAGCCTATGCCTAACTTTCTTGAAGTATTGAAGCAACGCGTGATGGTCTACGACGGCGCCATGGGTACGAGTATCCAGGCGCACGCTCCCTCCTACGACGATTATTGGGGCAAAGAGGGCTGCAACGAGCTGCTGGTGCTTTCGCGCCCGGATATCATCCGCGGCATCCATGCGAGTTACTTTGAAGCTGGTTGCGATGTGGTCGAGACCAACAGTTTTGGCTCGACGCGCGTGGTGCTCGATGAGTACGAGCTCGGGGATCAGACGCACGAACTGAACGTGGCAGCGGCGCGTCTGGCCAAGGAAGTTGCGCTTGAGTACACAACCGTGGACAAGCCGAGATTTGTCGCCGGGTCGATCGGCCCCACGACCAAGCTGCCCTCCCTGGGGCATATCGGCTACGATGCGATGGCCGCGATGTATCGCGAGCAGGCCGCGGCGCTGATTGAAGGTGGCGTCGATATCCTGCTGATAGAAACCTGCCAGGATATGCTGCAAGGCAAAATTGCGCTGGCGGCTTGCTGGGACGCGATGCGCGCGGCCAGCGTGCGGCTGCCGATCCAGATGCAGGTGACGCTCGAGGCTACGGGTACCATGCTGCTCGGCTCTGAGATCGGTGCGGCAGTGGCCGCGCTGGAGTGTTTTGATCCGGATATTCTCGGCCTTAATTGCGCGACCGGGCCGGCAGAGATGAACGACGCCGTGCGGTTTCTCTGTCAGAATGCCACGCGCCCGATCAGCGTTCTGCCCAATGCAGGGCTGCCCCAGAATGAAGGCGGCGTCGCGGTTTACAAGCTGACTCCTGCGGAGCTAGCCGCGTACCATCGACGATTTGTTACCGAGTACGGGGTGCAGGTTGTGGGAGGTTGCTGCGGTACCACGCCCGAGCATCTGCGTGCTGTGTGCGCGGCGGTGCGCGATGCCGTGCCCGCGCCGCGCGATGTAAAGCCGCAGGGGATGGCGGCGAGTGCGTTTTCCGCGACACCTTTAGAGGTCGATGGCCAGCCTGTCATCGTTGCCGAAGAGATGAACACGACCACCCGCGTGGCGGCTTTTCGCGATATGGTGCGGGCCGGAGATTACGATGGCATCCTGGCCATGGCGAAACGGCTGGCGGCCGAGGGTTCGCAGATGCTCGACCTGTGCTGCGCGATCGTCGGCGAGGACGAGAAGGCGTACATGAATGGCGTACTCGAGAAGATCGCGACGCGGGTCACAGCGCCGATCATGATCGACTCGACCGAAGCAGATGTGATTGAAGAGGCGCTGAAGCGGGTGCCGGGCAAACCCGTCATTAACTCGATCAACCTCGAAGACGGCGAGAAGCGCACCAGCAAAGTGTTGCCGATGGTCAAGCGCTATGGGGCCGCGGTGGTTGCGCTGACCATCGATGAAGACGGCATGGCGCTCACCGCGGATAAGAAAGTCGCGATCGCGAAACGTATCTACGCAATGGCGACCGAGCGGTACGGAGTGCGTGGCGAGGACATTCTGTTCGACGCCCTGACTCTGCCGATTTCGACCGGCCAGGAGGATTATCGCAGCGCCGGGGTGGAGACGCTCGAAGCGGTGCGGCGGATCAAGCTCGAGTTGCCCAAGGCCAAGACCATCCTTGGCGTGAGCAATATCTCTTTCGGACTCAATGCGTATGCGCGGCGCGTGCTGAACAGCGTCTTCTTGAAGGAGGCGGTGGATCGCGGGCTCGATGCGGCCATCGTCAATTACGCCAAGATCTATCCGCTCTACAAGATCCCCGATCGTGAAGTGGAGTTGGCGCGGAAGCTGATCTTTGAGGATCGCAGCGAGGGTGATCCGCTGCAGGTGTACATGGCTTACTTCAGCTCGATCGACGGCAGCGCGGTCGAAGAAGTTGCGGTGCTTGAAAACCTTACGCTCGAAGATAAGCTCAAGCAGTTGATCATCCGCGGCGAGCGGTCCGTCGGCCAGGGCGAGCAGAAGCAATCACTCGAAGAGGTTGTCGATGCCGCGCTGGTCACCTATACGCCGCTGGAGCTGATCAACACCGTGCTGCTCGATGGCATGAAGACAGTGGGCGAGTTATTCGGGGCGCGCAAGATGCAGCTGCCGTCCGTGCTTGATTCAGCCGCGGTGATGAAGGCGGCCGTGGCCTATCTCGAGCCGAAGATGGAGCGAGTCGAAGGTACGCAGAAGGGCACCATCGTGCTCGCTACGGTCAAAGGCGATGTCCATGACATCGGGAAAAATCTTGTCGACATCATTTTGTCGAATAACGGCTACAAGGTGGTCAACCTCGGGATTAAGCAAGCGGCCGATGTGATCATCAAGGCGGCGCAGGAGCACAAGGCCGATGCGATCGGGCTCAGCGGCTTGCTTGTAAAGTCGACGCTCGAGATGAAGTATGTCATCCAGGACCTCGAGCGTCTGGCCATGGCGACGCCGGTGATCTGCGGCGGGGCGGCCCTGACGCGTAAGTATGTCGAACAGGATCTGCGCAAGGAGTATTCTTCCGCCGTATTTTATGCGGAGGACGCCTTCGCGGGCTTGCATGTGATGAGCGATCTCACGTCGACCAACGGGGATCGCGCGAAGCGGTTGGACGAAGGCAGCACGGTGAAGATCTACCCGCAGGCAGCCGCCGCTGCTGCGGCCGCGGCGCTGCTGCCGGTTGAAGAAGCGGGCACGGAGCGCTCGCCCTCGGTGATCCCGGAGCTGGTAACGCCGGAGCCCAGCTTCTACGGCGTGCGGGTGAAAAAGGACTTCGATCTCGACGAAGTATTTCGGTACATCAACGAGATCGCGCTGTTCAAAAATCAGTGGCAGCTCAAGACCGCTTCCGCGACCGATTACTTGCGGCTGGTCGAGGAGAAATATCGACCCATCCTGGGCGAGTTAAAGCGAGAGATTAAAGCCAAGGGATGGTTTGAACCGAAGCTCGTCTATGGCTTCTATCCTTGCCAGGCGGATGGAAATGAAGTCGTCGTCTATGAGCCGGAGAGCGCGGTTGAGCCTGCGCGCGAGCGGTTGCGCATTCATTTTCCGCGGCAACGGGAAGGGCGCAAGCTGTCCATCGCGGATTACTTTCACCCGGTAAGTTCGGGCCAGATGGACGTGATCGGTTTCTCCGTCGTCACCATCGGCGACCGCGCGAGCGAGGAGACCAAAAAGCTTTTTGATGCGGGCGATTTCACGCGATATCTGTATGTGCACGGGTTGAGTGTCGAGACAGCCGAGGCGCTGGCGGAGTTGGCCCACAAGTTGATTCGCCGGGAGCTCGGAATCGATGGCGAGGATGCTCCCGATGTCAAAGAGTTGTTTCATCAGAAGTATCGCGGATCGCGCTACTCCTTCGGGTACCCGGCCTGCCCCAATCTCGAAGATCAGGTGAAGATCTTTGAGTTGTTGAACCCTGAGCAAAACATCGGAGTGCGGCTCACGGAAGGGTTTCATTTAGAGCCGGAGCAGAGTACGAATGCGTTGATCGTGCATCATCCGCAGGCGAAATACTTTGTGGTCTAGCTGCGCGTGAGAGAGCAATCACCGCCCCGCGCCGCCGCTCAGGGAACGCTCGGCTTCGAGTAATCCTGCGAGCAATGCTGGATCCCTCTCCCTGCCCAGGCGCCGACCGCGCCCGGACTGATAGCAGAACGCGCCCGCTGCCTCGCTGTCGCGCTCGTTTTCGTTCCGCCGCCCGGGAAAATGCGGCGCGATCAACCTGCAGAGACGAGGCTCGGCGCCGGCTCCGCCATCGCCGGCTTCTTGCGTGGCGGGCTGGCCTTCAGTTCCTGCTTCAGCGTGGCTTCGCGAATCGGCTTCTCATGCAGCAGCAGTTCGGTCGCCTGCAGGTGCGGGTTGGCGTGGAACCAGCGCTTGGCCGCATTGTCGTTGAGTAGGTTGAGGATGGCCAGCAGCGACATGCCCTGGTGATGCGCCATCCACTCGCGTACCAGCACCGGCTTCTTCAAAGATTGCACATAATCGGCGGCTTCGTAGAGGCCATAGGCGCCCATCCAGCCCGCCTTGACCATGCGGCGAATGTTGTTGAGCGCCTCACCTGGATCGATGCCCAGCGCGAGATAGCTCGAATAGGGCGAGATGATGGGTCCGGCGTCCGCGTCCCATTTCAACGCGATCTCGGGAACGCCGAAGGCGTGGTAGTGATAGTGGCCCGCGTCGTCGACCTGCGCATAGCCTGACTCCGAGATGCCCCAGGGAATGTTGAGCCGACGCGCATAGGCTCGCTGGATGGCAACCACACCCGCAAGCGTGCGCGCCATCAGCGTGTCCGGAAAGCTTCGCATCCAGAGCGATGGCATCAGGTACTCGAACATGGTGCCGGTCCAGGAGAGCAGCACCGCCCGCCCAAAGGCAAACGTATGGGTGCGGCCGAGCTTGAACCAGCTCTCCTGCCGCATCTCGCCATTGGCAATCGCGAGGAAGGCTGCAATCCGCGCCTCGGATGCGAGCATGTCGTAGGAGGCGGCATGGACGGTGTCGGTCGCAAGCTCGTAGCCGATCGAGAGCAGGCCGCGGTCCTTCTGCACCAGGAAAGCAAAATCCATGTCGTTGGCGAGGCGAAAGGCCTGCTCCGAGCAGTGGTTGACCTGGTCCAGCAGGGCGGCGAGCCGGGCGCGTACCCCGGGCAAAAGTGCGCGCAACTGCTCGCCGAGCAGGATGGCCTCCGAGCTTTCCGCATCTTCCGTCGAAAGTGTGGCCCACGTCCGCGCCAGGTGCCCGTCGAGCTCTTCGACGAATCTGGGCGCATCCTTCAGGCACGGAAACGAGGAGCCGTCCTTGAGCGAGAGCATGGGGATGTGCCGCAGAGGGGCGAACTTTGGCAGCAGCCAGGGCATCAGCTCTTCAACGATCGAGGCGATGGCGCGGATGCGAACCTGCTGCTCGGCGCGCCACCAGTCAGACTCGGGCAGCGCTTGGTTTTCGGGCCAGGTGGAGGGCAGGTGCGCCGCCTCTGCCAGCGCCCAGTCGATGCACTCGTTCATCGCCTGGGCCGGCCAGGGATCCACCTCGTGGACGTGCGATGCCTGGGGTGCGCAGGCGGGCATGCTGGTCGCAGTGCCTGCGAGCTCGGCCTGGGTGCGCAGACCGGCAAAGAGAGAGGGCGAGAGCAGCGGACGCTCGAGCAGCTCGGTCGCGCCGGCGCGCAGCGTGTAGAGCGAGGCCGCGAAGTTGCCGCTATCAACCGACGAGACAGTAACCGGGAGCAGGGGCTCGAGCGTGTGCGTGTTGTACCAGTTGTAAAGATGTCCGCGATACTTCTGCAGCTGGTCAAGGGTGGCCAGGGTCCGGTTGGTCAGGTCCGCGAACTCGGGAACGGTGAGGAAGCCGAACTCCACTGCCGCCTGGCGCGCGTTGAGCAGCAGGCCCAGGTTCGTAGGCGAGACGCGGGCAGCTTCAAACAGCCCCTTTTCCTCCACGTTGTCCGGAACCAGGTAGTGGTGGCGTCGGCCGCCGAATTCGTAGAAGTAGCGCCAGATACGAAGGGCGTGCTGACGCAGGAGTTGGGTCTGGTCCGCCGCCAACACGCAGCGCTCCTCGCGCGGCGGCCGGTTGAGCCACATGGTCAGGGCGCCTGCGCATCCCCACAGCAGAACGATCGGCGCGGCGAAGAGCAGCGCCTGGCGGTGGAAGAGGAAGAGCAGCGCGGCGACCGCGAGGGCGAACAGCGGGGTGACGGAGAGATAGCGATCGACCGGGGTACTCTTGCGCGCACCCGACTCGGATTCGGCCGCGGTCTCCCACTCGAGCAGCCTTTGGCCGGTCACAAAGCGACGGATGAGCGAGCGCACGATCGCATCGAGGGAAAGCATGGTCGAGTGGGGCAGGTAGACCAGATTGAGCAGGGTAATGAAGGCGGCCTGGCACACCCCTACGAGCGCGTCGCGGATCACCCCCGGCTGGTCAGAAACGAGGGCATGCCCGAGCGAGAAGATCAGCTGGACCAGGGTCGGCAGGAACATCAGCAAGACCGTGACCAGGGTCCAGTACAGCGGACCTCCGGGCAGTGCAAACCAGCCCGCGATGAACAACAGCATGGTGAAAGGGTCGACGAGGGACCGGCGCAGGTTGTCAAAGATCTTCCAGCGCGAGATGGTCGAGATCGGGTTGCGTACGCTGCGACCCGACTCGTCCGGGACGGTCGAAAAGAGCCACTGGGCAATCTGCCAGTCGCCGCGCACCCATCGGTGCTTGCGGCGGGTGTAGGCGCTGTAGTGCGACGGGTAGTCGTCGATCACTTCAATGTCGGTCGCCAGGCCCGCCCGGGCATAGGCGCCCTCGATCAGGTCATGCGAGAGCAGGGCGTTGCGGGGAAAGCGGCGATCGAGCACCTCGTGCAGGGTCTCGACCTCGTAGATTCCCTTGCCGGTGAAAATGCCTTCCCCGTACAGGTCCTGGTATACGTCGGAGACGGCGCGGGTGTAGATGTCAAAGCCGGTCTGGCCGGAGTAGAGCGCTGCCAGGCGCGAGCGCGCGGCTGACTGGACGCTGACTCCCACGCGCGGCTGCAGAATGCCGTAGCCGGCGGTCACGATGCGCGTCTTGGGGTCGATGACCGCGCGATTGAGCGGGTGGGCCATGGCCCCGATCATCGATGCGGCGGTGCCGCGCGGCAGCTGTGTATCGGAGTCGAGCGTGATGATGTACTGGACGCCGCGCACCGCGTCCACATCGCCCGCCTTGACCGGGAAGGCGTCAAAGGCGCCGGTCAGGTACTTGTTCAGGTCGAGCAGTTTGCCGCGCTTGCGCTCCCAGCCCATCCACACGCCCTGGCGTGCATTAAAGATGCGATGGCGGTGAAAGAGCGCAAAGCTGCCGCCCTGCCCTTTGTGTCGAGCGCCCGATGCGCCGGCGTAGCGGGCGTTGAGAGCATCGATTAGCTTGACGGCCAAATCGACCAGCGGGTCCCGGTCCGACTCGCGCGGCTTGGTCACCGCATCGGGCAGATCGGTGATCAGGGCAAAATGCAGGTTAGGGTCCTGGTTGGCCAGGTACCGGACTTCGAGCTCCCCGACCAGCTCCCGCAGCTGTTTTTCGCTCAGCAGCAGGGTGGGGACCGCGACCAGGGTCGAAAACTCCTTCGGGATCCCTTTGCTGAAGTCCAGCTTGGGCAGCGGGTTGGCCTCAAAGAGCGAAGTGACAATGTTGTTCAGCAGATCGACCGCGCCCTGCGTCACCGGCAGAAGCAGCAGCGCAAAGGCGCCCAGCAAGGCCAGGAAGGAAGGTGAGTGCGGGATAAGCGGCAGCACGATGGCCGCCATCAGGATCACGGAGATGATCTCGATCGGCGCGATGTAGAACAGGTCGGCATCGCGGCGGGCCACGATGCGCAGACGCTGGAGCAGCGGCGGCCGGTACCCGACACGCTCGCCCAGCTGCTCGGCACCGCGATCAACCAGGTAGTAGCCGATATGCGAGCGGCGGGTGAACAGCCGGGCGTTCTCGCTGGGCCGCAGGGAGGCTTCCCGGGCCAGCTCCAGAGCCTTCTCGGCTACCTGGACCTCGCCGTATTCGGAGTAGCGGGCCAGCGCTGCGACCTGCTTTCTGTAGGCCTCCCGACTGAGGAAGTCCATGTGCCGGTAGGCGCCCGCAGGGTCCTGCTGCAGGATGCGGTCAAAGACGATCAACGGCTCAGCGACGATCGGCCAGTCGGCATAGCCGAGCTCGCGCAGGCTCTTGATGGCGCGTTGGATGCGCGGGCGCAGCTCGGCCGCCTGGGCCGGCAGCGCCTGGGCATCGCTGAGAACAGACTCAAGCAGGTGAAACTTCATCACCGTGGGTAAAGACCAGAGCTCGTCCAGCTCTAGCGGCTCGATCGTCTGCGCCTCGAGCAGGAACCGGTGCAAAGCCTCCGCATCCCACGCCAGCCCCGTCGCCTGGAAGTAGGCTTCCGCCACCGCGGCGATGCGCAGGATCTGCTGATCGTCTTCGCCCGCCAGCCGGGGCAGCCGATCCTGTTCACGGCGTCCGTCCCTGGCCCCGTTGACCGCCGAACGCAACAGGCGTCCGTTCTCGCGCAGGTCGAGAAACGGGTCGGTCGCATCGCCGGGCGTGGCCGGGATCGCGTCTACCCGCGCCATCAGTTTGTCGAGCGCGGCTCCGGCGGCGCGCGCCCGCTCGGCAAAGCCGCTCGGACCCTCCGGCCGGTGCATAGCGCCCCAGTGCCGCGCCGCCTCGCGGGCCGCTGCCAGCAGCGCCGGCAG
>CAZZYH010000078.1:0-14650 GCA_964658225.1 Vulcanimicrobiota bacterium | reverse complement strand
AGACAAAGGAGCGGTGGCGTCGTCAGGCATGCAAGTTCTTTCCTTGATGGATAAGGCTGCGTGACTGTACGCTAGAGGCTCGTCAGCCAGCAGGTTGGCGTCGATCACCCCCTTGCGGCTTCTTCGGCCAAGAAACAGCCGCAAGGGGGTTTAATTTGCGCAGCACATAGCGCGCAGTGAGACTTCCGTTAATATACGACAGATTCAGTCCGATATAAAGTTTGCGGTAGATTGGGTCAGCGGGCAGCTCGGGTGCTGCTCGATTCCATCGACACCAATTCCCTGCCCGGTTTGCGCGACCGGGCGCTGATCGGGCTGATGGTCTACACTCTTGCTCGCGTTGGCGCTGCTATCGGAATGCGGGTCGAAGATTACTGCGTGCAAAAGCGCCGGGGCTGGGTGCGGCTTCACGAGAAGGGCGGCAAGGAGCACGAAATGCCGACCCGCCACAATCTCTCGACCACTGCCTGGAGGAGTACATTGCCGCCGCCGGCATCGCCAGGGACCGCCGTTTCGCACAGCCCGGGGCCGTTCGGGCGAACTGACCGGCAATTCCCTGCTCCAGCGGGACGTGTGGCGGATGATTCGCCGCAGAGCGCTTGCCGCCGGGACCAAGACTGAGATCGGCTGCCATACCGTCCGGGCTGCTGGCATCACCGCCTACCTCAAGAATGGCGGACAGCTAGCGGTCGCGCCCAACAGATGGCCTGCACACAAGTCAGCGCGCACACCTGGGCTTTATGATCGGCGAAGCGACGAGATTTCGCTTGATGGGATGGAGCGGATCAGGATCTGAGACCCCCCAGGCCTATAAATCTTCTTATCAAACAGCATGGCAGGGAGAGCCGACACGGGAGAGTGATAACAGCCAGCCTGTAGCAAAAGTTACTGAGGCGCGCGAGCAGGCTCACGGACCGCCGTAAAGCTTCCCAATCGTATCCATGCGTAGAAACAGCTTGTCGGCTGCATCTACGAACGGCTCAAATCCAAAGCCCCTGTAGAACTTCACTGCGCGCTCGTCCTTGGCATCGACGATAACCGCCAGGGAGCCAATTTGGCGGCTCGTGGTGTAGGCCCGTTTCAAGGCATCGGCTAGAAGGAGATCACCAATGCCCTGCCCTCGAAAGTCGGAATGACGTGCCAGGCGGCCGAGCAGAGTCGCCGGCAGATGGGGATATCGAGGCAGCTTCAGCTTCTTGAGTAGGTCAGGGGAGAGATCATCGGATCGAAGGATCGTGGAAGAAAGCGTGTAAAAACCTGCGATTTGATCCGCCGATGACAGCAGCACAAACGGAGCCGCGACGTTCTTTCGAGCATCCTGACCTGCTTGTTCCTTCAAATACCGCTCCAGCGGAGCCGACTCGCACCGGAACCCGGAGCGGTCATGGTCTGCTAACGGCTCGACACGAAAGTCCAATTCCTTCTGGTTCACCCAAGCAGCCGTCGATGCTGTTCAGCAGCTTTGCGCAACCGGGCGTTGGGTTCCGGCGCGGACATCAGGAGCGCGGTGACGAAAACTGTTCGATCTCGTTCCGTGAGATCCAAGAACTCTTTTTCCCGGATCGTGCGCTTCGCAGCTTCTACGCCGCTCGTCACCAGGAAGTCGGTAAGCGAGCGGCCTTCCAGGGCGGCAGCTCTTTCAAAGAGGACCTTAGTCTCACGGCTTACCCTCGCCTCAAGGCGCTCACCACGTTGCCGTGTTCTCGGTGTCGCTATGGACATGACGGATTCTCCTGTCGCTAATGTACGGCTATTGGCCGGGTGGGTCAAGGGAATCCTGCTCCTCGATCTCAGCAGCTCCACGCGGCCCTCGCGGGGCGCCCGTTTTGTTTGGCAATCTCATCTCGGTCTTTGACTCCGTCTGCTGAGGATCATCGAGATGATGGCGTAAGCAAGCAGCCCAGCAGACAGTACGCCTGCGGTGCCAGACCCGCCCCAGGATACCGGTCGTCTGCCATAGGCACCCAGAAACTCCCCACACCGGCATCGGCCTACCTGTATCAAGCCGGCCTTCTACTTTGCCTCCAGCCTCAGCTTTAACTCGTACTGCGGAATGAACCGAGTGGACGCGGTTGCGCGAGCACGGAAATTTGGTTCCGCTTGGAGGTACATTGGTGCGTCGGTAGGCCATGCAAGTACCTCGAGTTTCGCCGAGCCCTTCTCTCCTTCGGCGCGAAGATCCTTGAGGCTCATGACCCACGGCTTCCCGTTCCAGAAGTCGTCATCGATGAGGCGCTTCTTATCCAGAATACGTGCCACGTCGCCGTTGTAACGAACCTCGACCAGAAGGTCATGCAAACCCGGAGAATGGATCTCCGGCAGGGGTAGCGTCCAAGCCGCCGCACCACGAAACGCCTCGTCCTCTGGTGCCAGAGGAAGCGGCGTTGTGCGCCAGGAGAACGCCTTTCCGTACTTCAATGGCTCTCTCGCGGCGCCGGCGCTTTGCTGCTGCAGGCGGCTTGCAATGTTGACTGCGGGCAGGACCGCTGTGTAGTCCTCGAGCAGGGGAGTAGCCGAGGACGCTTTCACTGCAGCCGAAGTTTCCGGTCGCGCCTCTCCGCGCAGTTGCGAGAATTCGATCCTAGGGTCTCCATTGCTCTGCAGCGTGGCCGAGTTCTCATCGGCAAAAAATTGTGCGTTCGTGATGAGCGGAGCGTCCCGCCCCGGCACCTTCCAGGTAGCCTCGGCTTCGTCACGCGAAAAGAGGAGCATATGAACCTTGCGCGTACCCGTGCCGAAGACGACCTGGTCCAGGGCGTGCGAAGCGGCCTGCGTGACGTACGTGATGCCCGTCTCCGCTCGTAGCCGCAGGCCTGCGGATTTGGCGGACGGAACCTCATTCGTCTCGACCGCCAGCTCTGGCGCGATTCCGGGAATGACAAAGAAACAGAAGTACGTCTCTCCGTGAAGGATAAAGCGATGAAAAAGTTGGGCTGTGCTGTAGCGGAGCTTGTACCCGCCCAGATCGAGATGGACCGGCCAGATGCCATAGCTGCCGGCGGGGAGATCCATCGGCTTCTCAGGCACCGTGATGGTTCCAGCAGGCATCTGCAGAGCCACGGAAAAGCTCTTACGGACCGGCATGGACTGTCCGCGTATGGAGTTGTTGAAGAAGACGAATCCCTTGTCTGCCGCAACACGTGCGGCGACCCGCGGAACACTGAGATCGGACGGGTTGCTCGGCAGGGCATGGGGAAACCTTGCGGGCATCGGCGCCAGCAGCGTGCCGAAGTCGTTTAGGAAATAGTTGATCAGCTTGAGCCTGCGGAAGCTTGGACGTTCCTCGCCATACTCCCCGAGCGGGGCCTGGAAGTCGTAGGACTTGATTGGAACATCGGTGGGGTAGCCGGTCACCTGCGATTCCTGGAGTGTCGTCAGCTTTCCTTCGGGGTTTCGGCCGCCCTGAAACATGTAGAACCCAAGCAGGTTTGCGCCTGAGCCTATAAGCACCGGCGGGATGGAGGCAATATCATCGGCTGACACAACTGGCCGGCGGAAGTAGGTGTCCTGCATGCCTCCGCCGACCTCGGCTGTCAGGAACGGCGTGCCGATGTAGACGCTTGCAGGGTTCTGCCCTGCGCCCCCCATGATCCCCATGTTTCCTCCCGTGCGGTTTGTGGGGCGAAAGGCGTAGACCTCATTCGGCGGCAGCTTTTTGGGCGAGCCATCCCAGGGCGCGTCAGGATATCCGCCATAGACCGGGAGCACGGCATCGAGTGGGATCGCGGCGCCATCCCAGCCCGTCACCGTGTAAAGCGGAACGTCCATGCCGGCAGCGATGGCGAGCTTCTTAAGCTCACGGATATGGTCATCCCCTGTTCCTGGCGAACCATCTCCGCGGTACTCGTTCTCAAGCTGGATGCCGATGACGGGGCCACCATCCTTCCATAACTGGCCCTTGAGCTGCTCGCCGATCTGGTTGTAAAGCGTGGTGACCTCGGCAAGATACGTTGGGTCATTGCTTCGTGTTGCACTCTTTGCGATGACCCAATCCGGCAGGCCGCCGTTGCGTGCCTCGCCGTGTGCCCATGGACCGATTCGCGGATAGACATACATGCCGTGTTTCGCGCAAAGAGCGACGAAGGCACGAAGGTCCCGTCGTCCGCTCCAGTCGAACTGGCCCTCGATCTCTTCCTGGTGAATCCAGATGATGTAGGTGGAGATAATCTGCACGCCACCGGCCTTCATCTTGAGGATCTCGGCCTCCCAGTCCTCCCGGGGCACACGTGTGTAGTGAAACTCCCCCATTACCGGCAGCCATGGTTTGCCGTTCAGCGAAAGGTATTGCGAGTTCACCTCAAGCGTCTGACCATCCGGTCTCGTGCTGCTGCCGAGCTTCGCCTTGACTGGCTCGGGCGTAGGCGCACTGCTGCGGGCATCAATCGCGATCGGCTCTTGCGCGGCGACATCATGGGCTATCGGGAAGGCCAAGAGAATACAGGAGACAGCAGAGCACTTCAGATATTTTGCAGGCGGGTTATTGAGCAATCGTTTCACCGCACGACTCTACAAGACTTCGTAATCCTCGGAATCCGACGAAAGTCGGATCACGGCGAATCTCTAGAGATGAGCCAGCCCACGTTGTAGCGCCTTGATCACGGCCTGCGTACGGTCGGTAACGTCGAGTCGTTGCAGAATCACCCCGACATGGCACTTGACGGTAGCCTCCTTGATCGCAAGCTCTTCGGCGATCTCCCGGTTGCTTCGGCCTCTGACCAGCAGCGAAAGAACCTCGCGCTCTCGCATGCTCAGCTCTCCATCTGGCATTCGGGACGAGAGTGCATTTGTCACCGGGGTGGGCAGGAAGCGTCTTCCCGCGAGCACCTTGCGCAACGCGTCGATGAGGCTCTTATGGGGCATCCCCTTGATCAGATATCCCATTGCCCCGGCGCCGAGGGCCTGGTAGATATCCTCATCGCCCTCATACGTTGTCAGCACAACGACCCGGGCATCCGGCACCAGCCGGCGGATCTGCCGGATCGCTTCGACTCCGTTCTGATCAGGAAGAGAGAGGTCCATCAGCGTGACGTCAGGACGATGCTCGGCAAAGAGCGCGACGGCTTCGCGGCACGTACCTGCCTGCGCCACGACGGTCATATCCGGGCAGGCCTGGATGATAGCCGCGACTCCGAATCGAAGGATCGGATGGTCGTCGACGACGAGCACACGTGCCTCGGTTACACCGGTACATATCGCAGCAGATGAATCCATGATGGCTTCCAGTTGGCCTTACAGCTCCAAAGAACGTGAAGAGTCTGGCGCTAGCGAAGCTCGTTGCAAGCGAGCGCGCACAAGTGTTCCCTGCCCGATCTGGCTGTGCAAATGAAACTCGCCTTGCAGGCGTTGGATCCTCTCCCGCATTCCCGCGATGCCGTAGTGATTTGGCGTCTGCGTCGCGGTCTCGAGAGAGAACCCGATGCCATCATCGCGAATCTCGATCGTAAGCGTGCTGACCTGGGACTGTAAACCTATCTCGATGCGGCGCGGCGATCCGTGCAGCGAGGCGTTGTATACGGCTTCGCGGATCACCATCAGCAACTCTCGTGCGGCGAAGTCGCCGAGCGGCCGGTTCACTCCTTCCAGGTGCGTCAGTACTTCGGTTGCATAATCGTTGCGGAACTGGGCGGCGAGCTGTTCGATCTTCTCCGGAAGATCGACACAGAGGCGATCCGTGCTTCGAAGATTCCAGACTGCCTGCCGCGCCTCGTCGATCGTGGCTCTCACCTGCACGCGCGCGTGTTCGACCAGGTCTTCCCGCAATGGGCGGTTCTCCTCGCCCAGACTGGACAATGCTTCAAGCAGTGCCGAAACGCCCGTACACCCCTGGATCACAGTGTCGTGCATCTCGCGCGCAAGGCGGTTTCGTTCGCCGATCACGGCTTCAAAACGAAGTCGAACCTGTCGCACACGAAGCCTATAGATCGTGACGGCCAATAACGCCGCGATCAGCAAGCACAGCGCGATGAACCACAGGGTCTTGTAAAAGTAAGGACGAATCCGCAGCGGGAGCACGATACGCGACACGCGGCTCGGTTCGTCCGCCTCGAAAACGGCCAGTTGGAATTGGTAACTTCCCGCGGGCAGCCTGGTATAAGAGACAGAACGTGCGCTGCCGGCTACGGTCCACGCGTCATCATATCCCTCGAGGCGATATCGGATCCTCACACTCGCCTGCGGCCGCAGAAGCAACGGTGCAAACGAGATCTCGATCCTCGACTGTGACTGCGAGAGATCGAGAGATGAGGTGGTGGCATCGAGTGGACGCCCATCCACCGCAATACCGGTGATCGAAGCCCTCGGCGGTGCGACCGAGGTTTTATCCTCGGGGAGTACCCCGACCGCACCCCGATCGCTCATGAACCAGACGACCCCGTTCGCATCGACTGCACCGGCCGGCTGCCGGCCGCCGTACATCTGGATTCCGTTGTCGCCGGTGGGCAGTTCGTAGATCTTGACAGCCAGTTGATCCCCGGCATTCGCATCGGGAAGAAACGAGGAGATCCCCGCCGGCCCGCTCATCCAAATCCTGTGGTCAGCCCCCTCGAGCAACTGGTACACGCTATCGCTGGCCAGCCCCTGTGGGACGCGGAAGTGAGTGATTCCGGATTGCGTCGCACGAAACAGCCCATGGTCGCGCGTCCCGAACCAGAGTGTCCCGTCTTCGGTCTGCAGGATGGACCATACTTTCTCACGCGCCAGCGTTTGTGTAATCACGTTCGATACAAAATGGCCTCCCTTCCAACACGAAATTCCTCGCTCGGTCCCGATCCAGATCGCGCCATCTTTTCCTTGCAGCATGGAACGGGTGCTGAAGTAAGCCAGGCCATCCGACATCCGAAGATTGTGTACCTGCCCGCCCGTAAAGCGGCTTACGCCCTCGTCCGTCGCAACCCACAGGTCGCCATTGGCGGCCTCGAGAAACCCTCGAACGAAGTTGTTCACCAGCAATGGAGCCAGATAGTGCTCGATTCCGTGAGTCGTCTCGTGGTACACCCCGAGCCCGTCGGTCCCCAGCCAAAGCGTCCCGGCGCGATCGCGAAAGACCATGCGCACTGGAACTCCCTTCAATCCCGGAAAGGTAGTCGCGACCGCCGTGCCGTGATCGATCAGAAATGTCTTTGACGAGACTGCCCATAGGGCATTGCCGCGATCCCTGGACAAGGTCGCAAAATCCGGCGGCCGGTCGCCGGGCAGCTGGACGATCCGGATGGGATCCGGCCTCAGCCGAATCAGACCGGCCTGGCTTCCCACCCAGATCTGATGGGAGTCGTCCTCGAACAGCGCAAGAACTGTACTGATTCCGCCTTTGCTCGCCAACCCGAAGCGCACAAAGTCCTTGCCCGGCTGAGCCAGATAGAGCCCTTGTCCGATTGTCCCGACCCAGAGGTTCCCGTCGCTGGTCTGTCGCAGTGTGCGCACTGTTCCACGCACGCTTGGAATGCGCACAAAATGACTCGCAGTGGAATGACCGGAGCCTTCCATGGCGAGGTGATCGAGGCCACCCACGGTTCCCACCCAGATATCGCCATCGCGCGTCTGCACGATCGACTTCACGCGGTTCTCGCTGTAAGCGCCAGGAAGCGTGTACTCGGTCCACTGAGGCGAAATCGTGGAACCGTCTTCAGGGAGTCCAAGCACCAGGACCTTCGATCCGCCGATCCAGATCTTCCCGTCAGCGTCCTCCATCAGCGCGTGAACGCTGAGCGGCGACGCGAAGCGAGTCGTGTCAAGCCGGTGTGCTTGATTGCCTTCCATCCAGAACAGACCATCGTCGGTGCCGATCCAGATGCGTCCCCTGCGATCTTCAAGGATGGCTCGAACGAATCCATCTGTCAGCCCCTGTGCCGTCGAGATCGTTACGCTGCTCCCCTGCCGCATCACGACCAACCCCGCCCCTTCAGTGCCGAGCCAGAGAGACCCGTCCCGCGCGGCCAACATCGAGAAGATGCTACCTTCCGCGAGAGCACTCCGCGTGAAGTGCGCGCCGTCGAAACGCGTGACTCCGCCCGTGGTGCCGACCCACAAGGATCCATCGCCCGTCTCCTGAATCGATTGGACGGTATCTTCCGGAAGACCGTCCGAGGCTCTCCAGGTGGTCCGCATCTTCGGCGTTGGGGGCTCAGGGCCTGATTGGGCTGCAGATGAGGCCCTCGAAAAACTCGCAGACAGCAGCAGGCTCAATGCCCACCCGCAGGCCAGCGGGGAGATCGTTCTGGACACCAGACCGGAGGAATGTCGAAAAGCGATCAACGGGTTGTACCTTACCGTTCTCCATGGCAGCGTGATGCCCCGGCCGCAAAGCCAAACGCACGTTCCTTCTGTCTCACCTGCTCCCGCCCCACGATTATCTCCCAGTTTCACGAAGTCGATCTTCCACCATATTTCTTGCAGAATCAGACTTTGGTCTGATTCGCGGCGTTGATTTCGCAGCGTAGTGTTGCTTTGCTCGACTGCAGACCGAAAAGCTGTCGGGCAAATCTTCCATGCCGGTACACGCTTTAGGAGACCCCATGACGTTCCGCTCCATCCAGCCCGGCAAGTGCATCATCCTGGCAAGCCTCTTTGTCGCTCCGCTCTACGCGCAAACTACGAATGCGAGGCTGAGCGGCTCCGTGCACGACAGGGATGGAGCAGCGATTCCGGATGTAACCCTGACCATCACCAACCTGGAGACCAACCAGGTTCAGGTGGTCCACTCAGGGCAAACCGGAGAGTACTCCGATCCTTCTCTTTCACCCGGGCGCTACAAGATCACCGTAGAGCACGCCGGATTTCAAAAGGTCGAACAGACCGGCGTTGTTCTTACCGTCAGCCAGGATGCCACGCTCAACGTTACGCTCAATGCCGGCAGCGTCAGCGAAACGGTGAACGTCACCGCAGGAGCTGCGCTGATCAATACCACGACCGCAGAGATCAGCAGCGTGGTCGATGAACACTCTGTCTCACAGCTTCCCCTGAATGGTCGCGATCCCTCGAGCCTGGTCTTTCTCTCGCCTGGTGTCACCAACGTCCTCAACACCGGCGGCGGCGCACTGCAGGGTGGTTTCGCCTTTCCGACGGAGACGGGTGGCTCCGCAAACGGCGGTCGGCAGGGAAGCACCTTCTACCTCCTTGATGGCGTTCCCAACATCGACACCTATCTTCTCCTCGCCGCGCCGTTTCCGAACGCAGACGCAACGCAGGAGTTTCGCGTCATCTCGAACAACTTCGACGCACGGTATGGATTCTCGCCGGGCGCGGTTGTGACGATCCAGACGAAATCCGGCACCAACGCCCTGCACGGTGGAGCCTTCGAATTTTTGCGCAATGACAAACTCAACGCCGCCAATTACTTCTCCCATGCCGTTGACACGCTGAAGCGGAATCAGTTCGGCGCATACGTTGGCGGCCCGATCATCAGGGACAGGCTTTTCTATTTCGGCAACTACCAGGGCACCCGTTCTTCGAGTGCGGCCTCTTCGAACGTCACCTACACCCCGACGGCCGCGATGCTCAACGGAGACTTCTCCGCTGTGCCCGAGACCATCACGGCTCCGGGCTTCGTCAAGAACCGCATCGATCCAACCCTGCTCAGCCCCGCCGCGGTCGCCATCGCGAGGGATGGCCTCCCGCTCGGACAGGACCCCGCCACCGGCGAGGTCAACTATCAAAGCGGAGCCATCAAGAACCAGTTCGACGAAGGAACCGGCAAGCTCGACTGGGCGATCAATGACCGCCAGCACCTCGTGGCCCGCGCCTATGTCAATTACTTCAACCAGCCCTCGGGTTCAAAGCCCGGCAACATCCTCTCGGTGCTTGCGCTGAACCCCTACACCATCATCCAGGGCAATCCGCAGCAGTATTACAACGGGATCGTGAGCCACAATTGGGCGATCAACGATAAGACCGTCAACGTCATCTCCGGCTTCTGGAACCAGATGTCCTCGCACAGCGGCGCATCGGTGCAGGACTCCTCCGGCAAGGATATGTGTCTCTCCCGCTACACCCAAGTCAACGAAGAGGGCTGCTATATCGAAGGCCTCAGTGTGACCAACGGTTTCAGCACAGCCTACACAGAGCCATCGCAGGAGATTCGCACCTCCGTCGGCATCTCGGACGAACTGACCCGGGCCTTCGGCAGCCACACGCTTTCCTTCGGCGGCGATATCTGGCACCAGTACGCCAAGGAGTTTACCCAGTATCCAACCGAGCCCATCGAGTCCTTCTATAGCTCCACCGGCTTCGGACTCGCAGACTTCCTGCTCGGTCGCGTCGGCGGCTTTACGCAGGGAGCCGGCGAGATCGCAAACGTCGTCGGCTACCAGCTCGGGCTCTACGCGCAGGATCAGTTCAAGCTGAAGCCGAACGTCACCATCACTGCCGGGCTGCGCTGGGATCCCAACCTTCCGCCGACTTCGCAGGGTGGCCGCGGGTCCGTCTTCGTCCCCGGCCAGCAGAGCACAGTCTTCCCCAACGCTCCCACGGGGCTTGTCTTCCCGGGCGACAAGGGCATTGACGCCTCTCTGATGCCTACCACTTACGGCTACTTTGAGCCCCGCATCGGTATTGCCTTTCAGCCAAAATCCCTGCCGAACACCGCCTTCCGCGCCGGCCTCGGACTCTTCACTGCGCCCCTGCCGTATTCAACCTATAATCACACCGCCGACATTGCGCCTTTCAGCCCGACTTACACGACCTACGCGAACTATTCGAACGGCTCCTGTGAGATCTCCTTTGACAATCCCTATGCTAGCCCCTGCACTTTTGGCGGTGTAGCACCCTTCCCACCCTTCGCTTCCGTCAACCTGGCGCCGCCTTCGACTTCAACCTTTCCGGGTACGGTCACCATCCCGGCTACCTTCTCTCCTGACTTCAAGCTCGGCATCACAGAGAGCTGGAATGCTTCGGTGGAGCAGCAGTTCCCCGGACAGCTCGCCTTGCACCTCGCCTATGTCGGCAGCGAAAGCTATCACCAGACCACGGTGATCGATCAGAATCCCGGAATCTACTCCGCCACCAACGCTGCCATCAGTGGGAATCGCACACGCTTTCCCGCATTTGGCCAGATCCTGACCGATTCCTCGCTCGGCACCGCCAGCTATCACAGCCTGCAGGCCGGGCTCGATAAGAAGCTGTCTCATGGAATCCAGTTCCAGTCCAATCTGACCTGGTCTCATACGATCGATCTCACCTCCTCCGGCAACATCTCCTTCGGTAATCCCGCTCTGCCGAATCCATTTAACATTCGTTACAACCGCGGTAATTCGCTCCTCGACATTCCCATCATCTCGACGACCAACTTCGTATACACGAGCCCGACCCTGGACGGTTCGAGGGCATGGGTTCGTTCCGCGCTCGGTAGCTGGGAGGTGAGTGCGATCTTCACCCTGCAGTCGGGCTTCCCGTTCTCAATTGCCGCGGGCGGCAGCAACAACAACTCCGGGGCTCAGCAGTACGAGGACCGGGCGGACGTCGTCCCCGGAGTTCCTGTTCGCTTGCATCAGGGGAGCAAGTCGCAGTGGATTGCGCAGTACTTCAACCCCGCCGCCTTTCAACCCAATGCGCCAGGAACCTTCGGAAATAGCCCAAAGAACGGCTTCCGCGGCCCGGGGACGAACACCGGGGATGCGGCGCTGATCAAGAACTGGCAGATACAGGAGCGCTACGGTCTGCAGTTCCGCTTCGAGCTTTTCAACGCCTTCAACCACCCCAGCTTTGGGACGCCCAACACCAGCATCTCGGCAGGAAATGCAGGCGCCATCACCTCCGTCGGATCTGTGCCACCTCGGGTGGGACAGGCCGCGCTCAAGCTGACGTTCTGACGGGACGAAACGCAGTAAGGCTAGAGGGGGAAGGTTGCAAACTACCTTCCGCCGTGGGGCGCTGAAGAGGGTGAGGTAGCAACGGTGACAAGGTACACGTGCATCCTGGCCGCTGGACTGTTTCTCCTGACGGGTGCGGCAAACCTCCGGGGGCAACAGCCTGTAGAAACCCTAGACCCTACACCGCAGGATGGGCAGGTCTATGAGTTGATGAACCAGGCCAGTGGGATGCAGCTTAGCGGAGCGGAAGGCGCGGCTTCGCTTTCTGCACGGGATCTGACCAGCCTTGCACAGCGTTGGGGATTGGTGCGGCTGGTCGACAGGAGCTGGAAGCTGGCCAATCGGTTGACCGGGGAATGCCTGGCGGCGAGTCTGTCCGGCGCAGTCCGTGACGAGGTGTGCAGCCTTTCGCCCCTGCAGAACTGGAGGATCGGGGAAGGCGCAAATGGCTATTCGACCCTGACAAATGTGCTGACGGGCAAGCTGCTGACGGGCATGTCTGACACGCTCTCCGCGGATGCCGAGGGTAGCGGGCAGACCCAGTTGTGGCAGTTGCGACCAGCTTTCTGGCGGGGTGCGGACGTCGCAGAGCAGGAGAAGATGGAGGCCATCCGGGCACGGGTCGGACTACCTTTCTGGAAGGATGCTGACGAGCCTGAGGACATTCTCAAGATCTTGAAGGACCATGGCTTCAACTCGATTCGCTTGAGGCCGACGTCGATTCCGCCTTATTATCCGGATCAACCTTCGCATACGTGTACAGGAAACTACTGCTACATCGAGACGGATGCACAGGAGCTGGATCTTGCGCGGCGTGCGCGGAACCTGGGCTTCAGCCTGGAGCTGACGCTCTTCTTTGATGGCGGGGGGTCGCAGTCGATACCCGGATCGTATATCGGGCTGACGCAGGATCAGCTATCGGCGAGCATCTACAGCTACACCAAGGCTGAGCTTGCAATGTATCGCAAGGCGGGGTTGATGCCGGACATGGTGAGTGTCGGCAACGAGGTCGATAACGGCTTTCTGGGTGGCCCGAACTATGATCCGTACGATCACTTCGCTGCCTTCGCCGAGTTGCAGAAGGCAGGATTGAAGGCGGTGGCGGCTGCAGCGGCGGATACAAGCCTGGGGCCTCCCATCCCGGCTCCCCTGACCTGCATTCACATCACGCCGCAGTACGACATGACGAGCTTCTTCACGAGCGCGAATGCGAACGGCATCGACTACGACGTGATCTGCCAGAGCTACTACCCGATCTATCACGGGCCGTTGATGCAGGCCCAGGCCGACGCGACGAATCCGCAGCACCAGACAGTGGAGCAGGCGCAGCTTATGAAGGCGGCACAGACTCTCAAGAAGCCGATCTATATCCTCGAGACCGGGGAGCACTATGAGAACGGCTTCGGCGCGAACGATCCCTGGTACCAGCCAACGGTTACGCAGCAGAGGCAGTTTCTACTGGATCTTGAGGCGGTGGTGAAGTCGCTGCCGAACAACCTCGGGATGGGGATCGAGTACTGGGCCCCGAACGATGTCGAGATGCCGGATGGAGGCGGCCCCTACAGCACCTTCCAGAAGGATTACACAACGCCTAACGCGGTCTTTGCGTGGGAGGGTCTTGGTCTGTTCGACAGCGCGGACCCGAACTATCTGACGAAGGACACCGCTCCAAATTATTCGACCGCCTTGCCGGGGCTCGATGCGGTCGGAGGCAAGCTCGACTCGACCCTGACCTATAAGCTTACGAACAGGCAAACGCAGGGGCTGCTCGGCGCGGACGGAAATAGGGTGGGGACCACGCTGTTCTCACTGTTAAATCAGCTCGATGGTCAGGTAGACACGCACTCCCAATGGAACATCGCGAGCGATAACAACGGCCGCTTTACCCTGGCCAACGTCCATGCGAGCGGCGGAACGCCGGTCGTGCTGGATGGTGGGGACGCTAACACGAACGCTGGAAGTTCTTTCGTCTCTGACCTTGCAGCAGACGGCAGCGCAGGCCAAAATTGGGATGTGCAGACAGCAGGAGATGGTTACTTCTACATCGTCAACAAGGCTACGGGACTGATCCTTAGTATGGACCACACAGGGCGCGCTGTCGAAGTGCCGATGGCTTCGGTCAAAGAGCAGGGACAGTGGGCAATAACGCCGGTAGCCATCTTGCGAGGGAACTAGCAACAGCGGGGCACGCGAGAAGAAAGGGCTCACGTCTTACATGAGCTAGAAGTTTTCAGCGATGGCGTTGACCTGCAAAGTCTGCGCATCGCCCAACCTTGCCCTTATATCAGTCTTTTATCAGAAGAGGTGTCTCCCTCCAGCGCCAGACACTCACGCGTGAAGGCATCATCGACGTCGCGCAGAACCGGCTCACCCAGTGCAACCTGCTCATAACCCCTATCCGCGCAATAAACATCTTGGATACCTGATGTGATGGGTGTGAGCAGCAGCGCGAGCACAAACTCGTTCGCCAATTCGTTCAACGCCAGTGCGGGACTTCGACATATTTACGGGATTACAAAACCCGCTCAAAGCGATTCCTAGGGAACTCTTTGCGAGTCGGGGTAGAAAGCCAGCCTCGGGCTAGCAAGAGGAAAGTGAAGACGCTCTGCAAGAGGCCTCACCCTAGGGCAAGTTGCCGGGTAGGGCAAGGAATGTCTGTAAATAGTCGTCGCCTTGACTCAGCTCAATTGTGAAACGAAAACTGTCGTCTCACAATTTGAGCGGAGAGTTATGACGCTGAAGTGTTGATAGCTAAATCGCCGTCATAGCGCCCTCTTTGTCTATCCCCCCGGCCGTCGCTCAATCCATCCTTAACCCTAGATCATCGTTGACGGCGACGGTGAGGTTCT
>CAZZYH010000077.1:0-14704 GCA_964658225.1 Vulcanimicrobiota bacterium | reverse complement strand
AGAGCCGGCTGTGGCTGCAGCTTTCGTCCTCGTTCCTTTTATGGACAGCCGCTCAGATGTTCTATCTCTCCACGCTCTTTTCCCCGGCCAAGGGCGACGCCGGCCTGATCAGCGATCTGCTTTGGCTGGCTTTCGCTTTCCCGGTGCTGCTGGTCGCCGCACACCCCTCGCGCTCGCTGAAGAGCGATCCGGTGGGCTGGCTGGACACGGCGCAATCCTGCCTGCTCTTCTGCATCCTCTTCTGGCTGATCTATCCCCATCCCGGCATTCTCAAACCGCCGCTTGCCTACCATGTCGAGAACCTCGCCATGGTGCTGGCCGTCGCGCTGCGCTACTCGGTTTCGCAGACGGGAGAGGAGCGTGCCTTTTACCGCAGCATCCTGGTGTTTACGGTCGTCTACGGCCTCACTTCTGCAGTGGCCATGCTGCTGCACGGCTTCGGTGCGCCTCGCGGCACGCTGATCGATCTAAACTGGTCGGTCCCTTTTACCGCCTTCACGGTGAGTGTGGTCAGCGACAGGATGCGGATTCCGCGCTTGGAAGACTGGAACACGCGCTGGCGTGGTTTCCCCACGCACGTGCACGGAGTGAGTGCGCTTGGGATGGCGGTCATGTCGCTCGCCGGGGCGGCTACGCTCGCCCGGGACAGCTTGCTGGCCGGGATTCTGGCGCTGTTGGCCTCGACCATGCTCTTTGTGCTGCGCACGAGCACGCGTGAGTGGCAGTTGCACGCCGCCTATGGCCGCCTGCACCATGCAGCTCTCCACGACCCGCTGACAGGGCTCGCGAACCGGGCCCTGCTGCGCATGGAGCTGACCAGCCGGCTCGAGCGCCAGGAGCGCATGGAGGACCGGATCGCGGAGTGGGCAGAGTCTGGTCCTGGAGACCTGCCCGGCCGAACAGGTCTGCTGTTCATCGACCTGGACCGATTCAAGACCATCAATGATGGCCTGGGCCACGCGTTTGGCGACCTGTTGCTGATCCGTACGGCAGAGTTGCTGAGAGCGGCGGTGCGCAGCCAGGACATTGTCGCCCGGCATGGAGGGGATGAGTTTGTCATCCTGCTCGAACAGGTAACGGAAGAAGAGGCCGAAGCGCTGGCCGCGAAAGTGATCGAATTTCTGCGCGCGCCCCTGACCATCGAAGGCCGCCTGATTCACGTCACCGCCAGTGTCGGCATCGTGCTGAGCCAGGAGGGGGCCAGCGCCGACAGCCTGCTCCAGGATGCAGACTGCGCCATGTACAAGGCCAAGAGCGAAGGGCGTGACCGCGGCAAGCTCTTTGTGCCCAGCATGCTCGAGGCCGCCAAGCACGAGCTTGAGCTCGAGACCGAGCTGCGCAAGGCGCTGGCCGGCCGCTGGATCGAGGCCCACTATCAGCCCATCTACCGCTTGGACGAGATGGCGGTCCAAGGTTTCGAGGCGCTGGCTCGCTGGCAGCATCCGAAATGGGGCATGGTGGCGCCGGATGAGTTCATTCCCCTGGCCGAGGATACCGGCCTGATCATCGAGCTGGGCAGGCAGGTACTGCGCCGAGCCTGCCGGGATTGCGCCGGCTGGAACCAGCGCTTCGGCCGGCGGCTCCAGGTGGCGGTCAACGTATCGGCGCACCAGCTGGCCTATCCTTACCTGATTGAAGAGATTTCGGAGATTCTCGAGGATGCAGGGCTTGAGCCGTCTCTGCTCAAGCTGGAGGTCACCGAGTCTGTGCTGCTGCAGGACTATCATGCCGCCGAAGCTGTGCTGAGCAAGGCTCGCGGGCTTGGCATGGAGGTCTGCCTGGATGATTTCGGCACAGGCTACTCTTCGTTGAGCTATCTGCTCTCCTTCCCCTTTGACGTGGTCAAGATCGACCGCAGCTTCGTCAGCCACCTGGACCGTGACGCTGGGCGGGCGGAGGTGGTCCGCATGGTGATCGGACTGGCGGCCACGCTGAACAAGCGGATCATCGCCGAAGGTGTTGAGTCGCAAGCCGAGCTCGCCCGGCTGCGGGAGTTCGGCTGCGACATGATCCAGGGTTTTGTGCTGTCACGGCCGCTCGTGCCCGCGGCCATCGAGGTCCTGCTGCGGGGCCAGGCGGTGACCGAGGGCAGCGTTGCGAAGGCAGCGGAAACGCTGGTGGGCTGGCTGGACGGCAGCTTGTCGACGGCGTCGCTTCCCGCCCCGCAGGGCGAGAACCAGGGGCTGCCGCAACTCGGGTCTGCCTGGGTCCGGTGAGGGGCTAAACGAAGGGTTCTACTTCCTGCATGCGAAGCCGGGCGCACGAAGCGCCAGGGTCGGGCAGGCTCGGATTACTCCATGCGCAGGATGCCCCAGAAGGCGCCCCGTACGCTCCAGGCGGCGGCCAGCCAGAGAAGGACCACCAGCAGCGCTAGGGGCAACCCCTTTGGCTCCATCAGCGCATGGAAGAGCAGGATGTTGACCACGATCGGCCCCAGCAGCGTGAGCCCGAGGGGCACAAAGCGGCCGATCAGCAGGAGCAGACCGCCAACCACTTCGAGTGCAGCGACCACGACCAGATAGTGCGACGCGCTCAGCGCGCTGAAGAACTCGCCTGCCGGGCCTGGCGGCGGCGGCTGCATGGGCAGGAAGTGGAGGAATTTGTTCAAGCCGAAAACGACAAAGACCAGCCCGAGCAACAACCTCGCAATCATCAAAACAATTTTCACGGTAGGTTCTCCTTGGAGTACGGCTACTCAGGCACCGTAGCCTGAGCGCCCGCCTGAGTCAATCGCTCGCGACGTAGCCGCAGCGCCCGGCTCGCCCAAAATGCCACGGCAGGTCCGGCTCCTGTCCCGAGCCCCGCTGCAAGCTCCTCAGACCAATGCCCCGGGGGCTCATCGTTCCCGCGGAGGATTCCCACCTGGCTGATTCGCGTGGCCTGCTCGCCGGCTGTGCGACGCTCTTGCTCATGGCATACTTCGTTCTATCTCTTGCAACGAGGCACTGCCCTGCTCATGCTGCTGGATCGCCGCACGTTTCTCTCTGTCTCTGGCCGCTATGGACTGGCGGCAACGCTGTTTCCGGGAGCGCTCTATACCCTTGCCGCCCAGAGCGCCGCCCAGAACGCCCCCGCACCGGTGACCGCCGCGATGGTCGACCAGGCTGCGGCGCTCGCCGGGGTCACCATCGAGCCGGCGCAGAAAGAGGCGATGCTCGAGCGGCTCAACGGCCAGCGGGAAGCCTATGCCGAGATCCGCAAGCTGCACCTGCCCAACGGGGTCGCGCCCGCCTACATCTTTGATCCTCTGCCGGCCGGCGCGACCATCTCCCGCCAGAGGCAGGAGCCGCGCTACAGCCAGGCCCCGGCGACGTTGAGCGCCCCCGCCAACCTGGAAGCTCTGGCCTTCGCCCCGCTGATGGAGCTCGCCGACCTGGTGCGCCGCCGCAAGGTCTCGTCCACCAACCTGACGGAGATGTATCTGGCCCGGCTCAAACGCTATGACCCCGTGCTGCACTTCGTCGTGACGCTTACCGAAGAGCGCGCGCGCACCCAGGCCCGGGAGGCAGACGCCGCCATCGCGGCAGGCCGCTACAAGGGCCCTCTGCACGGGCTGCCGTGGGGCGCGAAGGACCTGCTTGCGGTCAAGGGCTATCCGACCACGTGGGGCGCAGGGGGCTTCGAGCACCAGGCCTTTGAGGAAGACGCGACCGTGGTCGCGCGGCTGGACGCGGCCGGCGCCGTGCTGGTGGCCAAGACCACGCTTGGCGCGCTGGCCATGGGGGACAAGTGGTTTGGCGGGCGGACGCGCAACCCGTGGAACCCCGGGCAGGGCTCGAGCGGTTCGTCTGCCGGATCGGCCTCGGCGGTGGCGGCGGGCTGCGTGGCCTTCGCCATCGGGTCCGAGACGCTGGGCTCGATCTCCTCGCCTTCGACGCGTTGCGGCGCGACCGGCCTGCGCCCGACCTTCGGCTTTGTGCCTCGCACCGGCGCCATGGCGCTGAGCTGGACGATGGACAAGCTGGGACCCATCTGCCGGGCGGTCGAGGACTGCGCCGCGGTCCTGAGCGTGATCCACGGGCCGGATGGCCGCGATCTCTCGACGCGCGATGCGGCCTTCAACTGGGACGCGGAGCTCGATTGGCGAGGGCTGCGGGTGGGCTACTTCGAGAAAGACTTTGCCCCGCCGCCGCCGCTCGATGCGCCCAGGGACGAGCCGTCCGGCGGCAAGGCGGCGACAGCCGAGGCCGCCAAAAACCGGCGCCAGGCTCAGGCGTTGCGCGAGCAAGCCCATGCGCGCCGCCTCTACGACCATCGCTACGACGTCGCGGCGCTCGAGGCGCTCGGAAAGATGGGCCTTTGGCCCTCGCCGGTCCAGTTGCCCGAGCTCCCCTACGGGGCCATGGTGCCGCTGCTCAAAGCCGAAGCCGCCGCGGCCTTTGACGAGTTGACCCTCTCCGGCCGCGACGCGCTGCTCACCGAGCAGAGCCCGGACGACTGGCCGAACACCTTCCGCGTGGCTCGCTTTTACCCGGCTGTAGAGTACATCCAGGCCAACCGCGCGCGTGCGCTCGCCATCGCGCAGCTCTCGAAGCTTTTTGAAAGGTTCGACGTCATCGTGGCCCGTAGCGACGCCGAGCAGCTGACCGCGACCAACCTCACCGGGCATCCCGCCGTCATCGTGCCCAACGGTGTGCGCGGAAGCGACGCGCCCGTGCCGCCGCATGTGGACACAGGAGAAGATGATTCGATCGGGGGTCCCGGCACGCCGGTCAGCCTGACCTTCCTCGGTGGGCACTACCAGGACGCCAAGCTGTGCGCGCTGGCCCGCGCCTACCAGCAGGCTACCGGCTTTCACACGCTGCACCCTAAGCTCTAGGCGGGAGTCTGCGCTGTCCCGGCCCACCCGACGAGCTGCGTCCGGGTGCGCCGGCCGAGCAGGGCTGACTAGAGGGGCGCGACCTGCTCGGCTAGTTTCGCGGACTCGGTCGCGCGCGAGCGGTGCGCGTGGCTGGCCTCGATGAAGGCGGCGAAGAGCGGGTGCGGCTCGAGCGGCTTGCTCTTGAATTCGGGATGGAACTGGCAGCCGACGAAGAAGGGGTGGCTGGGGATCTCGACGATCTCCACGTAGGTCTGATCCGGGGTGGTCCCCGTGATGCGCAGGCCCGCGCCGGTCAGCAACGCCTCGTACTCGCGATTGAACTCGTAACGGTGGCGGTGACGTTCTGAGATTTCGGTAGTTCCGTAGGCCTGGGCGGCGACCGAGTCCGGCTCCATCACGCAGTCCCATGCGCCTAACCGCATCGTCCCGCCCATCTCTTCAACGCCGGTGAGCTCGCGAAGTTTGTAGATGACCCGGTGCGGCGTCGCGGGATCGAACTCGCTCGAGTTCGCCTGGTGCAGCCCGGCCACGTTGCGGGCGTATTCGATGCAGGCGGTCTGCATGCCGAGGCAGATGCCGAAGTAGGGAACCTTGTTTTCACGCGCGTAACAGATGGCGTGCAGCATGCCTTCGACGCCGCGCTTGCCAAAGCCGCCTGGCACCAGGATCCCGTCGAAGCTCGCCAACTGCTGTGCGTAGCCCGGGGTTTCGAGGCCCTCGGCTTCAATCCAGGTGACCTTGAGCCTGAGACGGTGCTTCAGGGCGCCGTGGGTGAGTGCTTCTTTGAGCGATTTGTAACTGTCTTCGTACTCTACGTACTTGCCGACGATGCCGATCGAAACTTCATCGCGGGGGTGGTAGGCGCGGTCGAGCAGGTCCTGCCACTTCGACATATCGGAAGGCCTGGCGTCCAGGTGGAGATACTTCAGGATGAGCGCGTCCACGCCTTCGGCGGAAAAGGCGAGCGGCACCTCGTAGATCGATGCAACGTCGCGGGCGGTGATCACGGCTCTCTCCTCGAGATTGCAGAAGAGCGCGATCTTGCCCTTGAGCTCATGCGAGAGGGCGCGGTCCGAGCGGCAGAGCAGGATATCCGGCTGGATGCCGATCGAGAGCATCTCCTTGACGGAGTGTTGCGTCGGCTTGGTCTTCAATTCCTGGGCGGCGCTGATCCAGGGGACCAGCGTTACGTGAACAAAGACTGTATTTTCGCGGCCCAGCTCCTGGCGCATCTGGCGGATGGCTTCAAGGAAAGGCTGCGACTCGATGTCGCCGACCGTGCCCCCGATCTCGACGATGATCACGTCGGTATTGGCGGCGACCTTGCGCATCGCGTTCTTGATCTCGTTGGTCACATGCGGGATGACCTGCACGGTCTTGCCGAGATAGTCGCCCCGGCGCTCCTTGGTGATGATCTGCTCGTAGATGCGGCCGGTAGTCAGGTTGTTATCCCGCGTCAGGTGCGCGTGGGTAAAGCGCTCATAGTGGCCGAGATCAAGATCGGTCTCGGCGCCATCGTCGGTAACGAAGACTTCGCCATGCTGGAAAGGCGACATCGTGCCCGGATCGACGTTCAGATAGGGATCGAACTTCATCAGGTTCACGCGCATGCCGCGCGACTCGAGCAGGCATCCAATCGAGGCCGCAGCCAGGCCTTTGCCTAAACTGGACACAACGCCGCCGGTCACAAAGATGTACTTTGCAGACATGTTTCGCTTCTCCTAGAAGGATTGGGCCCACAGGAAGTATCGCACGGCGTAAAGGCCCAAGAACCCCCCTGCGCGGGAGGCGCCATCTGCCCTGGAGGCAGGCGCGCTTCGCGCTTGCGCACGCACCCCACGAAGACGGCGTCTCCCGTGCAGTGGGGGCTGGGCCTTTAGAAGACCAGCGTGAGTTGGCCCTCTAAGGCGCGGGGGGCTACGAAGTGGGTGCCGCTGAAGGTGGACAGGAAGTTATAGAGGGCTAACTTGTCGGTGAGGTTGGTCACGGTGAGGCTGGCGTTGGTCTTCATGCGGTCACCGTGGAGGAGGTTGTCCCAGCCCAGGGCCATGTCAAAGAGGTGGCGCGGGGCGATCCGGGCGGGATTGCGGTCAGGGTCCTCGGTGCCCGGCGCGGGAATCCTGAGCAGGGGGGAGGAGAGCGCCGCGGGGGCGCACGAGGTCAAGGGCGTGGAGAGGGTGGCCCGCTGGCCGCCGCAGGTCAGCTCGATCTGGTTCTGCTGGTCGGCGCTGAGATAGGTGAGCGAGACCGGGGTGGTCGTATCGGCGGCAAAGGGAGCTGCGCCTGCGACCAGACCGCTTTCGTAGCTCCAGTTAAAGCTGTACCAGGGACCTGCGTGGCCGGGCTGGTATTGAAAGTGGGTGGTCTGCTGGAAGTTCTGGTCGTGGTCGATGCGGAAGGGGGCGCCAGACTGGGGCGTGTTTGGGTCGTTGAAGATAATGCCGCCGATCTCGGGACCGAAGAATCGGGAGCGGGTGTGACCGAGGACCGAGTAGGCGGTAAGGCCTTTCACGTTGGTCAGGTTGACGCGGGCCGAGTAGCCATCGATCTTCGACTTGTGCCACTGGATGGGGAAGGCGAGCGGCGTATTGAGAACGATGTCGAAATCGTAATCGCGGTCGGTGAACTTCCAGAAATAGTCGGCCTGCACCGCGATGTACTTGCCCAGACCCTGCTCCAGGCCGGCGCTGAAGTGGTTGCGCTTGGCAGGGATGAGCGCCTGCTGGCCGAAGGCCCCGAGCGCGTTGGCCAGGCCGCCCAGGCCGGTGGCGCTCGAGGTGATCAGGTTCTCGTTGTAGGGCGTCAGGAAGAACTTGCCATAGGAGCCGCGAAGCGCGGTGTTGGTCTTCTGGACGCGATACCCGAGGCCGACGCGCGGCTCGACCATGGAGCGGCTGGAGATGCCGTTGTAGTTGTCGGCGCGCACGCCGAGCGAGGCGTTGAAGCCGTGCAGGGTGAGGGAGTCCTCGAGGTAGAGGGCCTCTTCCTTGATGTCGGTGGTGCCGCCGTAGTGGGCTGTCGAGCCGCCGCGGGTGAGGTCAAAAGCTGCCTCGCCGGGGACGTAACTGGGGTTGGACTGCTCCCCGGCAGCGGTGCAGGGCAGCGTCGAGCCGGCGAGGGGGGCGCCGGAGGCGTCGAGGCAGGGGGCGTTGTAGGTCGGCGAGGTGATGCCGATGGCGAAGGCCTCTGTGAGCGGCGTGTGCTGGAAAACGGCTCCGCCTTTGAAGGTGTTGCTGCCGAGGGTGTGCGAGAGGTCAGCCTTGATGCCGAGGCTCGTCAGCCGGCGCGTGTCGGCCAGGGTAGCCGGCGTGTCCTTGAAGACGTCGCCGGAGGGGTAGTAGTGCAGCTGGTCCTGGCGGACCCAGGTGTTGAGGCTGAGCAGCGTGGTCGCGTTGAACAGATGGGTGTAGGTGGGAGCGATGTCGAAGGATTTGATCTCCTGGCGTTGGTCCTGCCCCGAGGCTTGCTGGTCAAACTGGTTGGGGGTCTGGGCCCAGCTGCGGCTGAAGCTCAGGTTGACGTGGGCGCTGTCGTTGGCAGAGGTCTGGGCGTCGAGGCGCTCAAAGAGGTTTTCAACGTTCCCGTGGTCGTGGATCGGGGAGAACTCTGCCGAGTCGAGAAAGCGGCCGCTGTTGAGCAGGTCGACGGCGGTGAAGGTGCCGTACTTGGCAGAGCCATAACCGAGCGTGCCATCGCCGCTGCTGCTGCCGAAGGTCCCATAGCCGCCCGAGAGCGAGCCGTGCAGCTTGGAGTTGAGGCCGGAGCGGGTGGTGGTGCGCACGACCATGCTGGCTTTGTCGCCGTACTCGGCGGGGGCGACGCCGTTGATCACCTCCATGGACTGGATCGAGGAGGTGGAGAGCTGGTTGGAAAAGTTGCGCGACTGCTGATCGGAGATAGGCTGGCCGTCGACCGAGAAGCTGGTGTCGGCGTGCTCGCCCTGGGGATGGAAGAGGCCGTTGGAGTCAGCAGCGACCCCGGGGGTGGCGAGGGTGAGGAGCGAGCTGAGGCCCGAGGAGGAGCTCCCGGTAGGAATTTTCGCGATCATGGAGGCGTCCAGGTCGGTATGGACGTCCGGATCGTTTTCAATCAGGTCGTCGGCATGCACCTCGACGGTGGTGCTGGCGGCGCCGAGGGCCATCTGCTGGGAGGCGAGAACGGGGATGCTGCTGCGCAGCTCGAGATCCTTGGTAGCCTCGGCGAACCCGGGCGCGTCGATCACCAGGTGATAGTGGTTGAAGGGCACATTGCTGAACTGGTAGCGGCCGTCTGCGCCGGAGCTCGTGGTGCGGGTAAAGCCGGAGACAGCATTGGTGAGGGTGACGGTGGCGCCGGGGACGAGCGCGCCGCCCGGGTCGGAGATGATGCCGCTGACGCTGCCGGAGTTGACGGTAGCCTGCGCAAGGACAAGAGGCGCGACGGAAAAGCTGAGGGTGAGCACAGACAGTGCTCCTGGCCAGGGCGAACGCATGGGACAAACCTCCGAGGAAGGCCGTGGTGCGTGAAGTGAGAGATGCGAGACTTCAGGCGACGGACAAGCAGGAGGGCGGAGGGCGATTCCAGAGCGGGTGCGCGAGGACCTGGCGCGCGAGCCGGTGAGGAGCCTGGGGAGCGGGGCGTTCGACGGGGGTGATCGGGGCGACGAAGCCGGAAGGCGGAAGGACGATGGCAACCGCGGCGTGGGCGGTGACGCAGAGCGCGCAGTCGGCGTGGTTTTCGCCGGAGAGATGGGTGTGAGTGAGCTGGATGGTGGTGCCGAAGAGAAGCAGAAGCAAGCAGAGCAGCCCGGCCAGGCACGCGTTGCGTCGAGCGAAGCTGCGAAGGGTGCGCACGCTAAGTTTGACTATAGCGTATGCCGGGAGTTTGCGGCGGCCGGTGGGAGCGGGCAAACGGGTACAGCCGGACGGGTAGAGGGCATGCCCCGGGGGTGCGGCTTGGCGGGGACGACGCCCGGCCTCCTCTGGAACGGCAAAGCCGCCGGCCTTTGAGCAGGAGTTCCAGACCAGGCGGAATACAGCTAGAGTGAAGCAAGAGGCTCGTCGAATGCGTCGCTTGGCATGGGGGATGGTGTTGGTCGGCTGCCTGCTCTGGGGGCAGGCGGCCGGGCAACGGCTGATCCTCAAGGATGGCAGCTACCAGATCGTGACCCGCTACGAGGTGCAGGGCGACCGGGTGCGCTACCAGAGCGCCGAGCGCGGCAATGCGTGGGAAGAGCTTCCCTACGCGCTGGTGGACTGGCCGGCGACCAAGGAGTACGCGCAGGCGCATGCGCCGGGCGGGTCGGCTGTGACGGAGGGCGCCGCCAGCCGGGCGGAAACAGACGCGGCGTCCATCGACAAGGAAGCGGCCGCGGAGCGTGCGGCGGAGGCGGCCCGGCAGCCGACCGTGGCCCCGCGGCTGCGTCTGCCGGATGAGAGCGGCATCTGGGCGCTCGATACCTTCCACGGAGAGCCGGAGCTGGTGCGAGTGGGGCAAAGCAACGGGAATCTGAACCGGGCCACCGGGCACACGGTATTGAAGGCGGCCATGCCGACCGGCGGCGCGAAGGAGCTGATCCAGATCCCCGGACCGCGGTCCGCAGTGCAGTTCCACGTAAATGAGCCGATCCTCTATGTGAGTGTGGACGCGGCAGAGAACCCCGCGCCGGATGCGGCCCTGACCGTGGATACGCACGGAGAGAGCCAGGCGGACAAGAATGTGGACAAGCGGGAGCGCAGCGATCCGCGCAGCCGGTATGCGATCGTGCGGGTGCGCGTGGCCAAGCAGGCGCGGACGATTGCAGCGATGCGGCTGAGTCTGCTGGGGAAGCCCTCGGCGACCGAAGAGATCGTGCCGACCAGGGCGGAGCTGATGCCGGGCGGCCACTGGCTGAAGCTCACGCCGGTCAGCCCGCTCGGCTTCGGGGAGTACGCGCTTGTTGAGCTGCTGGCCGAGGGCGGGATCAATCTCGATTCCTGGGACTTCGGCGTAGACCCGCGGGCTCCGGAGAACAAGCACGCGTTCAGCGCGCTGGCGCCGGCCGAAGAGCCTTAGGCAGCGCCGGGCTCCGAAAGCGCCTGGGTCCCCGAAAGCCTGGGCTCGAGAGCCCTGGCCCTGAAAGTTCGGGGCTCGAAAGCAGCCTGGGCTCGAATCGGAGCATTCCGTTGTCGTGCTGCATCAGACTAGGCAGTGCCCACGCATGCAGACACTTGACTTCGACAACCCGGAAGCACCTGGCTTCGCCCAGCCGGCCCCGGAGTCGCGGTCGCTGGTCGATCGTTTCGGCCGGCGGATCACGGATCTGCGCGTCTCGGTGACGGACCGCTGCAACTATCGCTGTGTCTATTGCCGCACCGGCAATGAGGGCGCGCAGTTCGCCGAGCTGCCGATGGCGGAGTATCTCCGGCTCATCCGGGTCTTTGTCGGCCTGGGCATTGAAAAGATCCGGCTCACCGGCGGGGAGCCGCTGCTGCGAGGCGGCCTGGTCGATCTGGTCCGGGAGCTATCCGGGCTGCGCACCGCCCACGGCCTGCCGCTCGATGTTGCGATCACCACCAACGGCCACCTGCTCGCAGGACTGGCCCGGCCCTTGGCCGAGGCCGGGCTGAGCCGCGTGACGGTCAGCATGGATGCGGTCGAGGCTGAGACTTTTGCCCGCATTACCCGCGTACCGGGCAGCTTCGGCAAGGTGTTGGCGGGAGTCCGGGCGGCCCGGGACGCAGGCCTCGGACCGGTGAAGATCAACTGCGTGCTGCTGCGCGGGTACAACGACGATCAGGTTGTGCCCTTTGCGCGGTTTGCCCGCGAAGAAGGCGTGATCGTGCGTTTCATCGAGTTTATGCCCCTCGAAGAAGACCGCATCTGGGCGCCGGATACGGTCGTACCTATGGAGGAACTGCTGGGTCGGCTGGGTACGTTTATGCCGGTGATCGCGCTGCCTGCCAATACGCCGGGAGAGACTGCGCGGCGGTTTACGTTTGCCGATGGGGTGGGCGAGATCGGGATCATCGCGCCCGTGTCCCAGGCCTTTTGCGGCGCCTGCAGCCGGGTGCGGCTGACCTCTGACGGCAAGATCCGGACCTGCTTATTTTCGCATTTTGACCATGACCTGCATGGAGTGCTGCGGGGTGGCGGCTCGGATGAAGAGCTGTCCCGCTTTATCGAGCGGACGATTGCGAAGAAAGAGGCCCGGCACCATATCGGCGAGGCGGGATTCCTGCAGCCTTCCCGCTCGATGGTGCATATCGGGGGGTAGGACGGCCCGGGGGCCGATCGGCGCAGGCGGGTCTCTCGCTTCGCTCGGGATGTCTGCCGGGATGCCCGCTGCGCTCCTTGCTCATGCATGCCCGCTGCGCCGGGGACCCAAACTCCGGGATCGTGCGCCGGGTCGGCTTGGAGTCAGCGCGGCGGCGCAACCGCGGCCTCGCGGGTCAGGACCTCACCGAGCAGCAGCGGCGGCGGCTGGTACTCGTCGGTGAGCGTGACCGCCCGGGAGAGCAGTGCGAGCGGCTCGTCCAGGCGCGAGGCCTCGGCCGCGTAGAGGGTGCAGAGCGGTTCGCCCGCCCGGAGCCGGGAGCCGAGCTTGGCATGCATCAGCAGGCCGGCGTGGGCATCGATGGGCTCGCCCGGCCGCACCCGCCCGGCGCCCAGCCGCTGTACCGCCCAGCCGATCGCGGTCGTATCCATGCGGCTCAGGTAGCCGTCGCGGGGGACGCGAAAGAGCGCCTGCGTGCCGGGGTTATGGTGTGTGCGGTGGGCTTCAAGCACCCGCGCATCGCCGCCCTGGGCCGCGATGATGCGGACAAACGCCGCCCACGCCGCCCCGCCTGCCAGCAGTTGCTCGGCCTGCGTGCGGCCGGCATCGAGGCTGGCCGCGGCCTGGCCGAGGAAGAGCATCCATGCGGCCAACTCGAGCGAAAGCGTGCGCAGGTCTTCGCTCAGCGCGGGCCGCTCGCCTGCAAGCAGCGCGCAGCACTCGGCGATCTCGATCCAGTTGCCCGCCGAGGACCCGAGCGGCTGGCTCATGTCGGTCAACAGCGCTACCGTGCGCGTGCCGGAGCGCTCGCCGGTCTCCACCATCAGTTCGGCCAGCAAGCCCGCCCGTGCCGGGTCGCGCAGGAACGCGCCTGAGCCGGTCTTGACGTCGAGCACCAGCGCATCGAGCCCGGCGGCGAGCTTCTTGCTCATGATCGAAGCACAGATCAGGTAGGGGCTCTCGACCGTCGCGGTGCGGTCGCGCAGCGCGTAGAGCGTTCGGTCCGCCGGCACGAGCGACGCGGTCTGCCCGACCAGGCAGGCGCCGGTCGCCTTGAGGGTCGAGCGCATCTCGGCCAGCGAGAGCGCGGTACGAAAGCCGGGGATCGACTCCAGCTTGTCGAGCGTGCCGCCGGTATGGCCCAGCGCGCGCCCCGAGATCATCGGGTCCAGCAGCCCGGCTGCGGCGGCGATGGGCGCGACCAGCAACGAGGTCTTGTCGCCCACGCCACCGGTCGAGTGCTTGTCGACGGTGCGCCGTCGCCTGCCCGCAGGCTCCGCATCGCGGGCGTCGAAGGTCTGGCCCGAAAAGCGCATCGCCTCGGTGAGCGCGCTCAATTCCGGCAGGGTGAGCCCGCGCTGGAAGACCGCCATCAACCAGGCGGCCAGCAGCGGCTCCGCCACCGAGCCGTCGGAGGCGCCCGCGACCAGGAACTGGATCTCGCCCGCCGCCAGCGGCTGGCCATCGCGGGTTTTGCGGATCAGGTCGACAGCATGCATAAGAATCAGGTCCCGGCCGCGAGATTGGGTCTATCTTCGCACGGGCGAGCCCCTGCCCCAGGGGCAGCGCGGCTCGACGAGCGAGCCCGCAGGCATATAAAGTGTGCATGGACCCGCGCGCCCGGCGGGCAGGCTGCATTCCTCAGCGAGGGAGTGGCACTGGAGACACTGCATGAGCGCGACCCACCTCGAAGGCCGGCCCGCAAGCGCGAGCGCCGATCCGCCGGCCAAGATCACCTTCCAGGCACTGCAGCAGAAGAAGCAGCGTGGCGAGCCCATCACTGCGCTGACCGCCTATGACTACCCCACGGCGCGCCTGGTCGACGAGGCCGGCATCGACCTGATCCTGGTGGGCGACACGCTGGGCATGGTCGTGCTCGGGTACGAGTCGACGCTCCCGGTCACGCTCGACGAAATGCTGCACCACACCAAAGCCGCGCGCCGGGGCACGCGCCGGGCGCTGCTGCTGGCAGACATGCCCTTTGGCACCTACGAGATCGACGCGGCGGAGGCAGTACGCAACGCGGTGCGCCTGGTGAAGGAAGGCGGCGCGCAAGCGGTCAAGATCGAGGGGGGCGCCGGCCGTGTGGAGCTGACCCGGCGGCTTACCGGGGCCGAGGTCCCGGTGGTCGCGCACCTGGGATTGACGCCGCAGGCAGTCCACCGCATGGGCGGCTACCGGGTGCAGGGGCGCACCCTGGCCGCGGCCGAGGCCCTGCTCGCGGATGCACTCGCGCTCGAGGCGGCGGGGGCCGCGGCAGTGGTGCTCGAGGGGGTCCCGCGCGAGGTCGCTGAGCGGGTGACCGCCGCGCTCGAGGTTCCGACGATCGGTATCGGGGCCGGCCCCGGCTGCGACGGGCAGATCCTGGTGATCCATGACCTGCTCGGCTTGAGCTTTACGCCGCCGGCGAAGTTTACCCGGCGCTACGGCGATGCTGCGGCTCTGGTGCGGGATGCGGTCGGCGCGTTTGCCCGGGACGTCCGCGCGAGGAGCTTTCCGTCGGATCGCGAATCCTACCATCTGGACGCGACGACCGGCGATGCGTTCGGGGCGGCCCCGGTCGAGTTCGTCCCGGCCAAGTCAGACAAGTGAGTCGACCGGCCTGCCCGCCGGCCCCCGCCCCGGCGCTCCCGACGGCGCTCGTGGCG
>CAZZYH010000076.1:3053-14712 GCA_964658225.1 Vulcanimicrobiota bacterium | reverse complement strand
GCCGGCCCCGCTCGAGCTGGCCCCGTCCGAGCCGGCGCCAGGCGACCCCTGTCCCGAGGGCGCCGGGGCACGAGCGTTCCCAGCAAGAGCGGGCTTCAAGAACGTACTTCTCTGCGCGGCGCTGCCATGCCTGCTGGGGCTCTTGCTCCTCGCAACTCTCTGGCCGCGCACCGGCGTGGCCGCAGCCGCTCCCCCCGCCACCCCCTCCGCGGCTCCCCCCGGCGACCTAGCCTGTGCAGGCTGCCACCAGGCCATTTACGCAAGCTACGAGCGTACTTCGATGGCGCAAGGCAGTGGGCAGGTGAGGGCAGCGCCCGCGGACCCGGCCCGCAACCTGCTCCCCGGCACCTTCCGGCACGCGGCCTCCGGCATCGACTACTCCGTTTATGCTCGCGACGGGCGTGACTGGATCTCCTTTGATCGCCCCGCTGCCCCGGCCGTGCGCATGCTCGACCTCGACCATCCCGGCAGCGATGCCGCCCCCCGGACTGCGCGGTCCGCCCCTGTGGGCCCGCTGCACGGCGAGCATCGGCTCGACTACTTCATCGGCTCCGGCAAACACGGCCGCACCTACCTCTACCAGGTGGACGGCACCTGGTTCGAGCTGCCGATCAACTACTACACCCGCCGCCAGGGCTGGGGCATGGCGCCGGCCTTCGACCAGGCGGCGACCATGCCGGCCAACCTGCCCACCGATCCAGGCTGCCTGCACTGCCACGCTACCTGGGTCGCGACGCCGACGGCCGGCTCGCGCAGCCACTTCTCCGGGCCGCCCTTTGCCCAGGGCGGGGTCGGCTGCAGCGCCTGCCATGGCGACCCGGCCGCCCACCTGGCTGCGAAGGGCCGGGGCCCGATCGTCAATCCCGGGCGGCTCGATCCTGCGCGTCGCGACAGCGCCTGTCTCTCCTGCCACCTTGAAGGAGACGCGCTCGCCTTTCTCCCCGGCAAGAGCCTCGCCCACTTCCAGCCCGGCGACGATCTCGCCGCCACCGCCGTGTACTTTGTCCGCGCCAGCCAGGCCGGCGGCGGTGGCCGCGCAGCCTCGCAATACGAAGCCCTGCTGCGCAGCGCCTGCAAACGCGCCGCCGGCGACCGGCTCACCTGCACCACGTGTCACGACCCGCACGCGAGCCCGGCTCCCGAAGAGCGGGTCGCCTACTATCGGGGCAAGTGCCTGGCCTGTCACACCGGGGTCGCCATGGCCACCACGCACTTCCCCGAGCAGCCCGACTGCGCCCAGTGCCACATGCCCGCCCGCCCCACCACCGACATCTCCCACGAGCAGGCCGTCGACCACGACATCGAGCGCCTGCCTCGCCCTGCCGCCAGCGGTGAGAGCCGCACCGGCGAAACCCTGCTTCCGGTCGGCAACTGGAGGGCTTCCGACCGCGAGCTCGGGCTGGCCTATGGGCAGATGGCCGCACGTGGCGATCGACAGGCCGGCCAACGCGCCCTGACGCTGCTGGCGAGCGCCGAAGCCGCCGGAGCCCAAGATGCGCCCCTGCACGCGCAGCTCGGCTTCCTCCGCCAGATGAGCGGCGACAGCCAACAGGCGCGGACCGAGTACGAGGCGGCGCTTGAGCAGAACCCTTACGAACCAAGCGCGCTGGCCAACCTGGCCGTCATCGACGCCCGCGCCAACCGGCTGCCCGAGGCCATCCGGCTCCTCGAGCGCCTCATCACAGCCGACCCCACCCAGACCGCCGCCGGGCTCAACCTGGCCTTCATCGAGTGCAGCCTGGGACAGGGAAGCCAGGCGCGCAGCACGCTCACCACCCTGGCCCGCTACAACCCGGACGACCCGGCCTTGAGAACACTCAGCGAAACCGGCGCCTACGCCGGCCGGCACTGCAACCTGCCGCCCCCCGCGGCACAATCGCTTCGCGAAGGGCAAACACATGTTCGCGATTAGGCATGCGTGGGTCTTCGTGGTCTCTCTGGCCACGCCCCAGCCCTTTCTTGCCACTGCCCAGACCATGCAGCCGCTCGGCAGCGTCTCTCTACCCGCCCCAAGCGCCCCCCGGCCCGCCTACCTGGCCCCCGGCACACGCAAGATGGCCGCCATGCTGGAAAGCATCTACGCCGCTACCGACTGGAAGCGGGACCCGACCAAGCCGGCCCAGCGCGTCACCTACTACCGCCAGCTGCTGACCCGGAAGCTCTCTCCCCCGGACGATGCCCTGGTGCGCCTGCAGTTGGCCCGGGAGCAGCTCTACGCGGGCGACAGCCCGGGCTCCATCGCGACGCTCGAAGACCTGCGCCAGAGCTGGACCGGCCGGGCCCAGCCGCTGCCCGCCGATTTCACGCGCCAGCTCGGCGAGTGGCTGGCCATCAGCTACCTGCGGCTCGGCGAGCAGCAGAACTGCGCCAACATGCATGGCCAGAAAGCCTGCATCTTCCCCATCGACCCAGCCGCCAGGCACCAGCTTCCCCGCGGCGCCCAGGGCGCGGTTCGCGAGCTGACCGCCCTGCTCGAAGCCTACCCGGAAGACACGCGCTCCCGCTGGCTGCTCAACGTGGCCTACATGCAGCTTGGCCTCTACCCCCGGCAGGTGCCCCCGCGCTGGCTCATCCCCGCCGCGCTCTTCCAGTCCGACGAAGCCGTCCCTCTCTTTCCGGATATCGCCGCCGCCGCGGGTCTCGACATCATGAGCCATGCCGGGGGCGCCATCGTCGAAGACTTCGACGGCGACGGGCTGCTCGACGTCATGGTCAGCTCCTCCGGCCCGGCAGACCAGATGCACCTGTTCCACAACAACGGCAACGGCACCTTCGCCGACGTGACCGCTGCGGCCGGCCTTACTGGCGAGACCGGGGGCCTCAACCTGGTGCTCACCGACTACAACAATGACGGCCACCCGGACGTGCTGGTGCTACGCGGCGGCTGGTGGGGCAAGCAAGGCTGCTACCCCATGTCGCTGCTGAGGAACAACGGCAATGGCACCTTCGACGATGTCACCGAAGCTGCCGGGCTGCTCTCGTTGCACCCCACCCAGACCGCCGCCTGGGCCGATTATGATAACGATGGCTGGCTCGACCTGTTCGTCGGCCATGAGTCCAGACCGGACGACCCGCACCCCTCGCAGCTCTTCCATAACAATCACGACGGCACCTTTACCGAGGTCGGCGCCGGCCTGGCGGATCTCGGCTTTGTGAAAGGCGTGGCCTGGGGCGACTACAACAACGATGGCCGGCCGGATCTGTATGTTTCGGTGATGTACGGCCGCAACCGGCTGTTTCGCAACGACGGGCCGGCCGCCGCCGGCGCCTCCGCTTCGCAAGCCTGGCGCTTTACCGATGTGACCGCGGCTGCAGGCGTCGCAGAGCAGAAGAACAGCTTTGCCACCTGGTTTTTCGATTACGACAATGACGGCTGGCCAGACATCTTCGTGGGCGGCTACTCGACCGCCGGGCCCGGCGATGTAGGCGCTTTTGAAGCCGGCCTGCCCTTCAAAGCGGACACGCCGCGGCTCTACCACAACAACCATGACGGCACGTTCACCGACCGGAGCAAGGCCGCGCACATCGATCGGGCCATCCTGCCCATGGGCGCGAACTTTGGCGACATCGATAACGACGGCTGGCTGGACGTGTATCTCGGCACCGGCGACTCCGAGTACCAGTCTCTGCTGCCCAATCGCATGTTTCGCAATCGCGAAGGCAGGAGCTTTGCCGACATCACCACCGCCAGCGGCTTCGGGCATCTGCAAAAAGGCCACGCCATCGCGTTTGCCGATCTCGAGGGTACAGGCAGCGAAGACATCTTTGAAGAGATGGGCGGCGCTTTGCCGGGCGACATCTACCAGAGCGTGCTCTACCACAATCCGGGCAGCGCCCATCACTCGATCACCCTTACCCTGGAAGGCGTTGCGACCAATCGCGCAGCCTTTGGCGCGCGCATCGACGCCGCCGTGCGCACCTCCTCCGGGTTGCGCCACATCTACCGCACGGTGGGGTATGGCTCAAGCTTCGGCGGCAATCCGCTGCGTCAGCACATCGGGCTCGGCTCGGCCTCCCGCATAGAGACGCTTACCATCCTCTGGCCAGGCTCGCAGAGCACCCAGGTATTTACCGGCATTGCGGCCGAGGGCCACTACCATCTGCGCGAAGGCGCCGGCCTGGAGCGGCTTGCTCCCTCGCCCAGGATGCCCACACGCGCTGCTCGATAAAGCCAGTGTGGTTGTGCGTTCCAATTTTGCTTCTCTATACTTGGCCTGTCTGCACCCAGGACGGTTTCGCGAGCAAAGCCGAAGGGGATTCCACTTGATCTGGTCACGGCGCGGTTTTCTCTCTTCGCTCTCGCGCACGGCGTTGGTGCTCTCGCTCGACGACGTGCTCGCGCTCTCGCTTCCCGGCCAACAAAGCCCCGCCGCGCCCGGCGCAAACTCGCGCCCCACCTACGACACCAAGCCCCGCGCCCCGAAGACTTTGCCTTCCCCGGTGACCGGGACGCCGCTCGGCTTCACCTTTCTGGATGTGGCCAGACAATCCGGGCTGAACGCGAAAACAATCTACGGCGGCGAGCACAAGAACCGCTATCTGCTCGAAACAACAGGATGCGGCGTCGCCTTTTACGACTACGACCAGGATGACTGGCTCGATATCTTTCTGGTTAACGGCACCCGTCTGGAAGGCTTCCCCAAAGGGCAGCAACCGGTGAGCCGCCTCTTTAAGAACAATCGCGACGGCACCTTTACCGATGTCACGCTCAAGTCCGGCATGACGCGCTCGGGCTGGGGCCAGGGCTGCTGCGTCGGCGACTACGACAACAACGGCATCGACGATCTCTTCGTCAGCTATTACGGCCAGAATATGCTGTACCGCAACAATGGCGACGGCACCTTTACCGATGTCACCGTCAAGGCTGGGCTGGCCCAGAAGACGACGCGCTGGAACTCCGGCTGCGCGTTTGTTGACTATGATCGCGACGGGCAACTGGACCTGTTTGTGGCCAACTACATCGACTTCGACATCAGGACGGCGCCTCTGCCGGAAGCAGCCGGCTGCGCGTACAAGGGCATGCAGGTGGCCTGCGGACCGCCCGGGCTCGACGGCGGAAAGAATATCCTCTACCACAACAACGGAGATGGCACCTTTACCGATGTATCGGAGAAAGCAGGCATGACCAACACCATCGGGACCTATGCCTTGTCTGTAACCGTGGCTGATCTGGATAACGACGGCTGGCCCGACATCTATGTCGCCAATGACTCGACCGCCGCGACTTACTACCAGAATCAGAAGGACGGCACCTTCAAGGATGTGGCGATCGAAGCCGGGATCGCCTACTCGCCGGACGGCAAGCCGCAAGCGGGCATGGGTGTTTCGATCGGCGACTTCAACCGTGACGGACTGCTCGACATCGTCAAGACCAACTTCGCCGGCGACACCGACTCGCTCTATCAGAACTTAGGCGATGGCACTTTCGAGGATCACACCTATTTGTCCGGTCTCGGTATCAACACGCGCTACCTGGGCTGGGGCGTCGGCTTCGTCGATCTCGATAACGACGGCTGGCTGGATATCTTTATCTCCAACGGTCACGTGTACCCGGAGGTGGATGGCTCGCATCTGGATGCGCCCTATGCCGAGCACAAGTACGTCTATCGCAATCTTCGCAACGGGCAGTTCGAGGAGATCACCAACAGTGCGGGTTCCGGGATGACCGATGCCGCACCGGCTCGCGGCTGCGCCTTTGGCGACTACGACAACGATGGAGATATGGATGTGGTCGTCAACTGCGTCAACGCGCTGCCGCAACTGCTGCGCTGTGACACGACGATCAAACGGAACTTTATCAAGATTCGACTGGCGGGCAAAAAGAGCAACCGCACCGGCATTGGGGCTCGCGTTACCGTGACGGCCCGGATGCAAGCCGATGCCAAGCCGCTGCGCCAGATCGATGAAGTGCGGAGCGGGGGTAGCTACTACTCGCAAAATGATCTGCGCCTGCACTTCGGACTGGATCAGTCCACCAAGGCGGACTTAGTCGAGATCGCCTGGCCCTCGGGCACCAAGGATACCCTGCGCGACTTAGCTGCCAACCATCTCTATGTCATCGAGGAAGGTGGAGCGATCCTGAGGCGGATGCCGATCGGTGTGCAGGCGGCAGCCAAGTCTTGAGGATGCGCGCCCTCCGCTTGCTCTTCGCTCTCCTTCTGTGCCCGGCGACGGTGAGCATCGCCCAGAGCGGAGCTCCCTATCCCGCAACGACCGAGCACCCCGCCCCGGCCTGGCTTGTCGACGTCGCGCAAAAGGCCGGGATCACCGCTCGCAATGTAAACGGCAGCGAGCGCGCCAAGCGCTACATCGTCGAGGCGACCGGATCAGGCGTTGCCATCCTGGACTACGATCACGATGGCTGGCCCGATATCTTGCTGGTGAACGGGGCCGAGTTGCCCCTCGGGCAGCCCGGCGGAGGCGCGCCCTCGGCCGAGCCCGCGCCGACCAGCCACCTATATCGCAACAGTCACGATGGCACATTCAAGGATGTAACCGCGGCCGCCGGTCTCAGCTCGACCGCCTGGGGCCAGGGGGCCTGTGTGGGCGATTACGACAACGATGGTTACGAGGATCTATACGTAACAGCGTACGGCACCAACCGCTTGTATCACAATGAACATAACGGAACCTTTCGCGAAGTCGCAGCCCGGGCAGGTGTCGCCGGCACGGGCAAGGAGTGGGGAACAGGCTGCGCCTTTGTGGACTACGATCGGGACGGAAAACTCGATCTGATCGTTGCCAACTACGTTCACTTCAGTCTTGAAAAAACACCGGTCCCAGGCCAGGACAGCGGATGCATGTGGAAAGGCTCTCCCGTCATGTGTGGCCCGCGCGGACTTGAAAGCGCGCCGAACTTGCTCTATCACAATGACGGCGGCGGCCGCTTTACCGATGTCAGTACATCGAGCGGGGTGACCAAGACCGCCGGGCACTACTGCTTCTCTGTCACTACGCTGGACTACGACGAAGACGGCTGGCCGGATATCTACGTAGCCTGCGACTCGACGCCCTCGATCCTCTACCACAATAATCACAACGGAACCTTCACGGACACCGCAGCGGATACCGGTGTGGCGTTCAACGAGGATGGCCGCGAACAGGCGGGCATGGGATCGACCTCGGCCGACTACGATGGGGACGGGCATCCGGATCTGTTCAAGACCAACTTCTCCGACGATACCGCAACCCTCTATCATGCCAACGGCGACGGCACTTACACCGACAACACCTTCGCGGCCGGGCTCGGCATCAACGCCGATGCGCTGGGCTGGGGCGCCATGTTTGCTGATATCGATAACGACGGCTGGCCCGACCTGCTCGTCGCCAATGGTCATGTCTACCCGGAAGTGGATCAGGCGAAGTTAGGTGCGACCTACCGGGAGCCTCGCTTTCTCTACTGGAACCTGGGCAATGGCAAGTTCAAGGATATCTCCAAAACCTCCGGCCCGGGACTTACCGAGCCGTTTCCAGGACGCGGCCTGGCGACGGCCGACTTATGGAATGACGGTCGTCTGGAAGCAGTGATCAATAACCTGAGCGATCGGCCTCTGCTGCTGGTCAATGAAGCCAAGAATCAGAATCACTGGATCGAGTTGCGCCTGGTCGGAACGCAGTCCAATCGATCCGCGATCGGCGCTCGCGTCACCTTGCGAAACAGCGCCGGCCGCGTCTGGGTAGAGGAAGTACGTAGCGGTTCCAGTTACAACAGCAGTAGCGATCTGCGGCTGCACTTTGGCCTGGGCGCGAAACCCGCCCTCACCTCGTTCATCGTGCGCTGGCCGAACGGGGAGAGCGAGCGATTCGCCGCTCCACCGATCGATGCGCTCAGCACCGTGAGAGAAGGTTCCGGTAAGCCGGAAAGTAGTCAGTAAGTCAGTCTAAGTCAGTCTGGGTCGGCCTTCGTTGCCGGGGGCGGTGCGGCAACGGGTGCCTTCGCCGGTGCATGATAGCCGGGCGGAGGTTTTCGCTTGGAGTGGAGATACTCGACCAGGGCGGCAATCTGATCGCCGCTCAGCACATCGCCAAAAGGCGGCATGTTGTTCCCGCCGTCATGGATCTGCTGCGCGATTTCGGCAGGCTTGAGTTCTTTGCGAACCTGGCTCAGGTCCGGGCCAGAGTCGCTGCCACCGAATCCCGAGGCTCCATGACAGTGGGAGCAGCCCTTCTCGCCAAACAGTGCGGCGCCCTGCTGCTGCATCGCGCTCTTGTGACTGGCCGCCCGGACCCCTGGCGTGCAAGCGAGCAGCAGCAAGACAGCGCAAGCAGCACAGCCGGAGAAGCGGTCCTTGGTCGATGAGAGAAAGGCCATGCGCACTTACTGCATGGTAGCGCTAAAGCTGCTTGGCTGCGCAGAGCCAGGCGCAGTCGTTACCGTCTCACCGTGGCGATCGATGTTATGCGTGTGCCAGGGCACGCTTTCCTGAGCGATCTCGTGGTGGTTGCGCAGGTACTGCAGCGCATAGGTGCTCGCCGTCGGGTCATCCTTCTGGTCGGCAAAGTAACCCGCCTGCTCGGCTGCCTTGTCCTTCAGCCCCAGCCGTCTGTAGAGGATCGACAAGTTGTAGTGAGCAGCCAGGTCATCGGGATCAATCGCCTGCACCGTCTCATACTCTGCGCGCGCCATGTCGTATTTGTGCTGCTGGTAGTAGCTGAAGCCGAGCTCGCGGTGGGCGTCCCGGGAGCGAGGGAACTGCGCCGCCACTCTCTTCAGATGGTCGATTGCCCCATCCACATCGCCCTCATTGCGCTCGACCAGCGCGAGATAATAGAGCGCGCGCGCGTTCTCGGGCGCAATCGCAAGCGACTTGGCCAGGCTCGGCAACGCCTCGTCGTACTTTTCCCACTGAATATCGGCAATCGCGATATTGGTATACGCATCGGCATAGTCCGGCCGCATGGCCGCCACCTTGCTGAACGCGTTTACGCTCCCCGCATACTGCTGCGCATCGAGCAGCGCGATGCCGTAGTTATTCCACCGCATCCACTCCTTGTTCTCGCTCGCATCCGGGGTTGATGGCTTGTTTGCGCCGGCCACCAGCGTCCGCGTCGCGCTCACCATGTCAATGACCGGCTGCTCGTAGTGCTGCTTGCCCATGCCAAAGTCAATAAAGTGCTCATCAAAGCGTCGATACTTCACGGTGGCGGTAATACTTACGCCTGCGCCCATATCCTTGGGCAGCGTAAAGCTGTAACGCACTAACTGCGAACGGCCGGACTGGATCGTATTGTTGTACGCCACCACGCGATTGTTCCAGACCTCGTGCCGCGCGTTCAACGTGCCGGCCTTGTTGATCAGACGATTGGTAAAGCTGTGTGCGGCCGGATCAAGTTCGCCGTTGGCTTGTAGCTCACCGCTCTGCTCCAGTATCTGGCCCCTGGCATCCTTGACTGTAAAGGCGACCCAGCTCTCGTACATATCGCGCTGCTCGGGCACGTGGCTGTGCGCAATGCCCTTGTTCTGGATCACGACAGAGGCGGTCACGTGCGCGCCCGGCGCTAAGTCAAAGCTAGTAAGTCCAAGCGGGGCGATCGGAGCACTCTCCGTACCCTGGGCGCCGTCTACTTCGAGCGCAAAGAGATCCACATTGAAGACCGCGTTCTTTAAAAACGCAGCGACCCGTGTACTCTGCTGATCGAACTTGTAGTACTGCGGCACGACCGTGTTCGCCCCCAGCCAGCGATGCGAGGCAAGCTTGCCCTGCTTGGCACCATAATCGACCCCGACCAGTGCCTCGCGCTGCATGTGGCAGGTCTGACAGGTCGAGACAGCATCCTTCTTGTAGAAGGGGAGGGGGGACTGCTTGGCAAAGGAGGAGTTCTGCCACTCGTCGTAGAGCGAGATGGCTCGCTGCCACTTATAACCGTTCAGGGATTGCGGCAGCGCGGCCTTGTGGCAGCTCGAACAGAACTCCGAGGTCCGATAGAAATCCTTCATCACCGCCTTGCTGTGCCGATCCAGATGCGCAAGAATCTCGGCGTCGGATACAGGCCGCCGCACCGGCTCCCCATTCTCATCCACCATCACCGCCGGTACAGCGAGCGTAAAGCTGCCCGTGCCTCGCGTGTCCACCTTCTGGATCGAGTGGCAGACCATGCAGGTCACCCCATCCTGGTCGTAGGGACGCTTCTTGGGCGCGCCGGGATTGATCGCGCCCGCCGCGACAGCGATCGGGTCGTGGCAGCCCTCGCAATGACGCGAAAACTCGACGCCCTTTTCCGTGTTCAGCAGGCCCACGTTCTTCAGGTACCAGGGCGCACGGTTGGAGTTCGAGTGGGCGGACTCGCGCCACTGGGTGTGCGCCTCCTGGTGGCAGTGCCCGCAATACTGCGCCGTGGGAAAGTCCTTGGGGTTGATGAACTCGCCCGTATCCGTCTGCATATTCGATGGCAGAAAAGGCTGGTCCTTGCCGGCCCGATAGGTGTACCCGGCGGCGATCTTTTCCGAGTAGATGTGGCGCTCGGCAGCGGCCGCATCCTGCTCGGTGCCGGCCTTGACCGGCATCACGCGCGTACCGGCAGTCCAGGTAGACGCGGCGGCGCACAGCCCGGCCAGCAGCAGACAGTACCCAGTCCATGTGCGGTATGTCCCGCTGCGCAAGGCCGTACTCCCCAGGAAAATAGCACGCGGATGCTCGTCACGCATCCCGCTGAAGTTTAGAGATACACGCCGGCCAAGACGATCGGCAATCCACCGAAAGGTGGAGATCCGGCCACGCGTGGCAACCTCAGCCCCGGCTCATTTCGTCGCCGATGCCCGCGCGCCCGTGCCCTCGGTCAGGGTCACCAGGCGGTCGACCGCGGGCACGGAGAACTGCTCCCTGCTCCCGCTCGGCCAATGCACCTCTACCGTATCGACCGAGGCCGCAGCGCCCAGACCGAAGTGCGGACGCAGGTCGGAGCTCGACTCGAAGCTGCCGCCCGAGTACACATCCCCGCGCTGCCGCATGCCGCCTGCCGTCACATAAACGACCGCGCCGACTGCATCGCGCGGGCTCCTGGGTCCACCTACCAGCACAAACCCCACCCAGTGATTCGCCGCCTGGCCGGCCGCCGGTTCAGCCACATTGCGCAGCAGCGCCGGCGCCCCGTCCATATTGTTGATCACCGCATCCATGCGACCGTCGTTAAACAGATCGCCGAAGGCCATGCCCCGCGAGGTCATCGCCGTCGCCAGGGCTGACCCTTCCACCGCCGGCACCGGCTCGAACTTTGCTCCGCGCACACTGTGGAAGAGCAGCGGCCGCTCCGCCCAGCTCGTGCCCCAGGGATACTCATCGGCGTGCCGATACACGTGGCCGTTGACGAAGAACAGATCCTTCCAGCCATCGTTGTCGTAGTCAAATAAGCCGTCGCCCCAGCCGAGGAAGGGAATCGTCATCTCGGCCACCTGCGTGCCATAGCTGATGTCGGTAAAGTTGGCATCGCCATCATTGCGGTAAAAAGGCTTGTAGTCGTCGGAGAAGGTGGTGTTGAAGATATCGAGCTTGCCCGTATTCCGTGTATCGCCGAGCGCGATGCCCATCGAGGCCGTCTCCCGGCCTTCCTTGTTCAGCGCATAGCCGGAAGCATAGCTGGCGTCTTCAAAGGTGCCGTCGCCCTTGTTCAGATACAGGTAGTTTGGCGTCGAGTCGTTGGCGACCAGCAGGTCCGGCTTGCC
>CAZZYH010000076.1:0-3043 GCA_964658225.1 Vulcanimicrobiota bacterium | reverse complement strand
ACGTCGGCAAACACAGACGACAGGCCGTAGTAGCCGGGCTTGTCCGCCACGCCCGCGGCCGCGCTCGTGTCGGTAAAGGTGCCGTCGCCATTGTTGTGAAAGAGGTGATCCGGCTCTCCCGGCAGCCCGCGCGGGCCGCAGTAGGTCTTGATCCCGCGATACTGGCAGAAGGAGAAAGAGACTCCTTCGGCGCCCGGCTCCGGCTGCGCCTTCAGGTCGTAGTGCACGTAGCCGGGCACAAACAGGTCCAGTCGTCCATCGCCATCGTAGTCGCCCCAGGTCGCGCCCGTAGACCAGTTGCCCAGCGCCACTGCCGCCTTGTCGGCCAGGTCGGTAAAGGTCCCGTCGTGGTTGTTGTGGTAGAGCCGGTTCTTGCCGAAGTTGGACACATAAAGGTCCGGCCACCCATCGTTATCGTAATCGGCCACGGCTACGCCGAAGCCCCAGCGGTCGTTCTCGACCCCGGCCTTGGCCGCCACATTGGTAAAGGTCCCGTCGTGGTTGTTATGGAACAGCGCCGCATGGGGCGCCGGGGCCTTGCCTTCGAGGGCCGCCTCGGTCGAGCCGTTGACCAGGTAGATATCCAGCCACCCATCGTTGTCGTAGTCCAGCAGCGCAACGCCGGAGCCGATCGTCTCGAGGATGTAGCGTTTTTCGGGCGACCCCATCTGGTGCTTCCAGCCGCCCAACCCCGCCTTGGCGGCAATGTCGGTAAAGATCACCGGCCCTGTTTTGACCGTGCCGCCGACCGTGATCGGACGCTTGCTCGCGTCATAGACAGGCGGATAGACGCCGCTCGTGTTGGAGCCGCCCCTGGCCGGCGGCTGCGCGCCTTCCTGCGCCTTCTGCCCGGTGGACTCGAGCGGATTCTGCGCCCGCAGCAGACTGCCCGCGCCGCTCGTCCACCCCACCCCGGCAAGCGCCAGCAGGGCAACGCGCAGCATGGCCTTCGAGCGCCGCCTAGGAACCTTCACGCCTGCCTCGCCTGTCAAACCCAGTACTCCCCGCATCGCATACTCTGCCGCAACGCTACCATCGCGCGGCAACCACGCACATCATACCTGCGGTGGAGAGTGGGGGTCTTGCTCGAGGCTTCCCAGGCGCGCGTGCCGGAGTTGTTGCGCGTGCTCGGAGCGAACGGGCGCCGGACGCGCCGGCTGCGGCACCCGAGAATCGTCCCGCGGCCTTGCCCCATCTAAACCGGCAGGCGGCGACAGCGGCCGCATGCAAGGAGCGACGCTCGAAGTGAATCCTATTGCCGGCCTGCACCATGTCACCGCCATCGTCCGCGACCCGCGGCGCACCCTGGCCTTCTACACCCGGCAGCTGGGCTTGCGCCTGGTCAAGCGCACCGTCAACTTCGACGATCCGGGCAGCTACCACCTCTACTTCGGCGACGATGCCGGCTCGCCCGGCACCCTGCTTACTTTTTTCGCCTGGCCCGGCGCTCGCCCGGGCCAGGCCGGCGTGGGCGAGACGCTGGCCATCGCCTTCCGTGTCCCGCCGGCCTCGCTGCCCTTCTGGGAGCGGCACCTGGCCGCGTCCGGGGTGGCCCTGGGGCGCGAGAGCCGCCTGGGCGAGAGCGTGCTCAGTTTTGCCGATCCCGACCGCATCCGGCTCGAGATTGTCGGCCACGCCGAGACCGGGGCCGCGCGGCCGGCACGCGGCTCCTCGATCCCCCCGGAGCACGCCCTGGGCGGCCTCTCCGGCGTCACCCTGGCCGCTGCTGGCCTCTCCGCAACCGAGAAGGTGCTGGCCGCGATGGGCTTCCAGCGAGTGGCCGAGGACGGCGACCGCTACCGCTTTGCCGCCGAGGCAGGCGCGCCGGGCAGCCGTCTCGACGTCCTGGTCGCACCCCATCTGGGGCCAGGACGCACCGGCGCCGGGACCATCCATCACATTGCCTTCCGCAATGCCGACGACGCCGCGCAACAGCAGTGGCGCGCGCGCCTTGCGGCCTTCCCACTCGACGTAACCCCGGTCATGGACCGCACCTACTTCCGCTCGGTCTACTTTCGCGAGCCGGGCGGCGTGCTCTTCGAGCTCGCGACCGACCCGCCCGGCTTCGCGCTCGATGAGCCGATCGAGGCCCTCGGCGAGTCGCTGCAGCTGCCCCACTGGCTCGAGTCCAGGCGCAGCGTGATTGCGGAGCATCTGCCGTCGCTCGAGCTGGGCAGCCCGCAGGAGGCAGCGCGATGAGCTCTCCTCACCAGGATCCGCACCGCGATCAGCCGGTCGTCCAGGTCGGCGTCCCGCTCCCGCAGGCAGAGGGCGCCGTCATCCTGCTCCACGGCCGTGGGGCTTCCGCCGAGGATATCCTCGGCCTGGCGCAGGCCTTCTATCATCCGCGCCTGGCCTACCTCGCTCCGGAAGCTGCAGGCAGCGTCTGGTACCCGCAGTCGTTCCTGGCGCCGCGCGCGCAGAACGAGCCCTGGCTCGCATCCGCGCTGCGCAAGATCGAAACCACGGTCGCTCTCGCCACCGGGGCCGGGTTGGCTCGGCACCAGATCGTGTTGTGCGGGTTTTCGCAGGGCGCCTGTCTCGCGACCGAGTTTCTCGCCACGCACCCGGCCCGGTATGGCGGGCTGATCGCCTACACCGGCGGGCTCTTCGGGCCGCCCGAAGCCTTTACCCCCGCCGCGGAACTGCCCTATGCCGGCGAGCTCGAAGGCACCTCGGCCTTCCTCGGCTCGGGCGACCCGGATCCCTACATCCCCTGGACACGCGTGGAGCAGTCGGCTCAAATCCTGCGCCAGATGGGCGCGGCCGTGGCGGCGGAGCGCTATCCCGGCCGCCCGCACACGATCAGCGCTCCGGAACTTGCCGCCGGCCGCAAGCTGGTGCTGCGACTGGTCGCAGAGTAGAGCGTTCGCGCGGGGCCGGGGGAAGGACCCGCTGTGGTCAAGGCCCCCTTAAGGCCAGGACGAGGGGCCCGCTGTGGTCGGAGCCTGCGGAGTGGCGAACAAGATTGCCGCAACTCGGCCTGGTATGTCAGGACCGCGCCCGAATCGGGCCCTGAGCTGCGCGCCTACACCGCGCCCTG
>CAZZYH010000075.1:0-14785 GCA_964658225.1 Vulcanimicrobiota bacterium | reverse complement strand
AGCCTGGTTCGGCGACCGGTGTGCACGTTGCCGCCGGCGTACGTGGGCGCTCACTCGAGCCTCCATGCGCACCTCCCCAGCCGCCTAGAGGCAGCGCGTTCCCTCGAACCCTTGGAGAGCGAGACCATCGTGGTTACAGCTGCGCCAAGATATTGAATTTACCGCTCGTATAGCCTGCGACCGTGATGTCGAAGCAACTCTTGTGGTCGGGCTTCTGAATCAGTGCCGCTGCATCTCCTTCGCAGTACACGGGATCGGTTGCCATCGTCTGGAAGACTGCTCGCTTTTCCACCTCGACAAGCGTGGAACTGATGTTGAGGATCTCATGCATGGCATCCCGGAGGGTCTCATCAAGCGGCGTTTGAGCCAGCCGCTCGGTCACGGTGGCAAACGGTAAACCAACCATGGATCCGGCAAGCGATCCCAACAGCGGCAGGTCTGTCTTGACGACAATGGTGCCGTCATGAGGCAGGACTTTATAAACGCCATACACCTGCTTGGCGTTGTTGGCTCCGTCCTTGCCGAGCGCCACCGATACGGATCGGCCCACGAGCTGTGAGAGGAGCTGCGAGATCGAGTACGCAGTCGCTTCGGCCACGTTGTTAAGCCTCGCCCAGGATCGGAGTAAGCGCCTTCATGACGTCCTCCGGAGTAAACGGTTTGGTCAGCAGAAACGCCGCTCCTGAATCCATCGCGAGGTCCTTGATTTCCGCCGAAGCCTCCGAGGTAATGAAGCCGAACGGGACCATGTTGTTCGATGCTCTCACCTGCTTCAGAAACGCGATGCCAGACATCTCGGGCATGTTCCAGTCCGAGAGAACAACCTTTGGTCTGCAAGCGTTGAGTTTCTCAAGCCCTTGCACGCCGTTCTCGGCTTCCTCGATCTGGAGTCCGCGGTATCCTGCTTGTCGGATGGCGCGCTGCACAAGCAGCCGCATCGTTTTGCTATCGTCTACCAAGAGAATGTCCACGGTCTTTTATCTTCGCCTTCGATTTAGTCGTTCTCGCCAATGCCCAACTTATGGGCGGTACACTTCGATAGGGCGTCGCTCTCAGAATCACGGTGGGGAGAACTCACCGGCGGAAGAACCGAGCGCGCTGCTTCTACTTCACTGCATAAGAATTCCATAAAATGTGCCTCGCGCGCAGATTACGGAAGTTTCCTTCTCGCCGGCTACGCGCTCTCATGTTTCTAAGGCTGGCACGCGCCAGTCTACTAAGGTAGCCTTTGACTTATTTAAGTAGAGACTTAGTAATAAAAAGTAGGGACGCACAATCCTAAGCTTCGCTAAGTCTGCTTATGAACTTAGTAAGCGGGCACAGACCCAGAGTGTCGAGTAGGAGAGAGAGAGAAGCGTATTGAAAGCCAAACTTACTGAGTGTGACTTAGGAAGGGACGCCAACGCTGAGTCGCCGCGGCGCACGGCTTGCGGCATCCGGTGATCCAAACGGCTTGACTGTTCCAGAGAGGCAGGCCGGCGACTTGGCAAGACACAACTAACTTCCGGTGCGCGGTGCGCCTCGGCGCCTCGAGAGAAAGAGGGCACGCCACAGGCGTTTCCGGCGAAGCAAGGATCAGCCCTCTCAGCAAGGCCGACGTGTAAAGCACCAGGGCGCCGCCCCATGAAACAACCTATCTAGAAGTCAAAGCGGAGCGCGAACTGCATCTGCCGCGGAGTGCCCGAGCCGACCGGAGTGATCGGGTTCACGATGGCGGTGTTTAAATTGACTGTTGTCGTGATATTGCCGAAACCCGTGCAGCCGACAGGAGCGGAAGCTGAGAGAGTGCAGGTTGCGTTCGGCGAGCCTAGCTGCGGATGATTGAAAATGTTGTAGAACTCAGAGCGAAACTCGACGCGAGCTCGTTCTCCGAGGGGAAAGGTCTTGGACAAGCCGGAGTCGACCTGCCAGGTGCCGGGCCCGGGGAACAGGTTGCGCGGCGCGTTGCCGAGCGTTCCGGCGGCAGGCAGCGAGAACGCCGCGGGATTGATCCATTGCGCGATGGTCTTGCCCCCGGGTGGGGTGAGAGAAACGCCCGGAACCAGGTTAGGCCGCAGCGTGCCGGAGTTTCCGTAGGGCGAAAGGACGCTGTCCGGCAGCAGAACGTTGACCGGGAAGCCCGTGCGTGCCAACGCAGCCGTCGTCACCTGCCAGTTGCCCGCGATCGCGCTAGCCAGGCCCTGGCTGAGCATCTGCTTGCCGTGGCCGAAGGGAAGCTCATAGACGGCGTTCCCGTTGACCACGTGGCGCGCATCCCATGCACCGCTGGACCACTCGCAGGAAAGACATAGCGGATTCTGCGGCGAGATCTCATCGCCGTCTCCGCTGCCGTTCGAGCCGTTGTCGAGCTCATGCGAATAGGTGTAATTCGCCGAAAGGAGGAGTCCGTTTGCAAACGGTCGCCGCATCGACACCACAAGCCCGTTGTAGGAGCTCGCGCCAATCGAACCGCGCCAGCCGATGGCCGGCGCAAACGCCGGATACTGAAGAGTTCCGTTGATGTTCAGGTTGACGACGTTTGTCTCCAGCAGATGCACGCCATGGCTTCCCAGATACGAGACTGTGCCCACGAAGTTGCCCGGCAACTCTCGCTGGACAGAGAAGTCCCATTGTTCCGTGTAGGTGTCCTTACGGTCCCGTTGCTCCGCGTTCGGCGAGAGATGGCTGGCTCCCGCAAAGCTGACCGGATACGTCGTCTTCGTCACCGAGTAGGACGGAATCTCATTCTTGGCGGGCAGGTTCTGATCGTCCAGCTGGCCGTCTTCGTGGTAGGTGCCGAACCCGGCGCGCACCACCGTCTTGCCGTCCTGGCCGGGAGACCACGACAGGCCCAGGCGCGGATCGACATCGCCGTAATTCTGCTGCCCAAAGCTCGCGCCCACCCCGCAGAACCCCTGCGCGCCGCAGGTGGCGAAATCAAACGGATTCGCCTTCCCGTTCGCCTCATTAAACAGTCCGAAGATGGTGTACCGGACGCCCAGATTCAGGGTAAGGTTGGGCAGCGCCTTATACTCATCCTCGGCGTACTCCATGTACCAGTTCTTGCGCAGATCGTTGATCGGCAGCGCACCGGTAAGGCTTGCTTTTGCAACCGTGTCGCTTGCTAATGCCGCCAGGGAAGCGAACGTGACCGTTCCATGTTCGCCGTAGTGCTGGTTCAGCTGGATATGACGAATCTCGCCACCGAATTTCAGGGTATGCTTGCCGCGCAGCCAGGTCAGGTTATCCAGCCCGGCGAATGTGTTGCCCACGTAGATCGTGTTGTAGTCGTAGTTGAGCGCCCCAAAGCCCGGCCCCACGTCCGCCGAAGAGATCGCAATTTGATACGGCAGCCCGGTCGCGCTGGAGTAGTAGGTGTTGTCGCTCGAGCGGTTGAATCCGAACTCGGCCTCGTTGGTAAGGTAGGGACTGAAGATGTGCAGCAACTCGATCGCACCGTTGACCGGCGAGCTTACCCTCTGCTCCACGTTCGTTGCGCTGGTTGACACTGGCTGGGAGCCGACCGACCGGTCATAGTTGAAGCGGAGAAAGCCGGTGGTCTTGGAGGAAAAGTGCTGGTCCAGCCGCAGCATCGCCGAGCTCTCGTTGGTCACCTGGGTGCAGGCACAGGTCAGGATTTCGATGTTCGGATCGGTGGTTGTCGCGAGGATTGCCTTCGGACCCGCACTCGGGTAGGCGTTCACGATCGAATAGACCGGGTTGGAAGGCTGAATCGTCGCCCTGTAGGCCGCGCTTGGCACGTCTCCGCTTACCGGGTAGCCCCACACCTGTCGATAAGCTTCCGAGGCTAGAAAGAAGAAGGTCTTATCGCGCACGATCGGGCCGCCGAGCGAGCCGCCGAACTGGTTCAGGCGGAGCGGCTGCTGGGCTTCGCCGTTCGACTCCCAGGTAGGCTCCGGCGCGTCGAAATAGTCATTGCGCAAAAACTCAAACAGGCGTCCGTGCAGCTGGTTCGTGCCTGCGAGCGAGGCAACAGCCAGTTGCGCGCCGCCGGTCGCGCCCTCCTCCGCGCTGGGCAGCAGAGTATCGACGCGAAACTCCGCGATCGCGTCTAACGGAATCGACAAGCGCACCCAGGCGCGCTGCGTTTGATTCACAATGCTGGTCTCGTCTACACCGTCGAAGGTAAAGTTGCTGTCGTCCAGCCCCCTCCCGGAGAAGCGCACCGAGCGCTGGTTGCTGCCGCCGGTATCGATCGCGCCGGGAATGTAGGCGGTCAGCGACGACCAGTCGCGGCCATTGAGCGGCACCTCATCCGCCTGCTTCCGCTCGATCAGGCCGGTGATGGCGCTGGTATTGCGGTCCATCAGCTCTGAGGCGGCTGAGACTTCCACGCGCTCCTCTCCTCCCGCCACCTGCAGGTGGGCATCCAGGGTCCGGGTCCGGCCAACCACCTGCTGCACACCGGCAAACGTCATGGTCTCGAAACCAGGATGAGCGAAGCTGACCGTATATGTCCCGACTGGAAGCTCGGCGATGTTATATCTGCCGCTCGTGTCTGACATTCCCTCCCGGCGCAAACGGGTGGCATTCTCGACGACCGTGACGTGGGTCTGCCTCAGCACCTTGCCGGACGGATCCGTGACCGTGCCGCTCAAGCCGCTGCGATCTACCTGCGCGATGGCGGTGATGGCACATGCCAGCGACAGGATCGTGGGGACGATCCTTACAGACGGGGAAAGAGGAGAGCGGAATCTAAGCATTGGGGCCTCTGAGGAGATCGAGCTTGAAGCGTTGGCGGATAGAACGCGGACCCGGTCCGAATCTCGAGGAGCTCTCGACGCGTTTGTCTTCTTGGCGTTCTCTGAGCATCCGGAGATATGACAATTCTGTAATCTACACAAGCCAGAGGCGTCCTTTGTTACAGGTCCCGCCTTAGATTGTTAAAGTTGTTCCCGAATTTGATCCGATTTACAGCAAAGATCGTTTTGCCAGGGAACCTGGCTGGCGTCCAGTGATCGGGGCCAAAGGGGGCATCGCGCTCCGGGATCCATCTCGCCGCCATCCCTTCGGCGGGTGCGCGCCCACTCACTGCGCGCGCGCTCTCCCCATGGCGAGGGCAAGCCTGGTGCCGCAACCGCGTCTGAGGCGCAGGCGCGCCTGATGGCGACAGCGGCGACGTTTCCAAGTGGCTCGGTGCGAAGAAAAGACCCGGGGACCGAATTACCTGGAACGCACAGGGAGATCGGTCGGGCCACGCTGCGCGGCAAGTAGGCGCGGCAGATAATGCTCTAGAGGCGGAACGATGGAATCCGTCAGTTTTGCCTCATCATCCCAACGGCGCAGGGCGACAGCTTGCTGCGCATAGGGGCGGCTCGCGAAAGCTGCTGCTTCTGCCTGCGACATAGGGCCCCCCTGCAGCGCGAGACTCTGCACAGACGACGCTGAGAGCTTGCCGAAGTAATCCGGTTCCACCGCGCAAAGGTATCGCTTGGCCGCAACGTGCATGCGTACGGGAGCCAGAACATCTTCGTCGAAGTAGCGCGAGAGGTAGGTGCAGGCCACTTCTTCGTGGCGCGCGTCGTGGCCTCGGGCGGCGATGTCTTCTGACAGGCCGTGCAGCAGGTGCCCGATGTCGTGAACAAGCGCAGCGGTCACGGTGGCGTCGTCGGCCCGGTCGCGCTCGGCGAAATGGGCCGACTGGAGGCTGTGCTCGAGCACGGAGACCTCTTCGCCGAAGTAGGCCATGTTGCCCTTGGCGCGGAGCAGCGAGAGAATGTCTTGCACCTCGGGCATGATCACCTGTCCTTTCGCGCGATCGACGCGCTGTTGGTAGCCGGCCGCTGGAGCCAGAGGGAAAGCGCCGCCACGGCGCTCGAAACCAGGGCAACGGCTGCAAGCAGCAGGAACATCGAGGCCCACCCGTAGGATACGGCCATGTGGGCCATGCTGTTGCCGGAGAGCACGCCGGCCAGGTAGCCGATGCCATCAATGATGCCGGCAGCGGTCGCGCAGCCTTGTTTGCCGCCGAAGTCGAGCGAAATGGCCCCGGCCAGATACGAGTAGGGACCGAGGAGCAGAAAGGCGACCAGGGTGACCAGGCTCACCGGCAGAACCGCCGGCGCATGGGGGGAGATGCGCGCAAGGACAACCAGCGCGAGGCCGGTAAGGAGCAGGCCGGCGAACAGGATGATGCCCCGGCCGCGGGGCCCGAGCCGGTCGCTGAGTACGCCGGCCAGGATCACCGAGAGGCCGCCGAAGAACGGGAAGAGCGCGCTGTTGCTGGCCGCGCTCGCATTGCTCAGGCCGACAGCCTGCGTGAAGTAGAGCGGAGTCCAGAGGTTGAAGGTCTCGCGCAGCAGCGTGGCGCAGAGCGAGAGGACGCAGACCAGCCAGAAGGTGGGCGCGCCGAGGAGCTGGCGAAAGATGCCGGCGATGCCTGGGCTCGCGGTCTGTTCCCCGGCGAAGAGGTTGAGCGGGTTTTCTTCCGGCGAGCCGAGGCCGAGTTCTTCCGGAGTTTCGCGGAGAAAGATCGCGTTCGCGATGAGCAGGGCGAAGAGAATGCCGGCGCCCGCGGCGAAGAGGCCGCGCCAGCCTGAGCCGTGGGCGAGCAGCAAGGACATAATGGCGCGGGAGACGGCGTCGCCGAACAGATAGCTCAGGCTGAGGATCCCCATGACGGTGCCGTAGGTGGAGAAAGAGAACCAGCGGGAGGTGATCTTGACCATGCCTACCCAGCCCAGCGACTGCACGGCCCGGTTGCCGATCCAGGCCAGGGTGAATAGGGGCAACCCGCCGCCAAGCATGAATAGGATCGTGAAGAGCACGGAGCCGGACATGCCGGCCAGAAAGTTGCGGCGGCCGCCGAAGCGGTCCGCGAGACTGCCGCCGGGGAACTTACCGATGGCATAGGCCAGCACGCCGAGCGAGGCAATGGAGCCCAGCCGAATCTGTGCGGTCGACGCCGCGACGCCGTGCCGGGCCTGCTCGGCGACGATCAGGGGCAGGGCGACGGAGAAATCGGACCGGCAGAAGTAGTAGCCGGCGTAGCCGAAGGCGAGCAGCGCAGCGGTGGCGATGTGCCGGGTGGTGATGCGTGGCTTCGCCTGGGCAACGGTGGTCACGGGCGCTCTCCGCGTGCCAGCCGCGCTTCTATCTCGGCAATCACGTCCAGGCATTCGGCCGCGCTCTCAAGGATGTAATGCGCTCCAGCCTGGCGCAGCGGCGCTTCGGCCTGCCTCAGTGCTGCCTGCTGGGCGGCAGGCGCCAGCGCTTCCCACTCGGCGAGCGAGCGGCCGGCGCCATTGCCGGTCCGCGTCACCCCGATCGTCCACATGCCCGCATTGCGACCTTCAGCGATGTCGCTCTCCGTGTCGCCGATCTTGACCGCCCGCCACAAGGCGGTAATGCGCAGCTCGATGGCGAGGCGGAAGCACATCCACGGCCACGGCCTGCCGCCGGGCGCATCCTCCGGGCAGAGTGAAAGATCCGGCGCATAGCCGGCGGCGGCTGCCGGCCCGAGCAGCCGGTCGAGCATAGGGCGTGTGTATCCGGTCGTTGCGCCGATCTTGACGCCGCGCCCGCGCAACGCTTCGGCCGCCTGCGCCACACCCGGGATCAGCACAGACGATGGTTCGATGGCATCCAGCATACGGGGAGTAAAGCTCGCATAAAGCGCCTCGACATCGCGCTCATCCGGCTCCGTGTGGTGCACGGTGGCCCAGTCCTCGCGAACCTGCGGGAGCGCCAGGACCTCACGTATGTGGTCTTTTTTCGCGATGCCCATGGAGAGTCGGAGCAGGTCGCGCGAGACCGGCACGCCCGCGGCGGCAAAGACCTGCTCGAGAGCCACGATCGGGGCGATGCTGCCATGATCGACCGCAGTGCCGGCCCAGTCAAAGACCACCATTTCCAGGCAAGTGTGCTTCATGCGATCCCCATCTCGCGGATCGATTCCGCCGCGACGCCGAAGGAAAGGGTCATGCCGGAGCCGCCGGGGCTGCCGACGATCCGCACCCGCTCTTCGGGGCGCATGACGACATACGGTTTGTCCGGGTGCTTGGCGTAGACGCCGTACCAGCGCTCGGCGATGGTGAGCTCCGGCGCACGCAAGAAGCGGCGCGTGTAGGCAAAGATCAGATCGTCGATCTCCTGCTTGTTGAAGATGTCGACGGCCAGGCCGTACTCGTGCGAGTCACCGAGGGTGAGGGCGCCGTCGGCTGTTTGCGAAACAAGCGCGTGGATGCCCCAGCGGTCGAACTCCGGCGTCTCCTGGGCGATGCGGCGGGCAAGGGCGGGCAGCGTCGTGCACATCTCAAATGCCTTGTAAAAGCGCAGCGTCAAGCCTGCGGCGAGCGATGGGCCGAGTTGCCAGCCTCGGGGTTGGGCCGCGGTGCGCATCATCTGCAGCTTGCAGCGGGTGAGCCCGCTCGCGGCAAAGTGCTCGGGGTAGAGGGTCTCAAAGTCTTCGCCGCTGCAGACGATCGCGCTGTCTGCAACAATTGTGCCGGTAGCTGTTTCTATTTGCAAAGATCCGCCCGTTGCGGCGATCCCCCGCACCGGCCGCGACCAGTGAAACGCGACGCCGTGCTGCCCGGCCAGGTAGTCAGGCAGGCTTGCGAGAATCTGGCGCGGGTCAACCGTCACTTCCGTATCAGACCAGAGGCCGCCTTGCAGGCCTTCGGGAACCGCGGCATCGCTTTTGGCCAGCACCGCGGCGGTATCGAGCCAGCGGCAGCTGTAGCCGAGCCCCGGTGCGGCCGAGGCAAACTCCTCTGCCACCGCGGTCTCGTCCGCCGCGTAGGTCAGGTGCAGCGAGCCGGTGTTGCGATAGGGGAGCCTGGCCGCCTCCAGCGCCTGGAGCCAGAGTGCGCGGCTCTCGAGCGCGAGCTCCAGCATGGCGCCATGCGGCTGGCCGATCGGCCAGATCATACCGAAGTTGCGCACCGAGGCGCCGCGGGCTTGCGGGGAGCGATCAAAGACAGCGACCGATTTGCCGGCCCGCGCGGCCAGGTAGGCATGCGCGAGGCCGAGGATTCCGGCGCCAACGATGGCGACGTCTACTTGTTTCATCAAGCGGCACCTTCGGGAAATACTGCGTTTGAAAAAGCTGCGAGCCGCCCTCCGAGGAGAAGACGGCTCGCAGGATAAGGGTCCCTGGGGACGCCTAGAACTTGACGCGCACCGACATTTGAATGGTACGGGGACCGGCCTGGTCGGGGTTGGGCCCGCCGGTTGATCCCTGGACCGAGGAGATGGTGCCGAAGGAGGCGTCGGTGATCTTCGTGTCAGGGGCGGCCAGGTTTTCTATGTTGAGCAGGTTGGAGAAGGCGGCCTCGTAGCGGAGGCTGAGTCGGTCGGAGACGTGGAGGTCCTTGCCCACGGTTGCCGAGAAGACAGTGGTGCCAGGTCCAATCAGGTTCCCTACCGGACAGCTACCGAAGCGGCCGATGTTGTTCGCCGGCACGCTGAAGCCCGAGGGATTGTAGTAGAGACCATTGGTGTGCCGGTTCAGTTGCTCATTGGACGCGTTGCAGTCCGGGCGCTCGAAAGCGCTCTCGCTGCGATACTGCGGCGCCGTACCGGACGGATCGGTAGAGCCATCGTAGGTCGCCGTCAAAAACGGTCCGCTCTGGAGAACGGTGACGCCGGTCAGATCCCAGCCGCCGATCAGAAGGTCGGCAACGCGGCCGGTGCTGCCGAGCAACTGTTTGCCTCGTCCCACCGGAAGCTCATAGAGAAAGGTGTTGACGAAGCGGTTGCGACGGGTAAAGACGGCATTGCCGTAGTCGGTGTGGATGTTGTAGGAGTTCAGCGTGTTGGCGCCGTTGTCGCCCTGGCCGCCGTTGCCGATCAGGCTGTTCGGCGCGGAGCCGAGCGCGTTGGTCAGGTTCTTAGCCCAGGTGTAGGAGCCATCATAAGTGAGGCCCCCGGCAAACCGCCGGGTTACTTCGACGATGCCGGCGTTGTACTTGGCGCTCGGCCCGTTGTCGCGCGTAAGCACTTCTTCAAAGTTGGGGTACTTGAGGTTGGCTTGGCGCAGCGCCGGGGTGGCGGTGAGAGCGGCATAACCGTAGGAGACCTTGCCCGTGGCCGGATCCGTATAGGTGGCCGTGTTGGGTTGGACCTGGTTCAAGTCCGGGCTGTGGATCAACTGGGTGGTGTGGGAGCCGTTGTAAGTCAAGCGCAGCAGGGTGTTGCTGCTGAGAGCCTGCTCGACAGAGACGTTCCACTGGATCACGCGCGGATCCTTAAGATTCTCGTTGTTGGCGCGGCGATAGCCCGGGCAGGCTGCGGCCCCGGCGGTGGCGCCGGCGGGCAGTGTCGATGGGCTGTTGCAGTTGATCGGATAGGTGCCGCCCGCGCCGAAGACGTTCGGGAAGATCAGGGGATTGGTTGCCGAGGATTCGAAGATGGGGAAGTTGCTGGTGTCGACTCCCAGCAGCGAGTAGAGCACCGCGCCCAGCACGGGAACTGAGTAGGCGCCTGCATGCGCTTTGAGGACCGTCTTTCCGGTGCCGTAGACATCGTAGGCAAAGCCCAGACGCGGCTGAATGTTCTGGTAGTAGGTGTAGCGGAGAGTATGCGGAATCCCGGCCTGCTCGTTGGTGACAAAAGGAGTGTCGCCAACCTGGGCGCGCCAGCTGGGTGCGACCAGGCTCAGCCCCTTGGTGCCCTGGGTGATCAGGCGGCCCCCGGGATAGTTGCGATCGAACTGGCCGAGCTGGCTCGTAGCGTCGTCAAAGGGCGGGTTGATCTCGTAGCGAAGACCGTAGCTGACGGTGAGCTTCGGGGTCACCTTCCAGTCATCCTGGCCGAAGAAGCCGTAGTGATAGGCGAAGGGCTGGCCGTCGGGGCCGTTCTGCGCATAGTCGGTGTAGTCGGGCAGACCAATGAGGAACTGGGAGAAATCGTTGCCGCTGATGGCCGCGGTATAGTCGTAGTCGCCAAACTCGTCACCGTTGGTGAAGGTAATCTGGTCAATGTAGGAAAGGCGGCTGAAGTCGAAACCGAACTTGGTGCTATGCGCACCCAGGATCCAGGTCAGGTTGTCGCCCACCTCATAAATATGCTGCTGCACATGACGGGGCCTGCCCACGGGATTCGTATTGCCGCCAACGTAGCTGCCAACCATAAAGTTCGCAACGCCTCCGCTGGAAGGTACAGGCGGCAGGTTAGCGATCCCGAAGCTGGCGTTCAAGGCGCTGCCCTGTGCGGCCAGCGGATACTCATTGATGGTGTTGACCAGGCTGAAGCCGGCGCGTGCCTCGTTGACCAGGTTCGGCCTGATGATCCAGTTATAGGAGCCGGCCAGGTTGCGCAGCTTTTGCCCGCTGGAGAAAGCGCCGAGCAGCGGGTTGTAGCTGCCGTCGCCATCGGTGCCAACGTTATTGACGTCCTTGTGTGAGTAGCGGGCGAAGACCTTCTGGCGGCTGTTGATCACCTGATCCAGCCGGCCGTCGTAGCCGTCCAGATGGTAGTTGCCCTTGATCGTATATTGGCTCACCGCGTCGGTTCCGGGCGCGCTCGGCAGCGGGAAGAGCGCATTGAGCACCTTGACGGAGGCGGGGTTGACGAGCCCGGCAGCGGCCAGATTGTTATTGGCAATGGGGAGGCCGGTGAAGGGATTGGTAAGCTGGATGCCGGTGGGGTTGGCGGCTGTCGGGGTCAGCAGAGCGCTCAGGTCGCCGTTGCGGAAGGCGGTAGAGGGGACGATCTCGTTGACCAGCGAGGTTTGCGGGCGGCGGGTGCCCTCGTAGGTGAAGAAGAAGAAGCTCCTGTCCCTGCCGTTGTACACGTGCGGGATGGAGACCGGCCCGCCCAGGGTGACGCCGAAGTCGTTGGCGATGATGGGCAGCACTTTGTGGGCAAAAGGGTCGGCAGCGTTGAAGGCGGCATTCTGATCGAAGAGAAACACGCTGCCGTGCAAGTCGTTGGTGCCAGACTTACTGGTGACGGTGATGTCGGAGACCTGGCCGAACTCGGCATCGTTCGAGCCGGTGTTGACCTTGAACTCGGCGATGGTCTCGACAGAAGGGAACAGATCGGCGTTCGGACCGCCGTTGCGCACACTCTGGGTCGAAATGCCGTCGAGGGAAAACGAAGTCATGTTCGGCAAGCTGCCGGCGACCGAGATATTGCCGCTGGGATCGGTTTGCACCGTAGGCGAGACCAGGGCTACCACCAGCGGGCTGGTGTTGCTGGTTGCGCGGAAGTTGAGGGCCAGTTGATTGATCTCGTCGCCGGAGGTGGTCGAGCCCGTGGTCAGGTCCTGATCGATCAGCTCAGCGCCGGCGGTAACCTCGATCGATTGGGCGCTGGTTTCACCGACCTGCAGTTTTGCATCGACCACCACTGACTGCCGGGCGAGCACGGTGACGTTTTCAAACTTGCGCTCGACAAAGCCCTGTACGCTGACCACCACCGTGTAAGTGCCGGCGTTGACGTTGACTGCCTGAAAGTCCCCGCGGGCGTCGCTCTGTAGGGTTCGCGCTTCGCCTGTGCTGTTTTGGGTCAGGGTGATGGTGGCGTTCGGCAGCACGGCGCCGGCCGGGTCTGTAACGGTGCCTGATATAGAACCGAAGGTGGATTGTGCGTGGAGCGGGGTGCATGAGGCAAGCGTGACCGCGGTCACAAGCAACGCGCTCGCATGGACGGACAGAGCCGCTTTGGCGGCTCTCCTTCGCAAAATTGATGGCATCAATGTGGCTCCCTAAGAAGTCGATCAGTAAGTAACGCAAACGCAGAGTCTGGCGAATGAATGGAAGGAAGAGCGGTCCTTCCGATTTCGGTATTTCCAGAACATATATCCGGCGCCGCGTTTGCCGAATGAATAGCTGGTCAATTAGCTGCAGGGGCATCATTCGCTGGGAGCTCTTGCTCTCCGCCGGCAACCCGGCTTCTGCCCGCAGCATGCCAAGACCAGGCGCCCCCGGGGAGCTCTGCCGTGTTCGACACTTGTTGGTAGGAGCCTTGCTTGTGGGAGCCTTGCACTCCGTAGCCCAACGGCGCGTCTGCCCGCACGGCTGGTGCCGCGCCGGTCTTCATCATGTGATAGAACGAATCGATCATGAAGACGATCGGGATGATTGGCGGTATCAGTTGGGAGTCGTCCGCGACTTACTATCGGTTGACGAACACCATGGTGCGGGAAAAGCTGGGGGGCAATGCCAATGCCAAGAGCGTGATGCTGACGGTGGATTTTCCGGAAGTCATCGCGCTGCAGCGGGCAGGCGATTGGGAGACGCTGGCGGCGAGGATGCAGGCCTGCGCGCGTCATCTGGAACAGGCCGGCGCGGACTGCGTGATTTTGTGCGCGAACACCATGCACAAGGTAGCTCCCGCGGTCGAGCGCGCGGTGTCGATCCCGCTGATTCACGTGGTCGATGTGACCGCTGCGGCTATTGCGAAGGCGGGTTTGAAACGCGCAGGCCTGCTCGGCACCCGATACGTGATGGAGCAGGAGTTTTACCGTGAGCGTCTCGCGCAGCGAGGCGTGGAGACCATCATTCCGGACGAAGAAGATCGCGCGCGCGTGCACGATGTGATCTTTGACGAACTCACGCAGGGTGTTGTGCGGGATCGGTCCCGCGCGGTCTACAGGCAGGTGATGGAACGGATGGGGGCCGAAGGAGCGGAGGGGATCATCCTCGGTTGCACGGAGATCTCCATGCTGATCAAGCCCGGCGACGCAGGGCTGCCGACCTTTGACACCACCGCTCTCCACGCGGCGGCCGCGGTGGACTTTGCATTGACCTAGCCGGCGCGGCGGGCGCCCAGGAGAGCTGGCGGCGGGTGGCCTTGCACCGGCTCCTGCAAGCCAGACCTGCTCGATGACGATATGCTAATCGCGTGCAGATATGCTCCTTTCTCCCCTCGGCAACGGAAATCCTTTTCGCACTCGGCGCAGGGGAAAGCGTCGCCGGCGTGACCTTTGAGTGCGACTACCCGGCCGAGGCGGTCCACAAGCCGGTCGTCGTGAACACAGTGCTTCCGGAAGGGCTGAGCCCGCAGGAGATCGATGACGCCGTGAGCCGGCAGGCAGCAGCCGGCGGCAGCCTTTACTTTGTCGATATGACCCGGCTGCGCGCTTTGCAGCCGGACCTCATCCTGACCCAGGATCTCTGCCACGTATGCGCCATCAGCGCCCCGGGCCTGGCCAGGGCGCTCAGCGAGCTCGACTCCAAGCCCCAGATCGTCTCCCTCTCGCCGCATACCCTCGGCCAGGTGCTTGAGGATATCGAGAGAGTCGGCAAAGCAGTGGGCCGTTCGCGTCAGGCAAGCGCACTGCTCGAGCAGTTGCAAGAGCGCATTGAGCGGATCCGCAAGCAAGCCAGGCCGGCTCGGCCGCCCCGGGTGCTCTGCCTGGAGTGGCTGGCTCCCTTCTACCAGGGAGGCCACTGGATCCCGGAGTTGGTCGCGTTGGCTGGTGGGCAGGCCGTGCTCGCCACCGCAGGCGAAAAGAGCGTCCGGCTCGACTGGCAGCAGGTGGTTGACGCCGATCCTGAAGTGCTCATCCTGATGCCCTGCGGCTTCCATCTTAACGAGACCGTCGAGCAGTACGAGCAGCTGCTCTTGCCGGACGCCTGGGCGAGCTTGACCGCGGTCCGGCAGGGGCGCGTCTACGGGGTGGATGGAACCGCGTACTTTTCCCGGCCCGGACCGCGCCTGGTGACCGGCCTGGAGATCCTGCACGCGATCCTCAGCGGGGGATCGTTCGATGCTCTGCCAGGGGAGAGCGTCTGCAAGCTGATTCCGCGCTGATTGCGGCGCGGCGACTCTGCTTCCCGGGCCTTGGCGCAGCTGCGGCGCGCCGCGCCGGCAGAGCCTGTGGGCAGGCCTGTTC
>CAZZYH010000074.1:3018-15011 GCA_964658225.1 Vulcanimicrobiota bacterium | reverse complement strand
AGGAGCTGCTCGACGCGCAGCTGCAGCTCAGGGCCGCGCAGGCCGACTATCAGAACGTCACCGCGAAGCTGCAGAGCGACCTGATGGACCAGAAGGCGGCGGCAGCCACGGTCGGCGCCGACCACAAGCAGGCCGGCCTGCAGGCGCAGACCGACAAGAGCCTTTACGACCTGGGCGTGATCAGCGGGCTCACCTACAGCGCCTCCAAGGGCAAGGCCGACGAGCTCGACACCCGCGACGGGCTCGAGCAGCAGCGGCTCACTCTGAACCAGAAGGCGGTCGCGACCCAGCTGGCCGTGCAGCAGACCAAAGTCCAGCAGGCGCAGGCGGTGCTTGCGCTCAAGGAAAAGCAGCGCGACGCGCTCACCGTGCATGCCGGCATAACGGGCGTGCTGGTCGATCTGCCGCACCAGGTGGGCGAGCACGTGGCGCCCGGGACCACGCTGGCCAAGGTCGTGCAGCCCGACCAGTTGAAGGCCTCGCTCAATATTGCCGAGACCCAGGCGCGCGACATCCAGATGGGCCAGCCGGCCGAGATCGACACCCACAATGGCGTGATCGCAGGCCGGGTCACGCGGATCGATCCGGCGGTCAAGAACGGAACGGTGACCGTCGACGTACAGCTCGAAGGCGCCTTGCCGCAGGGTGCGCGGCCTGACCTGAGCGTGGACGGGGTCATCGATCTCGAGCGGCTGGGGGATGTGCTGGTGATGGGACGGCCGGCGTTCGGCAATGAAAATGCCACCATCAGCATCTTCCGGCTGGCAGCTGACGGCAGGTCGGCGATGCGGGTGCCGGTCAAGGTGGGGCGGGCTTCGGTGAACAGTATCCAGGTGCTGGAGGGTTTGCGCGAGGGCGATGTGGTGATTCTGTCCGACATGTCGCGGTGGGAGAACACGGACCGGATACGGCTGGAATGAAGCGCGCGGCAAGACGGGTGAGGTCGCGCGCGGGTCCCTGGATTCGCTCGTTGGGCTGGGCTCAGGACGAGGAGGTTTCCCCACGGTGCAGGGGAGTGGGCCGGGCAGGGGGATTGCGGATGGCCGACGGCGCCATAACGGGGCAGCCCCGGCCGCCAGCCGTGCAAAGGGCCTGGCTGTCGATGGCGGCCTGAAGCGAACAGTTTGAGCTTGGTTGGATTCAGCAACGAGAGGGCGGGGGAAAGGAAACAAGGCATGAGCGCAGCGAGCACGGACAGGGCCGTCAGCAGGGAACGCGCGGCGAACATCATCGAGATCGAGAACCTGACCAAGATCTTCTATACCGACGAGATCGAAACCCACGCGCTCTCGGGCGTGCATCTGACGATCGGCCGCGGCGAGTATGTGGCCATGTCCGGGCCATCGGGCTGCGGCAAATCGACCCTGCTCTCGATCGTCGGGCTGCTCGACACCCCCAGCGCCGGCCAGTACGTGTTGAACGGCAAAGAGGTCGCCAATCTGGATTTCGGGGACCGTTCTCGCATCCGCAACCAGGAGATCGGCTTCATCTTTCAAAGCTTCAATCTGATCGGCGACCTCACCGTGGCCGAGAACGTCGAGCTGCCGCTCACCTACCGCGCCGGCATGCCCGCGGCCGAGCGCAAGCGGCGCGTGCAGGAGTCGCTCGAGCGGGTCAACATGGCCCACCGCATGCGCCACTATCCCGCCCAGCTTTCCGGCGGCCAGCAGCAGAGAGTCGCCGTCGCGCGGGCGCTCAGCGGTTCGCCCTCCATCCTGCTCGCCGACGAGCCCACCGGCAACCTCGACTCGAAGAACGGCGAGGCCGTCATGAAGCTGCTGCAGGAGCTTCATCAAGAAGGCTCGACGATCTGCATGGTCACCCACGACCCCCGCTTCGCTGCCCACGCCCAGCGGCAGATCCACCTGTTCGATGGCAAAGTTGTCGCCGAGGGCGAACTGCAGCAGCTGCTAGCCGACCCCGAGCACAACCCCTCGACGATCTCCTCAGCCTCTCGTTGAAGCAAGCGGCCGCCGGCAAACGCGCCGCAGGCCAGGCAAGCGCCGCAAGCCAGGGAAAGGGGGACAACGCAGCATGAACTCGATCCACTCGGTCCTCCAGGACCTGCAATTCGCGGTACGCCAGCTACGCCGCTCGCCCGGCTTCGCGCTCGTCGCGATGGCGACCCTCGCGCTGGCCATCGGGGTCTCGAGCTCGGTCTTCAGCGTGCTCGACGCAACCATCGTCAGGCCCCTGCCCTACCATCAGCCAGACCGCATCGTGCTGCTGCAAACCCGCTCGCCGCAGGGGTACGGCCAGACCGCGTCCTGGCCGACCTACCAGGACTGGCGCCGCGACAACCACACCCTCTCCGCGCTGGCCGCCTTCTATACCTTCTCCGCCAACCTGGAGTGGGCCGCGGCCCCCGGTGCAGGCGCTGGCGCGGCCCCCATCCGCGTCGTCTACGGCACGGACAACTTTTTCCAAGTCTTCGATGTCCAGCCCTTGCTCGGTCGAACCTTCGCTCAGGGCGAGGATCGGGCCGGCCACAACGACGTGGTCGTCCTGAGCTACGAGCTCTGGCAGCAGAGCTTCGCCGGCCGGCCTGAGATCCTCGGCCAAACGCTCAAGGTGGACGGCATCATGAACACTGTCATCGGCGTGATGCCGGCAGGCTTCCGCTATCCGCTCGCAGAGTCGGGCGTGCTCTACCGGCCGGCCCATCTGACCGCCGAGCGCATGCAGCATCGCGATCAGCACTTTTTGCGAGTCATCGGACGGCTCAAGCCGGGCGGAACGCTCGAGGCCGCCCAGGGGGATCTGGCGCAGATCTTCCTGAACCTCGGGCGCGCCTACCCGGACGAGGCGGGCAGCAGGGTCGCCCTCCAGGGGCTCGCCGAGGCGACGCGCGGCGATACAGCCGGGCCTTTGCGGGTGCTCACCCTCGCCGTCTTCGGCGTGCTCCTGATCGGCTGCACCAACCTGGCCGGGCTGCTGCTGGCGCGCGGCGTGCGCCGCCAGCCGGAGCTGAGCTTACGCTCGGCGATCGGCGCCGGGCGCGCCCGGCTCGTGCGGCAGCTGCTTACCGAAGCCGGCGTCCTCTCGCTGGCCGGCGGAGCCTGCGGCATGCTGCTCGCTGCCGGACTGCTGCAGGCCATGCGCCAGCTGCTGGTGCACGCGCTGGCCCGCGGGGCCGATGTGCACCTGAATCTGGCCGTGCTCGCCCTAACCCTGGCCATCGCGGTAGCCACCGGCCTCGCTGCCGGGGCACTCCCGGCGCTCGAGTCTTCGCGGCTCTCGCCAAGCATGGCGCTGCGCAGCGGCGGGGGCGCGGGCGCAAGCCGCGGGCAAACCCGCCTGCGCAGCCTGCTGATTCCCCTTCAGGTCGGGATCGCCCTCGGGCTGCTGGTCTGCTCGGCTCTGCTGCTGAGGAATCTGCGCAGTCTGCGCTCTACCGAGCTCGGCTTCTCGCCCGATCAGCTGCTCACCGCCGAGATCTTCGTGACCCCGGCCAATTACCAGGGCCGCGACCTGCTTCAGAGCTTCTACCAACCGCTGGTCGCCCAGGTACGCGCCATCCCGGGCGTAGCATCCGCAGGCTTGATCAACATGCTTCCGATCGAGGAGTGGGGCTTCAACTCCGACGTCCGGATCGTCGGCCAGCCGCCACCGCCACCCCATCAGGAGCGGCTGGCGGAGAACCGCATCCTGACCCCCGGGGCCCTCGAAACGCTCGGCGCACGGCTGGTGAGCGGCCGGATGCTCGACCCCTCGCTCGACAGAAAAGACACAGCCTTGTCCACCACCATCAATCAGGCGTTCTTGCGCAAGTTCTTTGCGCCAGGCGAGAACCCGCTCGGCCGGCAGATCGACTGGGGCGGCATGAAGGTGCTCATCGTCGGCGTTACCAGTGACCTGCGCCAGGACCTGATGCAGCCCACCCTGGCCGAGATGGACCTGATGGCCACCCAGATTCCGGACCCGTACGAGGTCGAGGCGCTCACGCGGATGAGGCTGGTGCTCCGGACAACCGTCCCGCCGGCCGGCATCGCCGGTCCGCTGCGCGACGCCCTCCACCGGGTCGACCCCAGCGTGCCCTTCCGCGCCCCGCTCACCATGCACCAGGTCATCGCCGAGACCCTGATCTTCGAGCGCCTGGAGACCTGGCTCTTCTCGATCTTTGCCGCGCTCGCCCTGGTGCTTTCGCTCGTCGGTATCTACGGCATGGTGCATCTCGAGGTCGAGCTGCGCACCCGCGACATCGGTGTTCGCATGGCGCTCGGCGCCACGCGCGCAGGGGTCGTCGGGCAGATCGTCAAGCGCGTCGCGCTGCTGATGTTCTACGGCATCGGCTTCGGCTGGCTGTTGACGCTCGGCCTGCGCAAGGCGATCTCGTCGGTAGTCGCGCTGCACGCAGCGCATGACGCTCTGCTGCTCACCTCGCTCACCCTGATGCTCGCGCTGTGTGGAGTGGCAGCCAGTCTGCTGCCCGCACGCCGCGCCGCGTCCATTGACCCCATCCAGGCACTGCGCAGCGAGTAAGGAGAAACGTCCGTGGCCTCGATTCTTCAGGATCTTCGCTTCGCTCTGCGCCAGCTCCGCCGCGCGCCCGGCTTTACCGCGACGGCTCTGCTCACGCTGATGCTCGCCATCGGCGCGACCACCGCCATGGTTAGCGTCCTGCGGGCCACCCTGCTGAACCCCACTCCCTACCCCGCGGCGGCGCAGCTGGTAGGCATCGGCGACGTAAACTTGAAAGGCGAAGCGACCAACGGCCTGGTGACCGTAGCGCGCGCCGCCGACCTCGCCCGGGCTCCGGCAGCGGGGAACGGCGGGCCCCTCTTCGCGAGCTCGGCCTTCTTCTACGTCGATCAGCCGGCGCTCCGGATCGGCGGCCGGTCGCCGATATCGACCGCGGCGATCGGCGCTTCGGGCGACTTCTTCCGCGTGCTCGGCACCCCGCCCCTGCTGGGGCGCGTCTTTACCGCGGCCGACGACGCCCAGGGCGCGCCCGAGACCGCGGTCATCAGCTATGGGCTCTGGCAGCGTGTCTTTGCCGCCGACCCCTCGATTGCCGGGCGCAGCGTCGTTCTGGCCGGCAAGCCGGCGACGATCCTCGGCGTGATGCCGCGCCAGTTTGACTATCCCTCCGGCACCGAGCTCTGGAAGCCGGCGCATCTCTCCCCGCAGCAGTTCAACGGCTATCGCGGCGCGTCCACGCGCTTTGTCCACGTGATCGCGCGGCTCAACGGCGGCCTCACGCTTGGCCAGGCGCAAAGCAGCGCCGACCTGCTCGCGGCCCGGCTGGGTCGCAGCTATGCGGCCACCGATGCGGAGTGGGGCTTTCACCTCACCGGCCTGCGCGCGGAGATCTTCGGCAGCTACCGCGAGGCGCTGCTGCTGCTCTCGGGAGCGGTCGCGATCCTGCTGCTGATCACCTGCTCGAACGTGGCCGGGCTCGAGCTCTCGCGCAACGCCGCCCGCGCGCCGGAGATGGCGCTGCGCCGCGCGCTGGGCGTCTCGACGGCGCGGCTGGTGCGCCAGCTCGTGACCGAGGCGCTGCTCCTGCTAGCGTCCGGCGCAGGGCTCGGCGTGCTGCTCGCCCTGGGCCTGCTGCGGGTGCTCGCCACCCGGCTGCCTGCGACCCTGGTCAGCCTCGAGACCCCGCATCTCGACGCCGTGACCCTGTTTGTCACCATCACGGTTGCGTTTGCGGTGGGGATGCTCTGCGCGCTCCTGCCGGCGGTCGAGTTTGGTCGCACGCCGGCCGTGCTCGCGGCCGGGCATCGCCGCGACGGCAGGACCGGAAGGGGCGGCGCCCGCCGCTTTGGCCGCGGCTTCGCCACGCTGCAGATCGGCCTTGCGCTCGTACTCTTGAGCCTGGCCGCGAGCCTGCTCAACAATCTCTACCATCTGCTCAAAACCCCGCTCGGCTACGATCCTTCGCACCTGGTCACCATCGCCATCCACCTGCCCTTCGGCGGCGAGCCGGTCCAGACGCACCGCTTCTACCAGCAGTTTGAGCAAGGGATCGCCGCGCTGCCCGGGGTCAGCTCCGCCGGCGCCAGTGTCGCGCTGCCCCTATCCGATTTCCGCTCCCGCTACCAGGCCGACATCGACGGCCGGCCGCTTACCCCGCATCACGACGCGGTCTCGGCCGAGGTGCGCACCATCACCCCCGGCTACCTGGCCACCATGCGCATCCCGCTGCTCGACGGCCGAGGCTTTGACCAGCGCGACGGAGAGCCGAAGGCCCGCGTGGTCGTGCTGGTCAACCAGAGCTTCGCGACCCGGTATTTTCCCCGGGAGAGCGCCGTCGGCAAGCGGCTGATCGTGACCACGGCGGTCGACCAGCATCTTGCAACGGTCGAGATCGTCGGGGTCATCGGCGACGTGCGCGGCACGGGCGGCGACCTGGGCAGCCCCGTCGGCCCGGAGATCTACCAGGCCGAGCAAGGCTACGACGCCTTTACGACCTATGTCGCCCGCACCAGGCTCCCGGCGGCCGCGCTCGAGCCCGCCCTCCGTCGGCAGCTCGCCTCGCTGGACCCGGGCGCGGCGCTGGGCACGGTGGCCGACTACACCACTCTGCTGGACCACGTGCTCGCGCAGCCGCGTCTGAACAGCGGTCTGCTTACCGGGCTCGCCGGGCTCGCGCTGCTGCTGGTGCTGATCGGGGTCTACGGCGTCGTTGCGTTCTCGGTCGCCCAGCGCACGCGGGAGCTGGCCGTGCGGCTGGCGCTCGGCTCGAGCCGGGGAGCGATTCTCGGGATGCTGCTGCGCGAGTCGACCGGGATGCTGGCCGCGGGACTGCTGCTGGGCGGCGGGGGTGCGGTGGCCGGGCTGCGCCTGCTGGCCGCGGCCCTGGGCGGGCAGGCTCCGGGCTGGCAGAGCACCCTCGCGCCGAGCGCCATCGGCGCGACGAGCGGGATGCTGCTGCTGCTGGTCTCGGCACTGCTTTCGGTGGCGGTTCTCGCGGCCAGCCTGCTCCCGGCGCGGCGCGCCGTGTCGATCGATCCCATGCAGGCTCTACGCAGCGAGTGAAAGGGCATATTGCGATGAACTCGATCCTGCAGGACCTACAGTTCGCTCTTCGCCAGCTGCGCCGCGCGCCCGGCTTTACCGCGACTGCTGTCGTGACCCTCGCCCTGGGCCTGGGGGCGACGAGTGCGATGCTGGCCATCGTGGACTCGGTGCTGCTGCGTCCTTTGGCGCTGCCGCACCCCGAGCGCGTGATGGACATAAACCGGCTCGTGGACGGCGCGCGGAGCGACGGGATCCGGTTCAAGGACGCCGCAGCACTCACGCGCGCCTCGAGCCTTGAGGCGGTGGCGGCGTACAGCAACCTCCCTGTCCCGGTCACCACCGCAGACGGCACCCGGGTGGTCCACGGCACGAGGACCGGCTTTGATTTTTTCAGGATTGCCGGTGCGCATGCCCGCCTCGGCCGCGTGCTCACCCAGGCCGACGCGCACGCTCCGGTGGCGGTGGTCAGCGACGCCTTCTGGCGAGTTGCGCTGCATGCCGATCCCCGCGCGCTGGGCACGACGGTGCGGCTCGGCTCACGGCCGGTCACGATCGTGGGAGTCATGCCGCCGGGCTTCGCTTTCCCCGCGTATGACCGGGGCGAGGTGCTCTTCATGCCTTTTGACATGGACGCGCATGGCAAGGATGAACACGGGTTCGATTACGTGTCAGTGGCGGTAGGAGTAAAGCCGGGTGTGGCCCGGAGCGCCGCGCTCGCCGAAGCGCAGGCCATCTACGCGCATACTGCGCCGGCGGAAGACAAGAACCGCGGCCGGCTGGTCTGGCGGCCTTACCAGGAGACGATCACGGGCGACGAGCGGCCGGGGCTGCTGGTCCTGCTCGGCGCCTGCGGGCTGCTGCTCGCGATCGCCTGCGTGAACGCGGCCAACCTGCAGATTGCGCGGGCGGTCACGCGCGCCGGGGAGATGCAGGTACGCGGGGCGCTCGGGGCCAGCCGGGGGCGGCTGCTGCAACAGATCGTGACCGAGAGTTTCACCGTTGCGGGTATCGGCGCGGCGCTCGGGCTCGTGCTGGCGTGGGCGGCGCTGCGCTGGGCCTCGGCGGCGTACGGCGAAGATTTTCCGCGCTTTGACGAGATTTCGCTGCACCCATCCGTCTTTGCCGCCTGCGCCCTGCTGGCGCTGGGGAGCGGCGTGCTGGCCGCCGTCGCTCCCGCGCTCGGCGCCTTGCGCCGGGGCGCTACCGGCGCGAGCGCAGAGCGGGTGACCCACCGCTCGCGGCTCTCGGGGGCGCTCGTCGCGGTTCAGATCGGCCTGACCTGCGTGCTGCTGACCGCCGCCGGGCTTCTGCTGCGCACCTTCCGCGCGCTCGAGCAGGCGCCGCTCGGCTTTGATCCGCACCATGTGACCGAGATGACGCTGATGCCGACCAACCCCGCCATGGACGGCGCGGCGCTCGAGCAGACCTACACGCGCCTGCTCGACCGGCTGAGCGCGTTGCCGGGCGTCGAGGCGGCGGCGACCGAAACATCGCTGCCGTTTTCAAACTTCACGCTCGAGCTCACGGACTCTTTCCGCATTGCCGGCCGCCCCACAAAGCCTGACGACAGCACCTCGTTCGGCCTGATCAATGCCGGCTACAACCGCACGCTCGGCGTCCGGATGCTCGAAGGGCGGGGCTTTTCGCCGTCCGACAGCGCGGGCAGCCAGCCGGTCTGCGTGGTCAACGAGGCGTTCGTGCGCAAGTTCCTCAACGGCCGCCGGGCGCTCGGCGCGCAGGTCGAGTTCACCAACGACGCCAGGGATGGCGCCGACGACCGCCCCATCCGGGCGCCCCTGACGATCGTCGGCGTGATGCCGGAGGTGCTGGGGGTAAGCGGCGGCAGTCTTGCCGATCGCCCCGGACCGCTGCTCCTGCTGAATTATCAGCAGTACCCTCCCGGCGGTATGCGGGCGCACTTTTTGATGGGCCTGGCCCCGCAGTTCGCCGTGCGCTCCCCGCTGCCGGTCGCGACCCTGCGCGAGGAGATCCGCACCGCGCTCCGGCAGAGCGCGCCGGAGATGGCGGAGATGCAGATCCGGCCGGTGGAGGAGAGCCTCGCCCTCTCGCTCGCCGGGCAGAAGCTGGCCCTGCGCATGGCGAGCGGCTTCGGCCTGGCCGCGCTGGCGCTGGCCGCGATCGGGATCTACGGCGTGCTTGCTTACAGCGTGGCCCGGCGCACACGGGAGATCGGCATACGCATGGCGCTCGGCTCCTCGCGGGGGCGGGCGATGCGGCTGGTGATGGGCCAGGCCGGGGTCATGGTTGCGCTCGGCCTGCTGGTTGGCGCCGCCGCAACCTGGCCGGCCACCCGCACGCTGCGCGCTTACCTGTTCGGGGTGACCAGGATGGATCCCCTGACGCTGCTGACAGTCACCCTGGTGCTGCTCGCGGCAGGCACCCTGGCGGCCGCGGTGCCCGCCTGGCGTGCGGCCCGGGTTGACCCCATGACCGCACTGAGGAGGGAGTAATCGATGCAGACGTTGGGAAACGATATACGCTACGGGCTGCGCCAGTTGCGCAAGTCGCCCGGCTTTGCTGCGACGGCGATCTTGACGCTCGCGCTCGGCATCGGCGCCAATGCGGCGATCTTTACGCTGGTGCACGCGGTGCTGTTGCGCAACCTGCCGGTTGCTGACCCCAAGATGCTGGTCCGGGTGGGCGACAGGAACGACTGCTGCGTGAACGGCGGGGTGCCGGACGGCAATGACTACTCGCTGTTCGCCTACGAGCTCTACCTACAACTTAAGGACAGTGCGCCCGAATTCGAGCAGCTGTCGGCGATGCAGTCCGGCGACAACATGATGACGGTGCGCGGCAGCAAGCCGGATGCGCTGGCCAGGAGCACGCGGTCCGAGTTCGTCTCCGGCAACTACTTTACGACGCTCGGCCTCAAGGCGTATCTGGGCCGGATGCTCGTGCCTGCCGACGACCGGCCCAACGCCGCGCCGGCCGCGGTAATGAGCTACGGCACCTGGCAGACCGACTTCGGATCGGACCCGTCGGTGATCGGCAGCACGGTAAGCGTCAACACGCACCCGGTGACGGTGGTCGGCATCACGCCGCCGGGCTTCTATGGCGACCGCATGGACCAGTCGCCGCCGGGTATCTACCTGCCTTTTTCGCAGGAGCCGATCATGGATGTGACGCCGTTCCTCCATGAGCGCCGGGCGAGCTGGGTCTACATTCTGGGCCGGATCAAGCCGGGGGTCGAGCTGGCGCCGCTGCAGGCGCGCATGAGCGGGAGTCTTCGCTCCTACCTCGTCACGCTCGATGAATACAGGAAGGCCGACGAGCAGAAAAACCTTGCCGCTTCGCACGTGGTGCTTACCCCGGGCGGGGCGGGCATCGCGAACATGCAGCAGGATTACGCGAGCGGGCTGCACCTGTTGATGGCCATCTCGGCGCTGGTGCTCCTGATCGCCTGCGCCAATATCGCGAACCTGCTGCTGGTGCGGGGTATGGCGCGCAGCGCGGAGACCTCGCTGCGGATGGCGCTCGGGGCCCAGCGCCGGCGCGTCCTGCGGCAGCTGCTGACCGAGAGCCTGGTGCTCTCGACTCTTGGCGGGCTGGCCGGCCTCGCAGTCGCCTACGCGGGCACGCGGCTGCTGCTTTCACTCGCCTTTCCTGACTCGCCGAGCCTGCCTATCCAGGCCAGCCCGTCGATCCCTGTGCTGGCGTTCTCGTTCGCGCTGTCGCTGGTCACCGGCCTGCTCTTCGGCATTGCGCCGGCCTGGATCACCTCCCGCGCCGAGCCTGCCGAGGCGCTCCGCGGCGCCAACCGGGCGACGCGCACAAGCTCGTCGGCGCTGCAGCGCTCGCTCGTCATCCTGCAGGCGGCGCTCTCGCTGGTGCTGCTGGTAGGGGCCGGGTTGATGTCGAAGAGCCTCGGGAACCTGGAGCACCAGGACTTCGGCCTCACCACGAACGGCCGGGTTGTCATCCATATGGACCCTGAAGCGGCCGGCTTCAAGACCACCGAACTGCAAGCGCTCTACGACGAGATCCAGAACCGCTTCTCGGCGCTGCCCGGGGTCGAGCGCGTTTCCATCTCGCTCTACTCGCCGCTCGAGGGGAACAACTGGGGCGAAGGCGCTTTTGTCGAGGGCCGGCCGGAGCCGCATCCCGGGGCCGAGATCGGCGCCTCCTGGCTCCGGGTCAGCCCGACGTTCTTTGACCTGATCGGCCAGCGGGTGCTGCGGGGCCGGGGTATTACGACGCAGGACACGGCGACCGCGCCGGGCGTCGCGGTCGTCAACCAGGCCTTCGTCCAGAAGCTTTTTCCAAACGGGGAAGACCCGATCGGCAAGCGCTTTGGCACCTCCGGGGTCAAGAGCTCGGCGGACATGACGATTGTCGGAGTGGTCAATAACGTGGTCTACAACGATCCGCACGACCCGCAACGCGCCATGTATTTCCGGCCGCTGCTGCAGGTGGCCAAGACCGAGCCGCAGATCGACATCCGCTCCCTCTACGCAGGCGCGATCATGCTGCAGCTAAGGGGTTCCGGCGACGGGCTGGAGGCGCAGGCGCGCCGGACCCTGGCCAGTATCAACCCCAACCTTACGGTCGTCAACTACACGAAATTTGCCGACCAGATCGGCAGCAGGTTCAGCCAGGAGCGGCTGATCGCGCGGCTGACGCAGTTGTTCGGCGCGCTGGCGCTGGTGCTGGCCTCGGTCGGGCTCTATGGCGTGACCTCCTACACGGTCGCGCGCCGGGCCTCCGAGATCGGCCTGCGCATGGCGCTCGGCGCCGGGCGGGCTTCGGTGGTCAGGATGGTGCTGCGCGGGGCGCTGGTGCAGGCCGGGCTGGGCCTCGCGATCGGCATTCCGGTGGCGTTGCTGGGCGCGCACTGGATCCAGTCGCAGCTGTACGGCATGGCCGGCGTCGACCTGGTGGTTCTCTCCGGCGCGGTACTCACGCTTGGCTTGGCGGCCACGCTTGCCGGGATCCTCCCGGCGCGCCGCGCGGCCACCATCGATCCCATGCAGGCGCTGCGCAGCGAATAGCCGCGAAGAATAGCC
>CAZZYH010000074.1:0-3008 GCA_964658225.1 Vulcanimicrobiota bacterium | reverse complement strand
CGCAATCGGGGAGAAGAGGGGCACAGACCATGAGCATGTTTGTCCAGCAGGCCAGCCGCGAGATCCGCTACGCTCTCCGCCAGCTGCGGCGCGCGCCCGGCTTTGCCTGTACGGTCATCGCGACGCTCGCCCTCGGGATCGGGCTCAATGCGGCGATCTTTACCGTGGTCGACTGCGTGCTGCTGCGGCCGCTCGGCTACCGGGATGCCGGCCGCATCGTCGCGCTGCAGACGCACTTCCCCGAGGAAGGCCGATCGATCCCGCGGCTGGGCGGCGATGATTATCGCGACCTCGCCGAGCAGGTGCACGGGCTCGAGGCGACCGCCCATTACGCAAGCTACACCGATGGCCTGGCCCTCAACGGGCAGGCGCTCTACCTGCCCATTGCCAACGTGGGCCCGCGCTTTGGACAGGTGCTGGGCGTCCAGCCGATCGCCGGGCGGCTCTTCCTTCCGTCTGAGCGGGACGGGCGCGAGGCGCTGGTGAGCGCGGAGTTTGCCCGCGAACACTTCGGCTCGGCCCAGGCAGCGCTGGGCCAGGTGCTGCAATGGACCGGGGCGCCGCGCACCATCGTCGGGGTGCTGCCGCACGGCTTTTCCTTCCCTGGCAGGAGCGTGGTCTGGTTTGAGGCGCCTCGCTCCCCCGAGATCGCCAATCGCACCGCCTACAACCAGCAGGCCGTCGGCAAGCGGCGCGCGGAGGTCAGCCAGGAGCAGCTCGCCGCCGAGCTGTCGACCTTTTCGGCGCAGCTGCAAAGGGCCTTTCCCGAGGATCGCAACAAGACCATCGAAGCCCTCCCGCTCGAGGAGCAACTGGTGGGCGGACTGCGGCCGCTGCTGCGCCTGCTGATGGCCTCGGTTGCGGGGATCCTGCTGATTGTCTGCGCAAACGTTACCCACCTGCAGCTGGTGCGCGCGACCCGGCAGATGCGCGCGGTCAGCATTCGCACCGCGCTCGGCGCCTCCCGCGCGGCGCTGGCCTGGCGCGCGCTGCTCGAGGCCCTGCTGCTGGCCGCGGCCGGAAGCCTGGCTGCGTTGCTGCTGGCGCGTCCCTGTCTGCGCCTGCTGGTGCGCCTCGCCCCGCCCGACACGCCGCGCCTGGAGGAGATCGGGCTGAACTGGCACGTGCTGTTGTTCTCCTTGGCCGCGAGCCTGCTGCTGATGAGCCTGACCGCGGTGCTGCCGGTCTGGCGCGCCTGGCATACCGACCCGGCCCGGGCCCTGCGACAGGACGCCACGCGCGGGAGCGAGAGCCGGGGAGCCCTGCGGCTGCGCAACAGCTTTGTCGTCGCGCAGATCGCCCTCACGCTCATGCTCTCGATCGCGGCCCTTCTGGTCACCCGCCAGCTGATCGCCGACTCCCGGCAGGAGCTGGGCTTCTCGCCCGAGCACCTGATTACGCTCGACACGCACGCGATCCTGCCTACCCCCGCGCCGGTCGCCCAGGATGCCTCGCCGGCCGCGCAGGCCGCGGCCAAGGCGGCCTGGGAGAGCATCCACCAGGCCAACCTCGCCCGCCTGGACGCGCTGCTCGCCTTTACCGCCGCGCAGCCGGGGGTCGTCTCGGCCGCGGCCATCTATGGCGCGCCCATGGGCTCGAGCGGCTCCAACGTGGACTACGCCATCAAGGGCAAGCAGGTCTTTGGCCCGGGCGCGCCCAGGCTGCCCCACGCGAACATCCGCGCGGTCACGCCGGCAGCGCTCACGACCCTCGGCGTTCCGCTGCTGCGGGGCCGCGGCTTCTCGCCCGAGGACACCCTGCACGCCCCGCTGGTCATGCTCGTCAGCCAGGGGCTGGCGCGCCAGGCCTTTGCAGGCCAGGATCCGATCGGCCAGAAGATTGTATGCGGCCTGGACGACAATCTGGACGGCCGCACCATCGTGGGCGTGGTCGGCGATATCCGGGACGAGTCGCCGGGCAGTCCTCCCTCTCCCACCCTCTACGCGCCGGTGGCCCAGGTGCCGCGCGTTGCGCCCGACATGCAGCTGCTGGTGCGCACCCGCGTGGACCCGGCGCTGCTGGTCCACACGCTGCGCGCAAGCCTGCTCGCGGCACACCCTGAGATCGCCGTCAAGGCGACGACGATGCGCGAAGACATCGGCGAGACCCAGCGCGGGGAGGACTTCCGGACCGTTCTGTTCGCGAGCTTCGCGGGGGTGAGCCTGCTGCTGGCGGCGATCGGGATGTATGGGGTGACGTCGTACACGGTCTCGCAGCGCAGCTTCGAGTTCGGCCTGCGGATGGCGGTCGGCGCGACCCGCGGGCAGGTGCTCGGCCTGGTGCTCGGAAAGGCGCTCGGGGTGGCAGCGGTCGGCACCGCGATCGGCATCCTGCTGTCCCTCGCCCTGGCTCACGTGGTGAGCAGCGTGGTTGGCCGGCTGCCTGCCTTCGACCCGATCGCCTATGCGCTCGCCGCGAGCGTCGTTGTGCTCATCGCCCTCCTGGCCACGCTGCTGCCGGCGCGCGCGGCGGCCAACATGGACCCCACCCAGGCGCTCCGTGCCGAATAGGAGCCAGGTCATGCGTTCGATGCTGCAGGACGTTCGCCTCGCCGTGCACCAGCTATGGAAGTCCCCGGGCTATGCCTTGTCGGCGATCCTCCCCCTGGCGATCGGCATCGGTGCCAGCGCGGCGATCTTTACGCTGATGGACGATGCGATGCTGCGGTCCCGGCCGGTCGAGCGGCCGGCCGGGCTGGTCCGCGTCGGGTCGAAGACCCCGAAGAGGACCGAGAGGGCGCCGGCGCCATCGTCGTCGGGACTCGACCAGCCGCGGCATCCGCTGAAGAGCGTCGGCGAGCTCGCAGGCTGGAGCCCCGACGTGCTTTCGATCCCGGACGAACGGGGCACGCGTCGCTCGGTCGAAGGCGAGATGGTCACGGGAGATGCGCCCGAGATGCCGAGGCTCCGGCCATACCGCGGTCGACTGCTCAACGCGTCCGATGGCGTGCCCGGCGTGCCCGGCGGCATCGAGACCGCCATCACCGGCGCGACCCCCGAGAACCTGCC
>CAZZYH010000073.1:0-15886 GCA_964658225.1 Vulcanimicrobiota bacterium | reverse complement strand
CCAAAGACATCACCTACGAAAAGAATGCGCAAACGGGGGGACCACTCCTCTGGCTTTCAACTGCGGACTCGGGACCAGACGGATCGCCGGAGCGACCACGCCTGAGGCCGCCGGCTCTCGGCCCGCCGGCCTCGCCATGCTAGGTGATGCTAGCATGCGCTCGCTCTTGGCCGATCTGCTTTCCCGCTCACCCAGCGCGCCGTTTTCCCCCGGCCGACGTTCCTACCCGGGACAGTTACAAATTCCCTGAGAAAGAACATCTGCAATTTGACGAACGTGTGGTAGCGTGGCTCGTATGGCCGCTAATACGCGCTTTTCAACCGGGGTCCACGCGCTCGTCCTGCTTGCCCTCGAACCGGACGCGCTCCAGACCTCGGAGACGATCGCAGGCAAGCTCGCTACCAATCCCGTCGTGATCCGCCGCGTCTTCTCGCTGCTGCGCGAGGCCGAGATCGTCATCAGCCACAAGGGGCCTAGCGGCGGTTCGCAGCTGGCGCGCTCGGCCAAGGAGATCACGCTCAAAGACATTTACAAGGCACTGGAGCCGTCCGCGGTCTTCCACCAGGCGGCTGTCTCAGGCCCCGCGGCGGAGGTGGTCACCAGGGAGCTGGCGCGGGCCTTCAAGTCTGCTGACAACGGCCTGCTGGCCGCCCTTTCCGAGACCACCCTGCACGCCATTGCCAAACGGGCCGCACGCAAGCCTCGCTAGAGCCCAGGGCTGCTCAGGGCTGCTCAGCTTCCAGATCGGCAAGGGCCTCGTCCCCTTCGATGCGCAGCGGATAGACAGCCACCCGCGAGGATGCCTCGTGGTCGGCCGCCCCGGTCTGGAGGTCGAAGGCCCAGGCGTGCCACGGGCAGAGCACCTTGCCCTGTTCCAGGGTGCCCTCGGCCAGCGGGCCTCCCCGGTGCGGACAGACGTTGTCTACGGCGGCATAGCGGCCGGCCTCATTGGCCACGCAGAGCACGCGGCCGCCGCACGCGAACGCGCGCAGCTCGCCCGGCCCCGGTAGCTCCTCTGTCGTACAGAGTGTGCGAAACGCCATGGTTGCTCTCTCCTCCTGCCGGGTGCGCCTGCTTCCGGACCCGCCGGCAGCCCAATCCAATGCTACCCTCGACAGCATGGGCGTGGCCGATCCTTCGCAAGCATCGGGACGGGCGCAGGCCGCGCCGGGCCAGCCACAGCCTGCCCAGGTACGGGCAAGCTGGTTGCTGGGTGCTCTCGGGCTGCTGTTGCTGGCCGCGCTCTGCTGCGCCTATCTCTCGCTCTGCCTGCTCTTTGCTCAAGGACAGTGGCAGCTGCTCTATCATCCGGCGCAGGCTGCGCTCGCCACGCCCGCGAGCGCGGGCCTGGCGTTTACCCCGGTACGCTTTGGGCCGACCGATGCGGGCCAGAGCCAGTTGAGCGGCTGGTGGCTGCCGGCTCCGCCCTCTTCTCCGCTCCGCGCCACCACCGTGCTTTACCTGCACGGCGCTACCGGGTCGCTGAGCGATACCGTGCCTGCTCTCGCCCGCCTGCACGCGCTCGGCTGCGCTGTGTTCGCGATCGACTATCGCGGTTATGGATCGAGCGCACGGCAGAATCCGTCGGAGGAGCGCATGGTCGAGGATGCGGCCCGCGCCCTCGTCTACCTGGTGGACACGCGCCACCTTGCGCCGGGATCGATCGTGCTCTGGGGCCGGGGGATCGGGGCGACCGTGGCCGCGGAGGCGGCCCACGCCCAACCCGATCCGGCGTCGCTGCGCCTGGTCATCGAGGATGCGAATCTGCCCGCGCTCGAGCTGCTGCGCCAGGATGGCCGCAGCCGCCTGCTCCCGGTACGCCTGCTGCTGCGCGACCGACTCGATGCGGGGAGCGTGCTCGCGGCCAGCAGCGCTCCCAAGCTCTTCCTGGACGGGAGTGCAGACGGGAACGCCGACGCGCCCACTCACGGCCACGCGGACCCGAATGTGGGAACAACCCGACTCTACCTCCTGGCCGCATCGCCGAAGGAGCGCGCCCGGGCCCGCGAGGATGCCGCGGTCCAAAGGTTTCTGGCCGGCGGCCCGGTGCGTTTCCCCTAAGGGGGCCCGGGGGTTATGAGAGTGATGCCTTCATCTTATACATTCACAATACCCGGTAAACCATTGTCTGACAAAGAGATGCCCGGAAACACCCGGCTCAGATGTGCGCCCCGGAGCACAGCCTGCGTCGCCTCTGCGAGGACAGCCCGAAAGTCGGTCGTGACTACCAGGTCGCGGCCCTCGTTCAGTTGTTCGGGGCCCAGTCCCGGCCATCGGCCGTACACCTTCGCTCCTCGAACCGGCCCACCCAGCACCAACATCACGTTCGCGTGGCCGTGGTCGGTCCCGCCGGTCCCATTCTGCCGGGCGGTGCGTCCAAACTCCGACATGGTGACGACCACGACCTCGTTCGCGCTGTCGCCAAGGTCGGTCCAGAAAGCGGCCAGGCTGTCGGAGAACTCGCGCAGGCGGTTGGCGAGCTGGCCGTTCACCCCGCCCTGGTTCTGGTGTGTGTCCCAGCCGCCGATCTCGGCAAAAGCCACTTCGACACCCAGGTCGGCCTTGAGCAACTGGGCGATCTGCTTCATGCTTTCGCCAAAGGCCGCCCGGGGGTAGGCTGCGCCATGGGCCGGCACGTAGTGTGCGGGGTCGGTCGCCTTGAGCATACGGATCGCGTCGAAGGTTTCGCCGCCGGTGCCGTGCAGGACGGCATTGACGCTCGAGGCGTACATGGAAGCGAACCCTTGCGAGGACTGCTCTCCGGTGAGCGTGCCGCCGATCTGGAAGTCGCGCACATTGCCCATGGCGACGGCCGGGACCACCCCTTCCAGGGTGCGCGGGACGGCTGTGCCCAGCGCGACGGCGCGGAATGGGGCTGGGGAAGCGCCGGTCGGGCGGGGCTCGGACTGCAAGGCGCGGTTTAGCCAGCCGTCGGGCGTGGACTTGATCCCGGGCGTGCCGCTTTCCATGAAGTCCTGCGCGTCAAAGTGCGAGCGCGTCGGGTCCGGCGATCCGCAGGCGTGCACGGCGGCCAGGTGCCCGCGATCCCAGATAGGTTTGAGCGAAGCCATGGCTGGGTGCAGGCCGTAGAATCCGTCGAGGTCGATCAGGTCTCTTGGCTGGATGGCGATCGAGGTACGCAGCTGGTAGTAGGCCGGGTCGCCATGGGGGATGACTACGTTGAGCCCGTCGGCGGCGCCGCGCTGAAAGATCACCACCAGCCGCTTGCCGGAGGTGCGCGCCTGCTCGGCCTGGGCCGTGACCGTGCGGGTCAGGAAGCCGGGAAGGGCGGCCGTGCCGACCGCAGCCATGGCGCCATTCCGCAAGAAGATACGTCGGGTAATCGACATGAGCAGAACTCCTATGGGGACCGGTTGCTGGGCACAGCTGCCGAGCGGCGCACTGTCTAGTTTTGCAGACGCGAGCCCGGGCTGGAAGTTGCGGTAAGCGGATCCCCGTGTTGCCGGCTCTCCGGAAATGGAACAGAGCGCCTCGTGCCGGCACGCGCCGGGCGATCCTCAAAATGCCTGGTACGGGGCTCCGGCGGCGACCCCGGACCCGGCTGCTGTGCCGAGGGCTTCAGGGCTTCGCCCATCCGGGGGTGGCCTCGACCGTCAGCAAGCTCTTGCCGCGGAAGACTCCTGCGGCCCGGGCCGCCTCTCCGCCGCCCCCGCGAGCATTGGTAGAATGCGAGTGCCGCTCCCGCTGGGCCGGGAAGGGCGGGAGGGGGAGTGTCAATCGCAAACAATCGCCCGACGGCGGAGCAGGAGCAGGGCTACGATGCCGCTGCATTGAGGATCCGCCCCTTGACCACCGCTGCCGACGCCATCGCATTCCGCACCCTCAATGAAGAGTGGATCACGCGCTTCTTCTGCCTCGAGCCCAAAGACCGCGAGACCCTGGGCGATCCGGAGGGCAGGATCCTGAGCAAGGGTGGCCGGATCTTCGTGGTCGATCTTGGGCAGCAGATCGTCGGCTGCGCCGCCCTGATCGCTGAAGGAGAGGGCATCTACGAGCTTTCGAAGATGGCCGTGTCCCCGGCGGTCCGCGGCCGGGGCATCGGCCGCAAGCTGCTCGAATACGTCATCGCTCAGGCCCGCGCGCTCGGCGCACGCTCGCTCTGGCTGGGCAGCAATTCCCGGCTCCGCAATGCCGTGCACCTTTACGAGTCGGTCGGCTTTGCACATGTGCCGGCAGAGACGCTTCCGGCGTCCAACTATGCTCGCGCCGATGTGTTCATGCAGATGCACCTTTGAATGCGCTTGTGCGGCGGCCGGCTGCCCGGTAAACTCCCTGCCAATGATCAACCGGACCGTACGCGGAGCGCTCGGGTGCCTTCTTCTGGCCGGCACCTGCACGCACGCGCAGACCGCACCGCCTGAGGCTCCCAGGATGCATGCTCAAGGAACCTTTGAAGTCAGCATCGAACCGCTGACGCCCGCTCCAGCCGAGGGGCTGATGCGCATGTCGATCCAGAAGACGCTCCACGGCGATCTGGAAGCGACGAGCAAGGGAGAGATGCTCTCGGGCGGCGATCCGAAGACCGGCGCGGCGGGCTATGTCGCGATGGAAGTGATGACGGGCAGGCTGGGCGGCAAGAGCGGGAGCTTTGCGCTGCAGCATTCGGCGACGATGGATGCGAGTGGGCAGCGGATGCAGATCACGGTAGTGCCGGGGTCGGGTACAGGTGGGTTGAAGGGGATTACGGGGATTTTTAGGATTGTCATCACGAACGGGCAGCACGCGTATGACTTTGAGTACGCGCTGGCCGGGGGTGGATAGATCGTGCTCGCTGTCGCGGGGCTCCTGATTCGGAATGGCGGTTCGGCATAGAGAAAGCGCAAGGCCGCCAGTCGCTGCGCGACGGTGTTCTGCCGCCAACTTCCAGGTGCGAACCTCCCTGGTACTCCCGGATGTGCTGTGGGCCGGGCGGATCGGGGGAGATGCCGGGAGTCTGGCTCAACGGTGCGGATGTCGGTGCGAATCGTGGACTGGGCATCGTTGCGCCGCTCCAGCTCATCGAGCATGATCTGCCTGCGAACGCGTCTGCCGCGCAGCGGCTTCGTTCCAGTCGGCGATAGCGGAACTTGAGGTGGCCGGGCGACCGGAGTTGCGAAGACGAAGGCGCGTGCGAGGCGCCGCAAACCGGTCCAAGGTTCTGCACGGTTGCGTGGCGGAAAGGTGCTGCAAGGCAAAGAGATTGGCGACGCCGTTCCGCGATCACGCGCCGCAAGCACGCGCGGCGGTTCGATAGGGCGGGCGACCCGACGCCCTGAAAGCGCAGAGCCGGGGCGTTCGACTCCCCGTTGCCGCCCTCAGGCGAGTCGTCGAAGTTGTTCGCGTACGGTGCTTGGCCTTGGTGGCGTGACCCCTAATACTTGGCCAGAGCGGCGATGCTCTCGTAGATGCGCTCGGGCTGGGGCAGGATGACATCTTCGAGGGCCGGCTGGTAGGCGACGAAGGTATCCATGCCGCCGACCCGGCGGACGGGCGCGTCGAGCTCGTCGAAGAGCTCATCGGCGATGCGCGCGGCAAGCTCGGCCCCGTAGCCCCAGCTGAGCATGTCTTCGTGGGCGACGAGCACGCGGTTGGTCTTGCGGACAGAGGCGGCGATGGCCTCCCAGTCATAGGGGTTTAAGCTACGCAGGTCCAGGATCTCGACCTGGAGGTCGAGCTCACGCTGGGCGCGCTGCGCCGCCTGCAAGGCCCGGGGCACGACCGCGCCATAGGTGACCACCGTCAGGTCGGTCCCCGATCGCACGACCGAGGCCTTGCCGAACGGGATCATGTACTCCGGCCCCGGGTAGGGGGCGCGCCCGTAGTTTTCGCGGTAGAGCCGCTTGTGCTCGAGAAAGAGCACCGGGTCGTCGCAGCGGATGGCGGTCCGCAGCAGCCCATTGGCGTCCGCGGCGCAGGAAGGCATGACCACGCGGATGCCCGGGGTATGCGTAAAGATGCTCTCGCCGGACTGCGAGTGGTAGATCGACCCTCCGGTGAGGTAGCCGCCGATCGGGCAGCGGATCACGAGCGGCGCCGAGAAGGTTCCATCCGAGCGCCAGCGCAGGTTCGAGAGTTCATTGCGCATCTGGTGCAGCGCCGGCCAGATGTAGTCGAAGAACTGGATCTCGACGACGGGCTTGATGCCGCGGACGCCGTAGCCGAGCGCGCGGCCGACGATGTTGGCTTCCGCCAGCGGTGAGTTGAAGACGCGGTCCGAGCCGAACGCAAGCTGCAGGCCGGCAGTGAGCTTGAAGACGCCGCCCTTGCCTTTGACCAGGCCCGCCTGTAGCGGTTCTTCCCGGCTCGCATCGGCGACATCTTCGCCAAAGACCACGATGCGGGGATCGCGGCGCATCTCGTCGTGGAGGCAGGCGTTGATCAGGTCGGCCATGCCGCGATCGCTGCCCTCGCGCGCAGGCGCGGTTTGTAGCGACGGCGCACACGGGTCGTAGTCTTCAGAGTAGACATGCCGCAGAATGCTCGCAACCGCCGGGATCGGCGCGGCCAGAGCGCGCTCGGCCGCAGCCTGGACCTCATCCTCGACCTCGCGCTCGAGCGCCTCGATGGCCGCCTCGTCCAGGATGCCCTCCCGCTGCAGGTAGCGCTGGAACCGGGGCAGCGGGTCGCGCAGCGCATCGGCCGCGATCTCGAGCTCAGAGCGGTAGGAGCGCTCGTCGTCGGAGAGCGCGTGCGAGTAAGGCCGCACCACATGGCCGTGCACGAATGCGGGCCCCTGCCCAGACCGGCACCAGGCCACCGCCTCCTGCATCACCGCATAGCTCGCGATCGGATCGCAGCCGTCTACCTCGGCGAAGTAGAAGTTGGGAAAGTTCGCCACCAGGCGCGAGATGTTTCCGCCGGGCGTGTTCACCTCGACCGGCGTCGAGATGGCATAGCCGTTGTCCTCGACGACATAGAGCACGGGCAGCTTCTGGTTGGAGGCCGTGTTCAGCGACTCCCAGAACTCGCCCTGCGAGGTCGAACCTTCGCCGATCGAAAGGTAGACAACCTCGTCGCCGTGAAAGCGAACGTGCTTGAAGGCGCGATAGTCCCGGGCGAGCGCACCGTTCGAAGACTCGGGGATCGCCGCGGCCTCGGGGTGGCGGGCAAAGAAGCGGCCCGCCTCGGCGCAGCCCACCGCATGCAGGCACTGGGTGGCGGTGACCGAGGATGCGGAGACGAGGTTGAGCCGCGGATTGCCCCAGTGATTGGGCATCTGCCGGCCGCCCGAGGACGGATCTTTCGAGGAACCGACGGCCTGCAGCAACAGTTCTTCGACCGTCGAGCCCAGGGTCAGGCACAGGGCGCGATCGCGATAGTAGGGGAAGAACCAGTCGTAGCCGGGCTTGAGCGCCATGCCGGCGGCGACGAGCAGGGCCTCGTGTCCGGCGCCCGAGATCTGGAAGAAGATCTTCTGCTGGCGCTTGAGCAGGATCTCGCGGTCGTCTGTCCGCCGAGAAAGGCACATGAGCCGGTACATGGCGATCAGCTGCTCGCGGGTAAGCCCCGAGGGAGCCGGCGCAGGCTCGTCAACGGCTCTGATCAGCTCACCGGCGGTCATTTCCATGTGGGCCATGGGCTCCTCAGTGCTCGGTTGCTCAGACAGTGCGTACGGCTCCACCAGTTTACCCCGGCGCGGCGGCCGTGCTCTGCCGGGGACGAGCCGGGCGCGGGGACTTCTGCTCAGTTGCCCCGCATCTTCTCTTTGACGCTGCGCGCCAGCTTCTCGATCTGCTCGGCCCGCCTGACCACATCGATGGACAACATATCCTTGTTGCTTTTATCTACCTCAACCTTCAGTTGCTGTGCAAGCAGCAGCAGCTTTTCGGTGTCCGCTTCGAGCATTTTCTGGCGATCGGCGTTGCGGCGCTGGGCCATGCTTTCCGAGATGCGCTGGGCCTGGGGATCGGCTGGAGGCGCGCCGTGCAGCGAGCCCGGGGCCTCGCGGCTCTGCGGCGGGGCGCCGGTGCCGAGCGGAGCCGGAGAGCTATCCTGCAGGCTCGCAGTTGCCGGCGGCAGGCTGATCGCCTGCGCGGCCAATCCCGCGATCAGCACCCGTCCCAGACGCCGGGCCCAGCCCGGGCGCCGCTTCGGCCGCCGGAGAAACAACTGCACCGCTCGGCCAGCATCAGAGTCAAAACACTGGCAGGACCTGGACTCAACCGTTGCCATGCTCGCTGCTCCTCATCATCCTTCGGGAGGGATTGCCTTGATGCTAGCCGCTTTTGCCCAGCCTTCAAAAGTGCCGGGCTCCTCGCACCAGAGCTGGAGCGATTTTGCCGCCAGACTCACCGACCGGCTCTTCGATACCGGACAGAACCTGATCGTCAATGTGCTGCCCAAGCTGGTCATCATCGCGGTCTTCAGCTGGATCCTGATCCGCCTGCTCACCCTGGTCACCGACCGGATGGCGCGGGTAGCCGAGCACCATGCCGCCGCCGCGACCCGGGTCCAGCAGGCGCGCACGCTGAGCTCCGTCATCCGGGCGACCGGCATCGGCATCCTCATCTTTCTGGCCGTGCTGCAAGCCCTGCCCCTGCTGGGCTTTAACCTGGGCCCGCTGCTCACCAGCGCGGGGGTCGCCGGGGTGGCGGTCGGCCTGGCCTGCCAGACCATCGTCAAGGACTGCCTCAACGGCATGCTCATCCTGGTCGAAGACCAGTACAACGTCGGGGACGTGATCAAGATTGCCGGGCTCTCCGGGCAGGTCGAGTCCATGTCCCTGCGCAAGACCACGCTGCGCGACGGAGATGGCACGCTTTACCTTATCCCGAACTCGCAGATTACAACGGTCGCCAACCAGACGCGGGACTGGTCGGTGGCCACGATCAACGTGGCGGTGGACTTCTCGGCCCACCCGGACCAGGTGCTGGCCGTGCTCCAGGAGGTCGCCCAGGGGGTGCGCAACGATCCCGCCTACAGAGACGCTTTCCTGGCCGATCCCACCCTGCTCGGCGTGGACTCGATCAAGGGCTCGCAGGTCATCTACCCGATCGTGCTCAAGACCCAGGCCAACCAGCAGTGGGGCGCCCAGCGGGAGCTGCAGCGGCGCGTGCGCCTGGCCTTGATGGAGCACGGCATGCTCCCCGGGGACCCCAACCGGGTCTACAACACCGCCGCGCCCTCGACCACCACCGGGGCCCACCTGGCGCTCGAGCAGCAGGCCAAAGCAGACCCGACCACCCTCAAACCGCAGGAGACCAACCCCTTCACCGGGGAGGGGTCCTGAAGCGCGAGCGCCCCGCGGCGCGGCGCCCACTCTGTGCGAGCCCGCGCCTTCGGTCCGCGGAAGCGGCGCTGCCTGCGAGGGTGCAGGGGCAGCCTGCGCTTCCCCGAGCCCCAGTCCGCTCAGCTGCCGTGCAGCTGCTCGAGGAGCTTCTCCGGATCGAAGACCGGCGGCAGGCAGCCTGCCCCCCGGCAGACCACGGCGAAGCTCTGCTGTGCGGCCAGCTGCGGCAGATGGGGCAGGGTTTCGCCGAGGAGCGGCGGCAGGCTTTCTGCTGACACTTGATCGCGGCGCAGGCGCAGAACGCTCTTCTCGACGCCCCAGCGAGCGCCGGCGTGCGCGGCCAGCCGGCGCGCCTGCTCATCCTCGCCGATGACCACCACCTGCACCGGCGCCAGCAGCAGCCGCTCGAGGGCCAGGCCGTAGCTGCCGGCATAGAGGCCGAAGTGCTCGACGACCGCGGCAAAGTTTTCGAGCGTGTCCTGGGCGTACTCGCGGTAGGCCTGGTTGCCGGAGAGCGCGGCGAGGCGCAGCAGCGCGTCTGCCGCGCTGGGGTTGCCGGCCGGCGTGGGCGCATCCTGCAGCGGTTTGCGCCGCGCCGAGAGCACGCCGAGCTGGGGCTGGCCGGCGATCTGCTCGGTGTCAAAGAACCCGTCCCCCACGGGGTCGTGAAAGCGCGCGATCATGCTCGCGGCGATCGCCGCGGCGCTCGCGTAGTAGCGCGGCTCGGCGCATGCCTGCCAGGCATCCAGGCACGCGTGCACCAGCAACGCGTAATCGTCCAGCACGCCGGGCACGCGGTGCGCCGCCCGGTGTCCGTCGGCGTAGGCGATCACGTGCGCCAGGCCGGGCTCTTGGTCGGGAGAGGGGCCCGGCTGCCAGGCTTCGTTCAGGATGCGATCGAGGGTCTGCAGCGCGAACTGCCTGGGAGCGTTGAGCGCAAGCGCCTCGGCCGCGGCCAGGTAGGCGGTGACCGCGAGCGCGTTCCAGCCGGTGTAGAGGGTGCGATCGATGAAGGGCGTGGGACGCTGCGCCCGCGCTGCCAGCAGCTTGCCGTGCGCGCCCGCCAGCAGTTCGGCTGCACGCTCAGGGGTGAGTCCCTGCTGCTCGGCGACAACCCGGAGCGGCTGCTTGACGTGAAGCACGTTGCGCGCCGGGTCGTGGTGCATATCCCCCAGCTCGCCGATATCGTAGTAGGGCTCGGCGACCGCCATCTCTTCCCTGCTCAGCACCGCCTCGGCTTCCGCGCGCGTCCAGGTAAAGTAATTCCCATCGTCGTCGAGCGTGATGTCGGCATCCTGCGAAGCATAGAAGCCCCCGCGCTCGCGATCGCTCAGGGTCGAGTCCATCCAGCGCATGATGTCCCGGGCCACCTGCGCAAACTCCTCGGCGGCCGGCTCCTGCCCGGGGCTGGTTCCGAATGCCTGGAAGGCATGCGCGTAGTTGGCCAGCAGGCCGGCGTTGTCATAGAGCATCTTTTCAAAGTGCGGCACCAGCCAGCGCTCATCGACCGAGTAGCGATGGAAGCCTCCGCCGAGATGGTCGTAGACCCCGCCCTTGGCCATCGAGGCGAGCGTGAAGCCGGCCGCGTGGCGCATCTGCTCGGACCCGGTCCGCGCCGCCACATCGATCAGCAGGTCGAGCGCGGAGGGGTGAGGAAACTTGGGCTGCGACCCGAAGCCCCCGTGCCGGGGATCAAAGCTCGAGAGCGCGCTCGCCAGCAACTGGTCGATCAGACCGGGCGAGAGCGCCGCCTGGTCTGCCTCGCTGCCCCCGTTGAAGGTCTCTCCATGCTCGATCGCAGCGACGACGCTAGCGGCGGTCTCGGTAAGCTCCCTGCGGCGCTCCTTCCACACCCCGGCCATCGTCTCCAGCACCCGCGCGAAGCTTGGCCGCCCGTAGCGTTCGTCGGGCGGAAAGTAGGTCCCGCCGAAGAACGGCCGCCCATCGGACATCAGGATGGCGGTGAGCGGCCAGCCGCCCTGCCCGGCGATCGCCGCGACCGCCGCCTGGTACCGCGCATCGACGTCCGGCCGCTCGTCGCGATCGACCTTGACCGCGATATAGTGCCGGTTGACGATCGCGGCCAGCTTCGGATCCTCGTACGATTCCCGATCCATCACATGGCACCAGTGACACCATACCGCGCCGATGTCGAGCAGCACGGGCTTATCCTCGCGCGCGGCCCGGGCGAATGCTGCCTCCCCCCACTCGTGCCAGTCGATGGGCTGGTGCATGGCCGAGCGAAGGTAGGCGGAAGCCGCGTGGGCCAGTGCGTTTGTCGGGCTGGGGGTCGAAGAGACGGGAGCAGTCGCAGGCGAGGAGATCACCCCATCAGTGTAGCCGTCGCGCGCAAAAACGGCTGCGCGGGGCGAGACTCCTGCCGCCCATTGGCTGCCTGGATGCACGTACCTGGCTTATGTACCTGGCCGCAGCGGGCAGGCCGCAGCGGGCAGATGGGTCCGCGGCGGGAGCGCGGTCATGGCCTGGATGCGCCGACCCGGGCTCTGGCGAGCAGACGCGCGTAAACGTGCGTGGTGACCCAGCCGAGGGTAAAGCCGAACGCCCCGTACTCGAGGAACAGGGGGGCGGTGACCGGGTTCTGGGGGCCATGCGGGCGCAGCAGGTCCGCCCAGGTGCCCAGTCGCCAGCCGATGAGCAGGACCGCTCCCAGCGAAGCGCTCCAGCCGATCGACCACCGTCGCCGCAGCAGCACAGCCGCCGGCACCAGGATCGCGAGCGGCAGCACGATCACGCACCACACCCCCAGGCAGAGCAAGAGCGTGAGAGCGGCCCAGAAGGCGAAGCCCTGCGCCGTATCGAGGGCCAGGCCGCCCGGGGGCGAGTTGCGCCAGAGCACCAGGAACTCGAAGGGCAGAGTGACCCCGGTGCCCAGGATCCAGGATGCCAGGGTGGCTTGCAGGGAGAGCCACAAACGAGCGCTCATGCACGCGTCGCCGCGTCCGGGACGGGCAGACCGACGAGCTGCCGGGCGACGCGCACATAGAGCTCGATGGCCTCGTAGAGCTCGCGCTTGGACAGGCACTCGTGCGGGGTATGCGCCACGTGGATCGAACCCGGGCCGAGCAGCAGCGGCTCGCCCCAGGCGGTGAGCGCAGGAATATCGGTTGTAAACGCGGCGATCATGGTGGGCAGACCGTCGACCGCGCGCAGCCGCACAAAGGGGATCTCGAGCGGGAAGCTGACCTCGGCATCGGGCGCAGCAGCCGCCGCCAGGGCCGTCTTGGTGGCCTCGGACTCGCCGACCAGCCGCACCAGCAGCTGCGCGGCGGCCTTGTCCGGGATCACGTTGGGCGCGTGCCCGCCCGTGAGCAGGCCGATGTTGAGCGTGCTCGGACCCACGTCCTCGACGCTCGGCAACTCGACCGCGAGCACCCGGCCCAGCGCGTGCACCAGCTTTTCGGTCGCGCTCTCGCCGAGCTCCGGGTAGGCCGAGTGGGCCATCCGGCCCTGCGCCTCGACCGAGACACGCAGCGCGCCCTTCGAGGCGAGGGCCAGCCGATTGTCGGTCGGCTCGCCATTGATCAGGAAACGGCTGCCCTTGGGGTTCTCGTTGGCGATCTTCGCGCCCGCCGAGTCCCGCTCTTCGCCGACCACAAACAGCAGGCCCACGCGAATGCCGGCGTCCCGCAACTGCTCGGCGGCAGCAAGCTGCGCCACCAGGATTCCTTTCGCGTCGCAGGAGCCGCGGCCATAGATCGCCTCCGCATCCTCGCTGCTCGGGATATAGGGCGGCACGGTGTCCATATGGGTCGAAAAAACGACGTCCGGCGGCTCAGGCTGCGCGGCCGCGTACACGTTCAGCCGCTCGCCCGAGTAGGCGCTGCCCTCCGGCTGGGGCACCGGCGTCGTCTCGACCGCAAACCCACGCTCGCGCAGGTACCCGGCCAGAAAAACACCGACCGCGCCCTCGTTGTAGGTAGTCGATTCCATATCGACCAGCCGGCGGGTGAGTTGGACAGGGTCGAAAGGAGTCATGCTGCCTTCGAGCATACCTGAGCCTCCGGGAAGAACAACCGCTCGGGCTCCGCACCGCCCGGGGGAGAAGCCTCTACAATTGAGGCAGCCCCATGACAGATACTTTGAAGGACCCGTTCCGCACGCTTGAGGGTGCTTCCGTGCGTACGCCAGACGACCTGCGCGGTCCGGCTGGCCGTCTGGAGTCGCTCTACGTGCCCGGCGCCCCCGGCGCAGCCTATGCCGCAATCGTCTGCCATCCGCACCCGCTCTTTGGCGGAACCATGCACAACAAGGTCGTCTACCACGCGGCCAAGGTATTTCAGAAGCTGGGTCTGCCGGTGCTCCGCTTTAACTTTCGGGGAGCCGGCGCGAGCGAGGGCACGCACGACCGTGGAGAGGGCGAGCAGGCCGACCTCGCGGCGGCGCTCGCCTGGCTCGAGCGGCAGACAGGCCTGCCCATCCTCGCAGCCGGATTCTCCTTCGGGGCCTGGGTCGCGCTGCGTACCTGCTGCGGAGCGTCGGGGTCGGCCTTGCCCGTGGCCAAGCCCAGGGTAGACGGCATCATCGCCCTGGGGCTGCCGATCGAGGCCGGCGATCGCAGCTACGCCTATGACTTTCTCGCCGGCTGCCAGGTGCCGAAACTGTTTATCAGCGGCGCGGCTGACGCCTTCGGCCCCGTGGCGCAGGTTGAAGCCGCCGTGGCGCTCGCGGCCGCCCCGGCCCAGCTCATCTTCATCCCCGGCGTAGACCATTTCTTTCAGCCGCCTGCCGGCGCCAAGGGTGCGCCGAGCGGGCTTGAGACGATGCAGGCAGGCATCCGGCAGTGGGTCCAGGAGCGTTTTCCCGCTGCCGCGCCGCGCATCCGGGAGGGCGTATGCTGAGCGCGACACCCAGCCAGATCGAAGGGCTCCACGAAGATGCGAAGGCCATCTTTGAACACGCCCTGGCCGAGTGCGATATCGCCCGGGCCTTTGACCGGCACATGCATTTTGAAGGCGCAACGCTGGTCCGTCACCCCTCGCCCGTGGTCAAGCCGGTCGTGCAGTCGCTGGCCGGGTTCAAGAAGTTCTTCGTCATCGCCTTCGGCAAGGGGTCGCTCGCCATGCTCGATGCGCTGGTCGCCCGCCTGCCTGCGGACGTGCGCTCGAAGCTGCAGGGGGTCTGTTCGTCCCTGGAGGAGCCGGGCAAGCGTCACAAGCATATTCGCTACTACCAGGGCGGCCACCCGCTGCCAAACGAGGACAGCTTTGCCGCGGCGCGCGCAACGCTCGATCTGCTGCGCAAGGCCGGCCGCGATACCTTCGTCTTCTTCCTGATCAGCGGCGGCGGCTCGGCGATGCTGGAGCTGCCGCTCGCCGCCGGAACCACGCTCGACGATACCCGCGCCTTCCACGAGACCCTGGTCGCCTCGGGCGCCAACATCACCGAGATCAACACGGTTCGCAAATACTTTTCGGCCGTCAAGGGCGGCCGCCTGGCCAAGCTCGCGCCCGCAGCCCAGAAGCTCTCGCTGCTGCTGGCCGACGTGCCGCTGCGGGACCTGGCGCTGGTCGCCTCCTCTCCCACGCTGCCGGACCTGTCCACCTTCGCGGACTGTGACGAGATCCTCGAGCGCTTTCACCTGCTGGAGAAGTTTCCGGCCACGGTCCGCGACTACTTCCTCTGCCTGCGCAAGCTGCCGCCCGCGCCGCCCGGCCCATCCGCCTTCGAGCGCACCCAGCTCGATACCCTGCTCTCCAATCACGACTTCGTCAACGCCGCCCGCGACCATGCGCGGTCGCTCGGCTACAAGGTCATCATCGACAACAGCTGCGACAACTGGCCCTATGACCAGGCCGCCGCTTACCTGCTGGCGCGCTTCCACCAACTCCGGCAGGAGACGCCAAGGCTCTGCCTGCTCTCGAGCGGCGAGGTGACGGTCGAGGTGGACAGAAAACCCGGCTGCGGGGGGCGCAACCAGCAGTTTGCGCTCACCGCGGCGCTCGACCTGGCCGCACGGCACGACGGGCCGCTGGCGGTCTTGAGCGCCGGCTCAGACGGGCTGGACGGCAACAGCCCGGCGGCCGGAGCGATCGCCGATACGACCACCGTGGCCCGCGCCCGCGCCTTGCACTTTGACCCCGAGCAGTCGCTCGCGCAGTTCAACAGCTGCCCGCTCTTTACCGCGCTCGGCGACGCGATCATGACGGGGCCGACGAACAATAATCTGCGCGATATCCGGATTCTGCTCTCGCCGGGCGAGTCCGAAGAAGAGCGTGGCGAAGGGTAAGGGGGCGGGCTGAGGGGGAGGGCTGAGCCCGGAAGTGAGCCGCCGCTGCCGCGGTGGGCCGGGGGCGCCCCTCGTTGCGCACTGCGGTTGTCTTCAGTCCTTGGGGGAGAGAGAGCTCGTCGATCTTTGCAGCGAGGAGCTGGACGGAACGCAAACCTTGCCCGTACTCAAGAGCCAAAACGCCCATTCGTCCCAGCCGGGCGAGGCTTGCCGAGGTCAGCAAAGCTTGCCTGGCGCTTCGGCAAGGTCGCCTTGTCCATTCTGCTGCGCGATCCGTTCAGCCTGCTGGTTCCCGCGCTGATCGCGGACGGATCACCCTGCCCCTGAGATGCGGCAAGCGCGCGGAGGACTGCGAACGCAGCATCTTCGTTTCGTCCTGGTGGTGGCATCGGTCGGAATGGATTTGCATG
>CAZZYH010000072.1:0-16066 GCA_964658225.1 Vulcanimicrobiota bacterium | reverse complement strand
GTCCGAGCGCCTGGCTGGGGTCTGCGCCCAAAATTTTGCGCTCTCCGGCAACCGTGCCGCATCTAGCACCAGACCGGCCGAAGACCGGGCCGCGGTATTGCCCGGCGTGATTTGCTCAAACCAGTCGACCTTCCAAAAGGGGAACCAGCAAGCATGGCAGCAGGTGCAGATCCAGCCGCGCAGAACGCCTGGAAGCCGAAGACCAATCCTTGGCTGGTCGCGGCCACCGTCGCACTCGCGGCCTTTATGGAGGTGCTCGACACCTCGATCGCCAACGTGGCTCTGCCCTACATCGCCGGCTCGCTCGGTGCGAGCGGCGATGAGAGCACCTGGGTGCTGACCTCCTATCTGGTTTCCAACGCCATCGTGCTGCCCATGGGCGGCTGGGCGGCCAGCGTGCTTGGCCGCAAGCGCTTTTTCATGAGCTGCATCATGGTCTTCACCATCAGCTCGTTTCTCTGCGGACTGGCCCCCTCGCTCGGGCTGCTGCTGCTCTTCCGGGTCATCCAGGGCGCAGGAGGGGGCGGGCTGCAGCCGATGGCCCAGGCCATCATGGCAGACTCGTTTGAGCCCTCCAAACGCGGGCTCGCTTTCGCGCTCTACGGCCTGGTCGCGGTGCTTGCGCCCTCCATCGGCCCCACGATCGGCGGCTGGCTCACCGATAGCTACAGCTGGCGTTGGATCTTCTACATCAACATTCCCGTCGGCCTGCTTGCGCTCTTCCTCACCGCCCGCCTGGTCGAGGACCCGCCCTGGCAGCCAAACGATCTGAAAAACTTCTTCAAGATCGACTACATCGGCGTGGCGTTGCTCACCCTCTCCATGGGCGCCATGCAGATCATGCTCGACAAGGGCGAGGAGAAGGACTGGTTCGGATCGCACTTTATCCAGGTCTTCGCCTTTGCGTTCGTGACCGCGCTGATCGGCCTGTTCGTCTGGGAGTGGTGGGGCGCCAAGTCGCCGCTGATCGAGTTTCGCCTGCTCCGGTCACGCAACTTCGCCGTATGCTGTTTCCTCATGCTGCTCACCGGCGGCCTGCTCAACTCGACCACCGTGCTGCAGCCGCAGTTTCTGCAATCGCAGATGGGCTATACCGCGACCATCGCCGGGCTCTCGCTCTCGGGAGGCGGACTGGCGCTGATCGTCGTGATGCCTTTTGCGGGCCAGGCCCTGAGTCGGTTTCCGGCGCGCAATATGATCGCCTTCGGCTTTGTCGGCTTCGCAGTCGCCTACTGGTACAGCGCCACGCACCTCAATCTCGGCCTCAGCTTCGGCACGTCTTCCTGGATGAGGGTGCTGCAGATCTTCTCCATTCCCTTCATCTTCATCTCGGTCACTACCGCCGCCTACTTTGGACTGCCCCGGGAAAAGTCCAATCAGATCTCCGGCCTGATCAACTTTGTGCGCAACATCGGCGGCAGCATCCTGATCTCGCTGACCAATGCGGAGGTGACCGAACGCAGCCAGTTCCACCACAACCAGCTGCTCCAGTACATGACGCCCTCGGGGGGCAACTACCAGCAGCACCTCACGGCCCTCCAGGGCTCGATCGCCACCCACACCGGCCCGGCAAATGCGCAGCAGCTTGCGCAGGGCCAGATCATGAACCAGATGCAGAGCCAGGCCACCACGCTGGCCTATGTGGATGTCTTCTGGATTCTCTGCGCAGCGTCGCTGCTGATGATTCCACTCGCCTTCCTGCTCAAAAAGAACAACCCGCGCGAGAAGGCCGGCGAGCCGATCGCGGCGCACTAGGGCCGCTTGTGACTGCGCCCGGTCTCCATCCCGAGGACGGCCTCGGGCAGCGGCGTGGCCGAGGGCAGAAGTTTGCTCCGGGTGCCGCGCTGCTCGGCCTCTCGACCCTGGTCAGCGGCGCCAGCTTCTCGCTCGCGCTCTCCCCGGGACACGCGATCTACTGCGACCGCCTCGCTCCCCTGGCCGTTCTGGCCGCCCTCGCGGCCACGCTCATCGCGCTCTGCTTTCACGCCCTGGCTGCCGCGCGCAGCCGCGGTCTGCTGGGCGCAGCCCTTCTGCTCGCCTCGCTCAGCCTGTTCGTCTCCTCGCGCTTTATCCTTCGCTACCGCGCAGCCTGCGCCGGGGTTGAGCAAGAGCTTCGGCAGCTGCATCGTCCGCAACGCTAGCCCGAAGCACGTCGCTGCTGCACTTGCCCGCTCACGCGCACCGGACCCCTGCTTGCGCGCCCCCCGGGCATCGAAACGCGAGAGCCTGTCTGCTCGCCTTCTTCCTCGCCTGGTCACCTTTCCGCTAGTTACTTCTTTCAAATCACAAGATCAAAACTATGCTGTACCGTAAAGCCATTACCGAGGAGGGGCTTTCGATGCTCAAGGGCTTTCGCGATTTCATTCTGCGCGGCAACGTTGTCGATCTAGCGGTCGCGGTTGTCATTGGGTCGGCCTTCGGGAAAATCGTAACCGCCTTCGTCACCGACATCATCAACCCGCTCCTGGCCGCCATCGTCAGCAAGCCGAACTTCTCCTATCTGCACTTCCATATCCATGGTGCCGACTTTCCCTACGGGGATCTTCTGAACGACGCAATCAATTTCCTGATGGTCGCCGCGGCTGTGTATTTCTTTGTCGTGCTTCCTCTCAATGCGGTGCTCAGGCGCATCAAGCGCGACGCCCCGGCAACCCCGAGCACGAAAGCTTGCCCCGAGTGCCTGAGCGAAATTCCGCTGGCCGCGCGACGCTGCTCGCACTGCGCGCAACCGGTCGCCGCCTAGTCGCCGCGCCTCCGCCTTGCGAGCCCTTTTCGCCGCCGCCCCCCGCTTGTCCTGTTCGGCCGCGAGGCACGCGACGTTCGGCTGCATGGTTCCTCATTGGGTCTGGTGCCCAGCAATCGTGTACTCTGCCGAGATAGCTTGTGGTCGCTCTCCGACCCACCCGTCTACGCACCACCCCCAATTTTGAAGGAGCGCCGCTGTGCCCTCTCGCCTGATCGCCGTAGGACTCTCGCTCGCCCTCGCCGCACTCTCTCCTGCCCAGACCACAGTGCCCCTGCCTTCCGAGGTCTTCGGCTTCCGCGACTTCGCGGCCCAGGCCAAACTCGATCGCGCCTTTCTGGCCGTGCCCGATGCCAAGCTTGCCGGGGAAGCTCTCCAGACGCTTACCGCCGCCCCCCACATCGCCGGATCGAAAGAGGACTACGCGACCGCCGTCTATGTCGCCGATAAGTTCAAGGCGGCCGGTCTCGAGACCAAGATCACACCCTACAAGGTCTGGCTCAACCTGCCCCGGGAAGTGCGCCTCGAGGCGCGCGATGGCTCGGGAAAGATCCTGATGACGGGCCCCGCACGCGAGCATGTCGACGGCGACACATTCGAAGACGACCCCCGCGTCACGCCGGGGTTCAATGGCTCCTCTGCCTCGGGCGAGGTGACCGCGCCGGTGGTCTATGCAAACTATGGGAGGCCCGAGGACTTCGAACACCTGGACACACTCGGCATCAGCGTGAAAGGCAAGATTGTGCTCGTCCGCTACGGGTCGAACTTTCGCGGCGTCAAGGCCTTTATCGCCCAGCAGCGCGGAGCCGCGGGCCTGGTCATCTACTCCGACCCTGCCGATGACGGCTACTATCGCGGCGAGCAGTATCCCAAGGGTCCCTACCGGCCCGACTCCGGCATCCAGCGCGGATCGATCCAGTACATGTTCGAGTACCCCGGCGATGTGACTACTCCCGGCATCGCGTCTACCCTGGAGTTGCCCGACTCCAAACGCACGCCGCCCGGGCAGGCGGCAAGCATGCCCAAGATCATGGCCACGCCGATCTCTTACCATGACGCGGCCCCGATCCTCCAGGCCCTCGCCGGGCCGGAAGTCCCGCGCCCCTGGCAAGGCTCGCTGCCCTTTGACTACCACGTGGGTGGCACCGACGCGGTGACCCTGCACATGGTGCTCAAGCAGGATTACAGCTACACCACGATCTGGGATGTGACCGGCAATATCGACCCCGATCCGGCCAGCAAGGAGGACCCCAACTCCTGGGTGGTAGCCGGCAACCACCGCGATGCATGGGTCTACGGCGCCGTCGATCCGAACTCCGGCACCGCGGCCATGCTCGAGGCGGTGCACGGCTTCGGAGTGCTGCTCAAGCAGGGCTGGAAGCCGAAGCGCCGCGTGATCTTCTGCAGCTGGGACGCCGAAGAAGAAGGCCTGATCGGGTCCACCGAGTGGGCCGAGGACAAGGCCGCGCACTTATCCGGCGCGGTCGCTTACTTCAACACCGATGTTGGCGTCTCCGGGCCTAACTTTGACTCCGCCGCGGTGCCGTCGCTCAAGGAGTTCGTCCGCTCGATTACACGCGAAGTACCGAGCCCGAAGGGCGGCACCGTGTACGAGCAGTGGGTCAGGTCCCAGGCAGAAGGCAACAACAAGCGGGCGGCGAATAACGGCTTTAACGAGCAGCGGCCGCCTAACTCGAAGACCGCTGCCAGCGCGGAGGCCAAGGTAGGCGACTTAGGATCGGGCTCCGATTACTCGGCATTTATTCAGCACTTCGGTGTGCCTTCGACCGACATAGGTTCCGACGGCCCCTACGGCGTCTATCACTCGGTCTTTGATAACTACCAGTGGTTTGTCAAGAATGCGGATCCGACCTTTGTCTATGAGCAGCAGCAGGCGCGAGTCTTTGGCCTGGAGATCCTGCACATGGCGGACATCGACGTGCTGCCCTATGACTATGTGACGTACGCAAAAGAGATCGCCGAATATATTGAAGCGGCGAAGAAGAAAGCAGGCGAGGCCGGCTTGCCGCTCGACGTCACGGCCGCAATGGCAGCGGCTGCGCAGTTGACCACCGCCGCCCAGGCCGCGCACACCAGGCAGCTGTCGCCAGGCTCGGACGATGCGCGGTTCAACGTGCAGCTCAGACAGGTCGAGGCCGATCTGCTCGCGCCTGAAGGTCTTCCGCATCGGGCCTGGTACAAGCACACCATCTATGCGCCGGGCGAGTACACAGGCTATGCCGCTGTTGTCATTCCGGGCGTCAATGAAGCGCTCGACGCAAAAGATGCGAAGAGCGCGCAGGCGCAGCTTGGCACACTCACCGCAGCGCTCGATCGCGCAGCGGCCACCCTCAACGCTGCGGCCAGGTGAGCGGATGCTTCGCTAAATGGCGGACACGATGCCGCGTACTCGATTTCTCGTTCATGCGCCGTCGAGCACCCAACAGTGTTTCGCGCTGCTGGGGAACTGGCTCTGCTGCGCAGCGAAGTACATGCGTGTTTACGCGCACGACTTAGCCGATCACAACCCGGCCGATCGCCGTCGCAAGAATCTGGGGAGTAATCACCAGCCCCGCCGCGGCGCGCGTGCGCCTGCGAAACAGCGCTGTCGTCTCGCACAGCACGACGATGTCTTCGATCTCCGCCGGGTTCATCGCCGCATTGAGCACCTGCCTGCAAAATTCACCTTCAGCCAGGCCCTGCAACGCGAAGCCTCGCCGACGCGCTTCGGCCAGGTAAAAGTGCGCCACTTCAGCCAGCATGCGCTGCGCGTCTTCAGGGATCTCGCGCCGATGCACCTCAAGCACTTCGGCCCCGGGCAGCGCAAGCTTGATGCCGAAGCTGTTATCCAAATCGGAGTCCGGCTCAAAGCTCGTCGCCGTCGCCACCACCAGCACATTCTCGCGCTCTGAAGTACTCTCGATCAGCGCATCGAGCTCGGCCAGAACTTCTGGATCGCTCTCCTTGTAGGCCAGGTCGATCCGCGGCAGCAGCAGCATCACCTTCTGCCATTTGTAACCGCGAACCAGGCTTTTTGCTTTGGCCAGCGCATCGGAGTCGCGCGGGTTGTAGACGGTGACCAGCCGCTCCATGCCGGTGCGTTTCGCAATGGTATGTGCGAGCGACTTCTTGCCGCTCTGGTGCGGGCCGATGATCAGAACTTCATTGCCAATCTTGAGCTCGTCATAGACGGCGGGATTGCGCGCACGATCCACCAGGTCCTCGATCGACTCGAGCAGCGTGTCCATGCCGGCCAGGCGCGGCCGCAGCGCGTCCACCGGCTCGTCCTCCAGGCTCAGGTCGATCCGCTCCCGGCGCTTGCGAAGCTCCGAGATGAATTCAATAAACGAGGGGAGCGCAGCAACGGAACCAACCACCGTGGCAAAAACAAGCAGCTGCTCGGTAATCAGCAGGGCTGCGTCGCCGCCGGCTGCGGGGTCAAACATGACCGCAGCATAGCAGGAGTCTCGCACTCTGCCGAGACGCAGAGTTACTGCGGAGACTCAATCGCGTCACTTTCCCCGGGGGCGAGAAAAAGATTTTCCTCGATGCCATGCTGCCGCGTATAAAGGTCGTAGTAGCGGCCGCCAAGCGCGTAAAGACTCATATGGGTGCCGCGCTCGACAATCAGGCCCGCCTCCACGACAAGAATTTGGTCCGCCTTGCGAATGGTGGAAAGCCGATGCGCGATGACAAACGTGGTTCGCCCAGCCATCAGGTAATTCAAGCCCTGCTGAATCATCGCCTCCGATTCGGAATCGAGCGAGGAGGTAGCTTCATCGAGGATGAGCAGGCGCGGATCGGCCAGGATGGCTCTGGCGATCGAGAGCCTCTGGCGCTGGCCTCCGGACAGCTTTACGCCGCGCTCCCCGACGATGGTTTCGTAGCCTTCTTCGAACCGCTCTGCAAATTCGTCCACTCGCGCAATGCGGCAGGCTTCAAGAAAAAGCTCCTCTGTCGCGTTGGGCTGCGAGAACAGGATATTGTCGCGGATGGATCCGTCAAAGAGAAACGACTCCTGTAACACCACGCCCAACTGCCCGCGATAGCTATCCAGCGCCACCTTCGACAAGTCCGCCTCGTCCACCAGGATGCGGCCGGCGGTAGGGGTGTGAAAGCCACAGATCAGCGAGATGATCGTCGACTTACCCGAGCCGGACGAGCCCACGAACGCGGTCACGGTGCCAGGTGGCGCGTGAAAGCTGATGCCATGCAGTACCGGCTTGTTTTCTTCATAGGCAAAGCGCACGTCCTCAAAGCGGACTTCGCCTCGGATCACGCCCAGGCGCCTGGTGCGGTCAGGATCGACAAACTCGTCGCGCTCGGAGAGTACCTCCATGGTGCGATCGAGCCCCGCCAAGGCTTCGGTAAGTTGCGTGCCCACATTCACGACCTGGAAGACAGGCGCGATCATAAAAGCAAGCAGGGCTACATACTGGCCGTATCCGCCAACGGTCATCTGGCCCGACAGGACGGCGCGCCCGCCAAGCAGCATGACCAGCGCGCCCACCACTCCCAGCACGGCGGTCGCCGCAAGCGCGAGCATGCTTGTCGCGGTCAGCGACCTGATCACGTTCGCCAGCAGCCGCTGCACCCCGGCAGAAAAGACGCGTGCCTCGCGCTCCTCTCCGTGGTAGCCCTTGATCACGCGGATACCGCCGAGCGACTCGGTCAGCCTGCCCGTCACCTCCGCATTGATCTTGCTGCGCTCGCGAAAGATAGGCCGGATCACTTTAAAGGCGCGCTGCAAAACAAAGACGAAGACCAGCAGCACCGCGGCCACGATCAAGGTCATGCGAGGATTGCTGTGCAGCAGGTAGCCGAAGACCAGGATGGCCGCAAAGATCCCGCCGACAAACTCCACCAGCCCGGTGCCGATGAGATTGCGGACGCCCTCCACATCGGTCATGATGCGGGAGACAAGAACGCCGGTCCTGTTCTCGTCGTAGTAGGCAACAGAGAGCCGGCCGACATGCTGCTGCACCTGCTGGCGCAGCTCGGTGATCATCCGCTGAGCGGCCTTTGAAAGCAGCTGCGTGGTCGCAAAGGAAGAGATCGCGCCAAGAACCGTCGCCAGCAAAACGACGCCGGCCAGCGGCAGCAGCCGGTCGGCGCGGTGCGCCCCCATGACCTGGTCGATCAAAAACTTGGTCGAGAGCGGCAGCACCAGGCTCGCGCTCTTGTTGATCCCCACCAGCAACAAGCCCAGGAGCAGCAGCCAGCGGCGCGGGCGCACCAGCTTCCACACCTCCGGCAGCACCTTGCGCAGCACTAACTTGCGCTTCGGCTTGTCGCCCTCGGCGGCCGCGCCCTTGCGCGACCCGCTGGTGCGCTCCGCCTTGCTGGCCATCGAGCCGGGGCGCACGCGGCTAAGCCTGGGCCTGCGTCCGAGCGCGGCGGGCGGTAAGAAAAGACTGCACGCACAGCACCACGTAGACCAGCAGCAGCAGGGCCATCGCCGCCTTCTCATCGACGGCAAGCGGCAGCTTGAACTGCACACCCTGCTTCATGCGGATGTAATCAACGATGCTCTTGGCGGTCCCGAGAAAACCAAGCAGCCCAATCGTAACCGCGATGTGCATGTACAGGCCGCGCTTCTTCAGGTCGGTGGTACGCGCGAGCGCACCCAGGATCGCCAGCACCGCTCCGAAGTAGGCCGGGATCAGCGATGTCGGGAACTTGCTGCCCGTCTCCATGTACGTGAGCACGCCGAGCAGCATCAGGATAATTCCGAAAAGGATCGTAAGTCGCGCCATAGGAACTAAGCTTCTTTCTTGTCTACTGGAGTGGTTTTCTCGAGCTGGTTCAGAATCTCGTCAACCGTCTCGGAAGCAGCCCGGTTGGCATTCACGCGGATCGCGTCTTGCGGCATTTCTAAAGTCGCCAGCTGCGAATCAAGCAGCGCAGGATTCATAAAGTGGCCCGGCCGGTGCTGCAGCCGCTCGATCAGTACATCCTTGGGCACCTCGAGCAGCACGAACCGAAACGCCGCCCCGTCGATACCCTCGCGCAGCGTCTGGCGATAACACTCCTTTAACGCCGAGCAGGTCATCACGCCGCTCTGCCCCGCGCGCTGCCAGCCCAGGAGCACCTCGTGCAATGCAGCCAGCCACGGCGCGCGATCGGTGTCGGTCAGCGGCACCCCCGCCTTCATCTTCGCGACATTATCTACGCTGTGATAGTCATCGCCCTCGGCAAACGCCCAGCCGGTCCGCCTGACTAACTCTTCTGCAATCGTGCTCTTGCCCGTTCCCGTCACGCCCATGATGACGACAATCATGCGCCCGGCTCCAGAGCTTTCTTCACATCGTTCACAACCGCGCCGGGCGTCCAGTCATTGGTCGGGTACCACTTGTAAACCTTGCCGTCGGTCCCGATGACCACGGTGGAAAGCGAGTGCGTCACGGTCTTATCCTTTTCCGGCGTGGCAGCCACGTCGAAGAAACTGAGCACCTTCGCCAGGTCGCGCGGCTCGGGCGCGGCAAACTCCCAGTGCTCGAACTTCTCGTTCGTGTAATTGCCCGTATAAGCGCCACCGTAGCTACGCAGCACCGGGGGAGTATCGTACTGGGGGTCAAAGCTGACACTGAGCAAGTGCGTCTTCGCATATAAGTTCGGATCGGCAGCCAGCGCCTTGTCCACGGCGGCAAAGTTGCGGCTCATGCGTGGGCAATAGTCGGCCAGCGGACACCGCGTATAGACAAAGGTCACCAGCAGCACGCGCCCGCGATACGCAGATAGGTGCACCACCCGCCCACTCTGGTTCAGCAGGGCAAAGTCCGGCACCGCCTCGCCCGGCACCGGCGGCTGCAGATCGCTCGCCGGCTTTGCCACCGGTTTGCTCTGGCCGGTAATGACGATCTGGTCGAGCACCGCGCTGGTGTCGCCCACCAGCAAGGTCGCCCGCAGCGAGTCGCCCGCGTGCAACTCGCTCAGCACCGCCGGGTCTTTCAACTTGTAAGGCATCGTCATCGCGTCCATGTAACCGGGGATCGCGGCAGCGTCCAGTTCTACTTCGCCTGAAGCCAGGTTCACGCCCACGACCTTGCCCTGGACGGGATAGCGCTTGCCGCCGGGCGCGCTCAGTTCTGCATCGGGCACTGCTCGATGACGACAAGCCAGCGGCGCGAAGCCCGCGACGAGCGTCAGAGCGACGGCAAGCAAAGAGCGAAGTTGAGACACGCCCCAGTTTACACTTGGAGCGTGCTGCCCCTCTTTGACAGGACCGGACGCCTGCCCGTGTTGCTGGAGGATGCACTCGACCGGGGCGCCGTGCTGCTGACCGCCAACCTGCGCGCCGCGCGCGCACTCGAGGCCGCCTATGCCGAAGACCAGCGAAGCCGCAGCCGGCTCGCCTGGCCGCAGCCGCGCATCCTGGACTGGAACAGCTGGGTCGCGCAGGTGTGGGAGCAGTACCTAAGCCGCTCCGAGGATGCGCCCATGCCGCTCTCCGCGCTGCAGGAGCGCCAGCTCTGGACCCGGGTGCAGGCCGCCGATCGCGAGCGAGTCGTCGCGCCGGATCGCCTCGCCGAGCTCGCCCAGGAGGCCTACGGTCTGCTCGGCAGCTACCGCGCCCACCCCCTGCGGCGTGCCGCTGCGGGCGTCTTTGCCGAGACGCATGCGGATGCCGAACGCTTCCTGGTCTGGGCAGAGAGCTTTGACCGCACGTGCCGGCAGAACGGGTGGCTCTCGCGCACGCGCCTGGAAGAGACGCTCGCCCGGCGGGCTGACCTGCTCGATCCTGTTGCGGAACTCCACCTGATCGGCTTTGATCGCGTCACCCCGGCGCAGGCCGCGCTTCTGCAGGCGCTCGAAGCAACAGGCACCAAGGTGACGCGCTCGGTGCCGGAGCCGCCCGCCGTCCCCCCGCTGCTGCAGCGAGCCAACGATCAGCGTGGCGAACTCGAGGCCTGCGCGCAGTGGTGCCGCACCCAGCTGGCAGAAGACAGTCTGCGTCGCATCGGGGTCATCGCCCCTGACCTCGGCCGCCTCCGCGCCGAGATCGCCCGCGTCTTCCGCCGCGTCCTGATGCCGCAGACAACCTACTGGCCGGCCGGCCCCGATCTGCCCGGTGACCCGGCGCTGCCCTACGAGTTCTCGCTCGGCACACCGCTGGCCGGCCTGCCCATCGTCCGCGCCGCCCTCCTGCTGCTCCGCTGGCTGACCGCGCCGCTCGCCGCAGCCGAGCTGACCTGGCTGCTCACCTCCGGACTGGTGGCGCCCTCGGCCGCCGACCACGCCGCGCTCGCCCGCCTCGACGCAGAGATGCGCCGGGCCGGCAGCACTCCGGAGGTCTCGCTCGGTTCCCTGCTCGGCCGGCCCCACCTGACCGCCGACCTGCGCGCCCGGCTCGCTCGTACCCACGCCGCTGCAGAGCGGCTTCTCGGCCCGGGCCATCGACCTCTGCGCGCCAGCCACGCAACCTGGTCTGAGCAGGTGGCCTCGCTGCTCGCCGACACCGGCTGGCCCGGATATCGAGAGGCCGATTCCTTTACCTTCCAAACCCGGCAGCGTTGGACGAGCCTGCTCGGCGAGTTAGCCGAGCTTGGCTTTGACGGCTCGCAACCGACCTGGAACGAGTACCTGCGCACGCTCGCCACCCACGCGCACTCGGTCATCTTCGCCGCCGAAAGCACCCTGCAGCCGATCCAGATCCTGGGCGCATTCGAGTCTTCGGGCCAGAGCTTTGACGCTCTCTGGTTCCTGGGCGCCGACGATGAGCATTGGCCGGCGGCGGGCCGCCCGCATCCGCTCCTGCCCGCCTGGCTCCAGCGTGAAGCAGGCATGCCGCACGCCCTGCCGGAAACCGACTGGAAGCTCGCCGAGCAGGCCACTGCGCGCATCGCAAGCAGCGCCCCGGTCGTGCTGCTCAGCTATGCCGCCGTCGATCCCGGCTCCGGCGGCACGGAGCGGCGCGCTTCGCCTCTGCTGCTGCCGTACGCCGGGCGCGCCGTCCCCCTGCCTGCCGCGGCCATTGCGCCGCCGGCGCTCTCCCTGGACTCGGTCACCGACGACTCCGGACATCTGCCCTGGTCCCCGGCGCACAGCGCGGGCGGCGCGGAGATTCTCAAGCGGCAGGCGGCCTGCGCCTTCCAGTCCTTTGCCATGCGGCGGCTGGAGACGCATCCGCTCACCCAGCCGACCTACGGCCTGGATGCGGCCGAGCGCGGCACCGCACTGCACGCGGTCCTCGAACAGCTCTGGTCCGCCGAGCCCGCCCCCCTGCGCCTGCACACACGCGAAGACCTGCGCCGCGCCCTGGCCGACGGATCGGTAACCGCCATGCTTACAGAACACATTCGCCGGGTGTTCAAGCCGCTGCTCGCCGCCTACCCGGGTGACCCCTGGCAGCAGGCCTACCTCGCCTGCGAACAACAGCGGGTGCGCACAAGGCTGCTGGCTTGGCTCGGCTGCGAGGCGGCCAGACAGCCCTTCTCGGTCGAGGCGATCGAGAAGAAGGTCGACCCCATGCAGATCGGTCCGCTGCGGCTGGCCGTGCGCATCGACCGGGTCGATCGCCTGGCCGACGGCACCCACCTGCTGCTCGATTACAAGACCGGCAAGGTGAAGACGACCGCCTGGATGGGGGAGCGGCCCGAGGAGCCGCAGCTGCCGCTTTACGCCCTCTACGGCGGCGTTCCGGAAGTGAGCGGCGTGGCTTTTGCGCAGATTCGCGCCGACGAAACCAGGCTGATGGCCCGCGCAGCCGATGCGGCCGCCACGGTCAGCGCGCAACTGGGTCCGCTGTCGGAAGCCAATCGCCTGGACGACGAGATCCGCGATGGCTGGCAGGAGGCCCTGCTGGCGCTGGCCCGCCAGTTCGCCCGCGGCGAGGCGACCGTGAACCCGCGCGATGGCGCGAAGACCTGCAGGTACTGCCCGCTGGCGGGACTCTGCCGGGTGCATGCCGCGGGCGGCGGAAGTGACCCGAATGACCTAGAGGAAGAGGCCTCAGTCGATGGGTGATCGACGCAACCTGCTCTTGCTGCCTGAGGCGGCTCTGCCCTCCGCGCAGCCGCCCGACCACCAGGCCCGCGAGCGCGCACTCGATGTCTCCAGCTCCTGGATCGTCCAGGCGCCGGCCGGCGCGGGCAAGACCGAGCTGCTCACCCAGCGCTTTCTCACCCTGCTCGCAGTGGTCGAGGAGCCGGAGCAGATTCTCGCCATCACCTTTACCCGCGCCGCTACCGCCGAGATGCGCGGACGCATCCTCTCCGCCCTGGAAGAAGCCGCGCACGCGCCCGTTCCGGATGAGCCGCGCACCCTCACCCTTGCTCGCGCCGCGCTTGCGCGCTCCCGGCAGCAGGGCTGGCAGTTGCTTGAGCAGCCGCACCGGCTCGACGTGCAGACGATCGACTCGCTCTGCCTGCGCCTGGCCCACAACCAGCCCCTGCTCTCGCGCCTCGGCGGCAGGCTCGCACCGACCGAGCAGGCGGGCCCGTTGTATGGGCTCGCCGCGCAGCGCACCTTCGCCCAGCTGGGTCGCGCGCCGGAGGAACTGAACGCCGCCATTGGCCATCTGCTGCTGCTGCGCGACAATCGCCTCGACGACTGCCAGGCCCTGATCGCCGGCATGCTCGAGCGTCGCGAGCAGTGGCGGCATACGTTCCTGCTCGGCGAGCAGGCGGCCGTCGATTGGGACCAGGTGCGCGCCCGCCTGGAAGCGCCCTTTGCCGATGAAGTGCAGCGGGTGCTGCACGCGCTGCACAGCGCGCTCTCGGCAGAGCCGACACTGGTAGCCGAGCTGCTAGAACTGGCCCGATACGCCTGCAGCCACGGCAATCCCGCCCCCATCGCGCTGCTCGACGGCCTGCACGCACTGCCCGCGCCGGATGCCACCTTTGTCGAACACTGGGCCTGCCTGCGCAACTTCCTGCTGACGGAGAAAGGCTCCTGGCGCAAGTCTCTCAGCACCCGCGAGGGCTTCCCCGCGGACGGCCCCGGCGCATCCCGGGCCGGACGCACCCGCTACAAGCAGCGCATGCTGGGGATGATCGAGGATCTGCGCCGGGACGAGCGAGCCGGCGAACAGCTCCGCACCCTGCTCTGTCGCGTTCCCACCTTGCCCGCCGCGCGCTACGACGAGGCGCAGTGGCGAACCCTGCTCTCGGTCTTCCGCGTGCTCCGCCACGCCGTGGCCGAGCTGCACGTGGTCTTTGCCGAGCGCGACCAGGTCGACTTCCCCGAACTTGCCATCGCCGCCGCAACCGTGCTCGAAGACGACGAGACCCCCCGCGGGCTGCTGGCCAGCGAGGCCAAGCACCACCTGCTCATCGACGAGTTCCAGGACACCTCGCGCCGCCAGCACCAGCTCATCGGCCGTCTGCTCCGCGAGTGGCAGCCAGGCGACCGGCGCACCTGCTTCCTGGTCGGCGACCCGATGCAATCGATCTATATCTTTCGCCACGCCGAGGTCGAGCTCTTTGGACGCGTGCAGCGGCGCGGCCTTGACTGCGGCAGCCACGCCCACCCGTGCGCGGGGCTGCGGCTGTCGGAAAACTTTCGCTCGCACGCAGGCCTGGTCGACCCGCTCAACCAGTACTTCGCCGCCATCTTTGCGCACGACCACCGCGAGGGCGAGCCCTCCTTTGCGCCGTCGACCGCGGCCGGCCCGGCTCTGGCCGGCTTCGATGCCGTGCAGGTGCACCCCAGCTTCTGCACGGCCCGCGACCCGGAGAGCGGCCCGGCCGCGTGGCGGCAACAGGTGGACCGCGTCGTCACGCTCGTCGAACGGGAGCTCCCACGCATCGCCGCCGCGCAGGCCGGCTCCGCTGAGAAGACCTATCGGGTGGCCATTCTCGGCCGCGCCCGGAACCACCTGGCCCCTATCGCGGCCGCGCTGCGTGCCCGCGGCATCGCCTTCCGCGCGGTCGAGCTCGAGGCGCTCACCGAGCGGCAGGAGATCCTCGATCTGCGTTCGCTGCTCCACGCACTGCTGCATCCGATGGACCGGATCGCGTGGCTGAGTGTGCTGCGCGCACCCTGGTGCGGCCTCACGCTCGGGGACCTGCATACGCTGGTCGGCGCCGACGATCGCAGCTTTCGCTACGCGCCTGTGCCCGAACTGATCACCGCGCGTGCCCACCTGCTGACGCCGGATGGCCAGGATCGGCTCGCGCGCACCGCGCAGGTGCTGGCGCGCGCCGCGGCCGAGCCCGTGCAGTCGCTGGCCGCCTGGGTCGAGCGCGCCTGGACCAGCCTGGGCGCGCCGGCCTATCTCGGGCCCGACGAACGAGCGAATGCGGAGACCTTTTTCCGCCTCCTGGACGAGCTGCCGCCAGATGGCATCGCGGTGTTCGACGGCAGCCTGGACACGGCGCTCGGCCGCCTCTGCGCGGCCCCCGATGCAAGCGTTAGCCAGGATTATGGCGTGCAGCTGATGACCATCCACAAGGCCAAGGGCCTGGGCTTTGAAGTGGTCATCGTGCCGGCGCTCGAGCGCAAACCGGGCGGGGAGCTCTCGCCCCTGGTCACGATGCTCGAGCGGGTGCGCCCGGGAGAGCAGGCGGCCGACAATCGTGCCGAGGGTCGGGCCGCGGTGGATGACAGCGAAGAGCGCGAAGACCAGATGCTCGTGGCGCCGCTCGGCGACCGCGTGCGCCTCACGCTCGACGGGCCGCCCGCGATGACCGTCGACGTCACCGCGCAGGCGGTCGCCGAGCTGGGCCTGGCGTCCGGGCTGGCGGTGTGGCTCAGCGCCAAGGCCGTCGACGTGACCGTCTACCCCGAGTCGCCCGGTGGGCGCCGGATCGTGTAGAGACGTCGGGTATGACCGTGCGCGTGCACTACTGGGCCGGGGCGCAGCGCGCCGCCGGGGTCGACACCGAGGAGATCGACGGTGTCGCGACGGTGGCCGCCTTACGCAGCCTGCTCGCCGGCCGGCCCGCACTGGCGAAGGTAGCTGCGGTGGCGTCCTTCCTCGTCGACGAGGTTCCGGCGGGAGACACCACGGTCATCCCGGACGGCGCGCGGGTCGACGTCCTGCCGCCGTTCGCGGGCGGCTGACGCGGCTTTCGCGGGCGGCGGACGTGGCGTCCCCGGCGGGGTCGTCCGCCCTGCGGGCCCCGAATTCTTTTCACGCCCGTTTGACATCGGTAACTGTCCGGAAACCCGGGCGGCCGACAGTTGTCGGTGTGGGCGGCGCGGCCCGCATCCTCCGCATCGACCTACCGGGGTGAGGACCATGCCTGACGCCGACCCGACGCCGACCACCATCGCCACCACAGACATCGCGGCGACCGGCACCGCCGCCACGACCGACACCGCTGCGCCCACCGCTGCGCCGGCCTACGTCACGACCGCCACGTGGGTGCGCACCGCCGG
>CAZZYH010000071.1:0-16194 GCA_964658225.1 Vulcanimicrobiota bacterium | reverse complement strand
AGAAATAGTTGTCGCTAGTCGGAAAGAGTAGTTGACGCTGAACACTTCTGGATGTCAAGTAGGCCAGTGCGCTATGCAGACGTACCTGGTTGTAATCGATCCGCCATCTTTCGATGGTTTCTCGTGCGTCGTCGAGTCTAAGGAGCCAGTGTTCATTCAGACATTCCTGGCGGAACTTGCCGTGGAAGCTCCCGATGTGGCCTTTCTCCATCGGCCTGCCGCAATTGATGAGGGCAGCTGCACATGGTTCTGGTAAGCCCATTGATCGAGCACCTTAGCGGTGAACTCCGCGCCATTGTCGACGATGATCCGCCCGGGTCATCCTCGCTCCACGCGCAATATTGCTCCAGCACGCGGATCACGCGCAACGCAGGCAGCGAAGTGTCTAGCTCGATGGCCAGCCCCGGGGTCCCCGGCGACAGGTCTTCGTCGCTGGGGTGGAGCATCTTGCGCGTAAAAGCATCCTCGATCGACAAGGTGCGCAGCTTGCGGCCCCCACGACAACGCATCGTGGAGAAAATCCCTTGTCCAGACTTGATCCGCATGCGTCGGAGTTGCCACTAGCACCCGGGCCTGCGCTCCTGCCCTGCGACGCTTTAGACGCTTGCGCGCGCACGACCAGCTGCTCCTCGACATAAATTCGATAGACACGCTTCACGTTCACTTGCCAGCCTTCACGCTCAAGCAACACGTGCAGGGTAAGCGTCCGGTCTGCGCCGTTGGTGCGGGTGACGGGGTGGCACTCGGTATGGGGCAGTTAAGTGTCCACATAGCTTTAAGTGGACACTTAACTATGAGTGGGTGATTTGGGCGCTGGAAGCGACACATTCCATGGCAAGAGATCACCGATGCGACTGATCGGGTGATCCGGAAGCGAGGCTGCGATCACCCCCGCAGTATGCCACGAGAACAGTGCAATCAATCAAAGAAAAGGGGCATGAATACTGGAGGAAACACTTACACACTCATCACCGGTTGTGCCGTCCGGAGCGGCGCTCGCCAGTCGATCCCTTCCAGCAGCATCGACAACTGCGCAGGGCTCAGCGAGACCGTTCCACTGCTTGCTTGCGGCCAGACAAAGCGCCCACGCTCCAACCGCTTGGCCAACAGGCACAGTCCATCGCCGTCGAACCAGAGCACCTTGACGATATCGCCTCGCCGGCCACGAAACACGAACACGTGGCCCGATAGCGGCTGCTGTTCCAGCACCTTCTGCACCTGGGCGCTTAACCCATGAAAGCCACGCCGCATATCCGTCACGCCTGCTGCGATCCAAATCCGCGTACCCGCCGGAAGCGCAATCACGCGCCCAGGCTCCTCAGCACAGCACGGATCATCGCCGGATCGATACTGCCTTCAAGTCTGATCAGCGCTCGCCCTGGCAACTCGATATGGATCGTCCCCGGCGTTGTTGGCGCAACTTCAGCCGGGATCTCCTTCGCAAAGGCAGGCTCTTCAGCCACTCTGACCGGCAACAACCTCATCCCGCCTGCAGGTGTCTCCAACCGGCCGCTCTCATACATCCGCTTCCATGCAAACACCTGGTTCGCGTTGACGCCGTGCTTGCGTGCGACCCGCGCCACGGACGCTCCCGGCTCCAGAGCCTCCTCCACAATCAACCGCCGCTCTTCTGCACTACGGCGCCGACGGCGCGGAGAAGCCGCCAACCCTTCGATCAGTCCAGATCCCACCATGCAGACATCTTCATCGCCACGGCTCAAGCTGTACAGACGGCCAACACAGTACGCTTACCGTGCAGGCGCCTATACCCCCGGCGCTTTTTCTGTTCGGCTAACTCGCGCAGCCGGATGCGCAACTTCTCATTCTCTTGGCTGCGCTTGCCAGCCTTGGCCTGGTGCCCCATCGTGCCAGGCCTGAGTGGAAGCAGCCTCCAGGCTCGGGGCTGGCTCACGCCTGCTTCGGCCGTGGCCACTGTTACCGCTTCATGCCGAGTCTGCAGGGCCAACTACTTTTTGATAGCACCGCCTTGAGCGCTCGCACGTCCCGCGTCGATTCGGCCAGGGCATGCTTGAAGTGCCGGCTTTCTTCTTCCAACGCGCGCAGCCGCCGCGCTTCGCTTACTTCCAGCCTCCATACTTCGCCTTCCATCGATAGAAGGTTTGCTGAATGACGCCGTGCTCCCTGCACAGATCCGCCCTCGCCAGCCCGGCTTCCGACCCTTTCAGCACCTCAATGATCTGCTCTTCGATGAAGTGGCTCTTCCTCATCCCGGCTTTCCTTCCAGCCTTGGCAGGCCAGTTTAGCTGGAGAACCTTTCGCATCCCTTGAACTTATCTATCGGAGGCAGCTCAGGACTGTCGCCTAAAGCCGGGTACGCAAGATGATCAGGCCAGCCAGGATGTAGAGGTCCCCGTGTTGTCGCTTGCCGACAACAGGGTGAAAACATTGGCCAAGTTGCTCGGCGGCCGAGGCACCATGAACGTTTCCTCCTGGTCGTCCGATAGCAAAATGGTGGCTTTCCCAGCTACGAGATTTTGCCGCAGTGATGGGAGTTTAGAATCAATGCGCTACCCCAGCCAATCTGTTTAGTCGCTCCGATACATTTAATAGCGCTCGTCCATCGTGATAAGCGGCCTTCCAAATGCGCCCCTTAGTGGTGGAAGTAGGCGTCCCGTCGGGACGTATCAATTCGTAGTCCCCATGAAATTGCTGATCGATCTGATACTTCTGGATGTAGTGCAACTGTTTTTGGAATAAGTTCCAGTATGCATCTGTCGTCTTCCCGTAGTGTTCGTGCATAAGTAGAAATGTATTTAGCGCTTCCATCTCTACCCACCACTCTTTGAGTAGGTCATCCGGCTTGCCCACGTAGGCGCCTGAGTGGTAAACGCCGCCATGCGCTTGGTCCCAGCCATATGCTATGGTGTGGTCGACCATCATCCTCGCGACGCGCGCGGTGCGTTCATCGCCGCCATGCCCGAGCGCATCGTCCGCCTCCAGCATCAGGTAAGCGGCTTCGATGTCGTGTCCGTAGGAGTCGTGATCTGGTACAGCGCGCCAGTCATTGGTAAAGAAGAGATTCATAACGCCGGGCTCGACAGCGACTTTATCACGCACGACGTGCAGCAACTCCTCCAGGCGTTTGCGTAGGAGTTCATCTTTCCAGACAGCGTATAACTGCGTGTAGGCCTCAAGCAGGTGTATATGAGTGTTCATGGACTTATAGCCGATCGGGAAATCGCCTGCGGCCACAGCATGAACAATGGGATCAAAGGGCTGCGCCTGCATGGGCATGCCATCGCGGCGGAGCCACTCGTAGTAGCCCTCGTTCGTGTCGTCATGGGCGTGCTGCTCGACCCAGCGAAAGGCTTGCTGGGCAAGTGCGAGTGCCTTCGGATCATGATCTGCCTGGTAGGCGGCCGCCAACCCGTAAATACAAAAGCTGATGCCGTATAGTTGCTTGTTGTCTGTAAAGGTGGCAGAGATCCGGCCTTCATCATCAAGACCCCAGTAAAAGCCGCCATACTTTTTGTCCCACAGCACATCATTCAGGTAAGCTACGCCGTGCCGCACGTAGGGAAGGTACTGTGCACGCAGCGCGGGCCGGCGGATGGCCGCCTGCGAAGCGATCCAGGTCATTCGGCCTTGAAAGACGGAAAACTTGCCGCTGCTGGGCAGCGGCTGCCAATCGCGTGCAAAGTTTGAGGAGAAGCCTCCATGGACAGTATCGATCGTCCGAGGAAACCATACATCGAGTACATCCTGCTGCAGCATGGCTTCGGTCTGGTTTGCGTAGTGCAGGTAGGCATCCTTGCCTGCGGGCAGATATGTGATCTGATCCTGGGGCTGCGCGACGGCGGCGGGCTGCTGCTGCTGCCCCTGCGCGCACGCCGGGTAAGTCAAGCAACTCATGCCAAGCAAGCATAGCCGTGGCAGCGATGCCCATTGCCTTTTGCAGGTATCTGATGCGCACAACCACTTACTTTGCATTGAGCACCTGATCCGCGGCCAGAACTAAAAACATGTAGTTGGTCGATCCGCCGCCCAGTACATACTCCATCTGTTGCCAGAGAAAGGGGAAGTCTTTCAATTCGGGGAAGTCAGGCCGGATCAGTGCTGTGCCCGACACTACGCCACCCGGAATATAAGAAGAGTCGGCGCGGTTAAACCCGTAAGCGATGGTCGCCGACCGTGCCCCGACGCCGCTTGCAAAGGAGGCAGTATTCTCGCCCGGGTGCACCCCCAGCATGAAGTTGAGTGCATTCAGCATGTAGTCAGTTGTGACGACGTCGGGAAAGGCGCGATGCAGATAGTACTGTTCGACGCCGAAGCGCTCGATCTCCCATCCGCCACCCCAGATATGCGGCTTGTAGGGAACCCCAAAAGGCGAGTCTTGCTGCTGAACCTTTCCCATAGCCGCAAAGTCGCGTGCCACGGCCGCGTGAAGGTCGGACAGGAAAGCAGCATCTCCGAGAGACGGCGCTACCTGCGCGATCATCCACCCAATTGCGCCTGAGTGCGCGATAAGTTCTGCCCCATTGTGAAGAAGAGCAGCCTTGTAAACAGGGTTTCGCGTTGTCATCCAGAGTTGGGAGGCCGCAATCATGCGCTCGTTGAAAGCTTCGATCGCAACCTTTGAGTCAGGCGGGTCAAGTTCGGCAGCCCACAGGTGCTCTGCCGCTTGTGTGCACTCCGCAGCCAGTTGCGGCTTAAAAGCCTTCAGCACGCGCCCACAGCCAGCCAGGGCAGAGATGGCCTTGTACTCGTGCTGTGGGTCCTGCTCGGTAAACACCCATCGATCGTCGGGCTTGCCCGACTCGGCGCCGCTGCGCTCGCCGGCCTTCATGGAGGCGTTATAGCGCAGCCCATCTGTATCGTCAGCCTGATCGCCCAGCAGCGTGTACTGTTCGAGCGTTGCTTCCTGCATGCCGCGATAGACGCGACCCATCGCGCGGTAGCCGCCCAAGATGGTCAGAACGCCATGCTCGACCTGCTGCAATATGTCCGGGACGCCATCCGGCTCATGGATGCGCGCCAGGTGCGTCGTTTCGTCGATGGTGGTGTCGTCATACTGAAGATTGAAGGCTTCATAGATGGCGGCGAGGATCGATACTTCGTCAGCCTGGGACTCGATCCGCAGGTCAAAGTCTCCGGCATCATGCCAGCCGCCTTCGTTCAACCCTGGTACATCGTCGCCGCTCTTGTATTTTGTGAGGGTTGAAGGGCCTTGAGAGTAGCCGTCGAAGTGATTGTAGCGAATGGGCGCCATGCGCGCGTCGTCTCTGTGGCACATGCCGTGCCATACACGATATTGCTGCTCTACGCGCATGTGGCACATCTGTACGGGAAGAAAATATTCAAGCACCGGCTGCCACGCACCGCGTTGATAGACGTCGGCAGCGATGCGAAAGGGCTGCGAGGTCTTGCCTCGGTAGACGACCTGGTACATCCCCGGATTTCGGATCGCGGAAAAGTCAAACCGCAGGTACCGGTAGCGAAGAAAAGTACCCCAGTTGTCAGGGGTTTTCGACAGCACGGAAACAGTGCCACCCCCCTCTGAGATTCGCTCGAGCGAAGCGGTGTCGACACCCTGGTCGGCGTGATCCAGTTCAAGAATTGCGACCTTTGCCTGCGCTGGATGATAGCCCACTTGGGAGACATGAATCACCGGTGCATACCGCCAGCCAGCAAGCGCATATGGCGTGATTCGCCAGCTTATGGCGCCTTTGCCGGCTCCTGCGGCCACCAGCGATCGCACCACGAACCAGCCGTTATTGCGCTTATTGCGCGCGTCGATCAGTTGCAGGTCGCCGGTATCGGACTCGATCAGCATTCTTTGGTTCGCCGTCTCCGGTGCAATGGAAAGTCGACGTCCAATGGCGAGGGGGGCGGGCTGCGTTTCGCCGTCGGCATCTTTGATCTCCGGGCCGCCTGGCTGTCGAGGAAAAATTCCCGAGCGATCTCCGAGATACCAGCTGCGCCCGAATAAGTCTGTCGGGTAAAGCTCCAGGTTGAAGCCGACCTTGCCAAGAAAGGCCGCGGGAACCGGCTTGTCGAGGTCCACCGTGATGCGAACGCTCGCGCCTTCTCCTCGCACGATTACCTTGTACGAGAGATTCAGGTCGGGGTAATCGATGGGGTTAAAGCCCTTGCGATTCTTGGAGGGGTCAGGGTAGGAGAGCGTGGTTACGATGGCGTTGCTGGCTCTCTCCACCGCCCGAGCGTCTTGGCGGGGCATCGGCTGCCACTGTCCGGGAGCAGGGTCCAGCCGCAGGTCTCCGTTCGTTGCTACTCGTACGCCATTCTGAATGATGCTTACGCCACCCTGATGCCCATCGGGGTAAATGTCCTGAAAAGCCATCACGTTGAGCCCAGGCATTTCAAAGTACTCTGCTGTGTTGATGCGCAGTGTTTCAGGGCCCGCGCTTTGCGGGACTTCTGCTCTTGGCTGCTGATGCGCGCCGGCCAGAAGCGCTAACAGCATCAGGGTGCCGAGGTACGCAGATAATTTTCCCTGCCCGCAGCAAGTCAAGGATGCTCCTTGTTCAAATTGGGCGCTAGGCGGTTTGCAGGATCTCGAGCATTTTTCGATCCAGCTTGTGGCCCTTGAAGTCTTCATAAGTTACATCCTTGCGACCGCTGTCGAGAACGCCAAAGTTTCCGCGCAGATTCCAGAGGGCATTGCCCCAGTTTGCCTGTTTCCATATGGCGAGGCAATCTTGCATCCAGGCTAGTGCAACCTGGTGCGGGGTCTGGTTATAGCAGCCCCACTCGCCTACATGCACCGCCGCGCCGAGCGCGACGACTGGCTGGTACTTCTCTACGTACTCAGTCTTCAGCCGCGCGCGGTCCCAGGTAGTTCCTTTATCGTCTATCAGCGGCCAGGTGGGCAGCTTCATCGACTCGTACTCATCGAGGGGAACCCAGGTTGCACCGTAGTGGCTGACGGCCTTCGGCTGGTACCCGCGCGTGCTCTGGACAATTCCAAAGGGGACAAATTCCGCGACTGGATTTTGGCCAATGTTGATGCCGTCCGCAAAGATGAGCCGCTGCGGGTCTTCTTCACGAATCGCCTCCACCAGCGTCTTTGCTACTTCCACATAGCGATCTTGAAAGGCGCCCTCATAGGATTTCATCTTGGGTGGCTCGTTGATCAGATCAAAGCTTAACTCGCTGCTCGGCACGCCCTTGTACCGGCGGGCGAAGGTGCGCCAGTGAAAGGTCGCAGCCTCAAGCGCTTTCGCGCAGCCGTCCGGATGATCGGTGAACAGATCATGAGGCTCACGCTCGCGCTGATTGATACAGTAGCCGGGGATGCGATGAAAATTCAGGTTGACGTGCACATTGTGCTGCTTGCCTAGCGCGATGACTCGATCGATCTCCTGCAAAGGCGCCTCGTTGATGTAGCTCCAGTCTGTGGACTTACCCCAGATCCAATAGGAGAGTGGGATACGGGCGAAATTGAAGCCCCACTGCTGCATGGCAGCAAAGTCAGACTCCTGGAAAGCGGGTGACGTCTCATCGCCGGCGTGGCGCTCCCACTGTAGGTTGAATCCGCGACGGAGCGGCAGCGTGGGGTTTGGCATGTGAAGCAGCTGCCCAGGCGCAGCAGTTGCCGAAGAAGCTGCTCCTGCCGGGAGCCGGGCCGCGCCAGCAAGCAAGCCGGCTGCTGCTGCGCTGCCTAAAAACTTCCTGCGATTGATGCTCAAGGGAATGCTCCTTATGGTGGAGAAGTCTGAGTTGAGGCTGCGCACTTTAGCAACGCGTCTTACTGCTCGCTCACGATGTGTCTTTCCTTCAGCGCGCGCCGCTCGGCAGCCAATGCTGTGGAGTGTAAAGCGACCACGCGTTGCATCGCTGCGGTTGCATCCTCGGGATGGCCTTCTGACTTGAAGGCTTTTGCGAGCAGATAGAAAGGACTTGAGTCGTCAGGATTCATGGCGGCCGCCTGCTGCAGCAATGGTATGGCCGCGGATGTGTGGTTAAGCTGAAGCTCGGCTTTGCCGAGATAGAAGTAAGTCGCCCAGGAATCAGGCATCAGGCTCCTGGCTTTTTCGAGAGGCGCTAAGCCTTCCTGGTAGCGGCCATATTGAACCCGCAATGCGCCGAGATAGTAGTAGGCGCCGCCATCGTCCGGGTCCTGGCGAATGGCGTCGAGCAATTCCTTCTCGGCGGCTGAGACCTGGTTTGCTCCGAGGTAAGCTTTGCCGAGTTCTCGATGAGCGCCGGGAAACTGCGGATCGGCTTGGAGAACCGTTTCGAAGGCCTGCTCGGCCTCGTCATACGCAGTAGCTTCAGCGTAGGCCTTGCCCAGTAAAAAGTTGCCTTCGGCAGGTGTGGCGCTTTCTGCAAAAAGCCTGGTGAAGATCTGCCGCGCCTTGTCGGCCTGCCCTGCTTTCAAAGAAGCGACGCCGAGCATGTAAAGGACCGCAGAGTCTTTCGCGTCGGTGGCGAGCAGAGAGTTCAGCAAACCGATGCTGTCTTCCGGAGAGCCGCTAAACGCCAGACAGGTAGCGAGCAGCGTCATGACGCGGCGATTCTGGGGCTCAAGCTGATGTAAGTTCCTAAAGTAGGGGAGTGCATCCCCGTAGTCGTCCTGCTTGAGGTATGCCAATCCCAGGTTGAGTTGGATCTCAGGTTGCTGAGGGCTAAGGGTTAAAGCTTTCTTGTAGGCGGCGACTGCTTCGGTGTAGCGATGAGTTTTCGCGTAGAGGATGCCCAGGTCTGCAAGGGCACCAATGTTCTTGGGGTCGGCGGAGAGGACCTTGCGCAAGCCCGCTTCTGCTTGCGGGTACTCGCCGGCCTGCAAGGCTTGCAAAGCCGCATCAAAGGTCTGTCGGATGCTGGCAGCATCTTCGCTTCTGGCAGGATAGGAGAAGAGGGAGAGAAAGATGGCGAGAGCGGCTGTCAGCGATTTCATGTGACCCGTTTGCTCCGGGAGGGCGCAGCGGCCTTGAAATCTTTCATCGCGCGCTGTGTTAGTAGCAGTATGGCAGAAAAACCAGCGGCTGGGCTGCTCATGGATCTGCCTAGCCGCTTGGTGCAAGAGATGCCTAAAAGTAGAATTTGCCTCCCAGTTGCAGCTGCCGGGGATCCCGGGTGGAAGTGATCTGGCCAGACGCGCCTGCGTTGGCGCCGGAGAACGTGGTTCCGGCGGTTGACACGGACAGTCCGGTATTCACATTCGCCCACTGGGTGTGATTGAAGACGTTGTAGCCTTCAAAGCGCAGTTGGATACGGGTGCTCTCAGTGAAGTTAAAGTTTTTGAACAGTGACATGTTCCAGTTTTCGACCCCAGGCCCGTAGATCGAGTTACGGTGAAAGTTGCCGAAGCTGCCGTTGGCTGGGGAAGCGAAAACGGCTGGATTGAACCACTGCGGTGACTGACCTGAAGGCACGCTATGCGAGTGCGAGGTAAGAATCCTGCCGCCGCGGTAGTCGGGACGAATGTGACCGAATCCTCCGTCGCCGAGGTTTCCGCTCGAGCTTAGATCGCAGGCATCATTGGTGGGGCTGTTGCCGGAGAGGCAGGGTGTGCCACCCCAAAACTGGGTGACGCCGGAGTACTCCCAGCCACCGGCCGCAAGCTGAACGAACTTGTTATGTGCCTTGAATGCCGGCAGGTTGTACACATACTGAAAGTTGAAGACATTACGGCGATCGAAGCCGGCAGGTGCGTAAAACCTTTTCAACTGGGTGTAGTCGGGAAAGACATCGGCATCATCATCAACATCGTCAAGATCGATGGCTTTCGAGAAGGTATAGTCTGCGTTGAAGGTAAAGCGATTGCTAAAGCGGCGGGAGACCTTGACTTGCAGAGCGTTGTAGGAGGCGCCAGCGCCGAATTTGTTGTAGTGAATCGACGTATAGCCCTTATAGGGCGCGAGAGCTGCCGAGACGTTATTGACTGTAGAAAGAACATTGGAACTGGTGGTGTAGCCGAGGGGCAGTTGCTCGAGCTCCTGGTCGTACATCTGGTGCCGAGCTACATTGCCGACATAGCTGATATCGAAGACCATTTTGTAGGGCATGGCTTGCTGGAGGCCGAGATTGTACCCGTAGGTGGTCGGAATCTGTCCGGCGCGATCTGTCGAGAGAATGCCACTGGAAGGGGTGAGCGCGTTGCTGTTGGCTAAGGACGGAGAGATGTTCGCGATGTTCCCGCCGTAGATGGTTGGCGTGTACACCAGGGGCGGATTGCTGACGCCGCCAAAGTTAAATGAGTTTTGTTCATAGCGTTCGTAAAAGACGCCGAAGCCGCCCCGGGGCACAGTTTTCCCGTTGCCCAGCGCATCGTAGGCAAATCCAACGCGCGGGCCAAAGTTGTTGTAGCGAAAGTTGAGTCCGCCCTTGGGCAGGCCTGCGGCGCCTTCACGCACCATGCCGTTGTAAGGATCGCCAGAGCCGGTGATGATGGAGCCTTGGGTAGGCACCTGTCCGGGGATATTGGGAGCAATGTTGATCTGCACGGCATTGGCCGGATTGTAGGCATAGGGCTCGAAGTAGTACTGGTGATAGGGCGAGACTGTATAGGTGGGTCCGACAAATTCGTAACGAAGGCCGAGATCGAGGGTGAGTGTCGGGGTCACCTTCCAGGTGTCCTGAGCGTACCCTTCGTACTGGAAGAAGTGGAAGTGGCCGAAGGCGAAGATATTGGATTGTGCGACGGTTGTGTAGTTGCCGAGTAGCGTGTTGGCAATGCCGGAGTTGCTGTTACTCGGATTCTGGTTGCTGGCGCCGAAGTTGATGGACGGGTTTTCGGTCCAGTTTCCTTCCTGGCCATTTTCATTCAGGTCGGCGAAGAGGCCGAATTTGAGAATGTGATCGCCGAGGACCTTGGTGATGTCGTCGGTGGCGACAACTGTGTTGCCGGTCGACGTCCAGCCGGAAGGAAAGGGTGAGATGTTGACGTAGCCGTCGCCGGTGTTGATGTTTGGCGCGAGGTCATGCGTGTTGGTGGAAGGATAGATGTCGCTAAAGGTAAAGCCGAGAGTGCTCTTGTCATAGAGAGCTTTTGAGGTTCCGGGGACGATATCGACAACCTGGTTCAGATGGAGCCAACCGACGCTTACCTCGTTGGTCAGTGTCGGAGAGATGACGTTGACCAGGCTCCAGGCGTAGCTTTTGCCGGGCTTCTTGCGGTACTGCGGCAGTACGGGGAAGCTGTTGCCGGAGAAGATGCCGTAGCCGTCGCTTTCCTGCTGGCGGTCATCGACATAACGAAAGAATGCATTCGCCTTGGGTCCAAAGTTATAGTCGATGCGTGCGACGTACTGATTCTTGGTAAAGGTATAGGTGTCCTGAAAGTTGATCTGCTGCTCGTCGCCGAAACCGTTGTTATATGTCGGGTGAGTAAAGGTGCCACGGTAGCCGGGCGTGATGTATTTAATCATGGCCGCGTACTGGCTGTTGAACTGGCTAGCGGGGATGATGTTGCCTGGGTAGGGGGTGCCCGTCATCACCTCGCCGATCGCGTCATACTTGATGGTTCCGGGAACAAAAACCTGGCCATTCTGTACTGTTTGACCGTTCGTATCGGTAATGGGCGTGCAGGTGGGCGTGCCGTTGTAATCGCAAATATTGCCGGAGCGGTAGAGCGGCGCAAGATTCGCGGATCCGTCCGCGGTGCCAATGCCCAGCATGGAAGGCTGGGGCATGGTGTAGAACGTGGAACCATTGGGACGAGTGGCGCGTGTGCCTTCGTAGTTAAAGAAGAAGAAAGCTTTCTTGTTGCTGCGGGGAGAGATGACCGGAATGGGGATGTAACCGCCGATGTTGCCGCCGAACTGGTTGAATTTTAACTGCGCACGGGCCAGACCTTCGTGATTGCTAAACCAGTCGTTGGCGTCGTAATCGGTGTTGCGGTTGAACTCATAGGCGGTGCCGTGAAAGCGACTGCCGCCGCTCTTGGTATTGATCAGAATCATTACGCCAGGACTGCGGCCATACTCGGCGTTGAAGTTGCCGGTAAGGGTCTTGAATTCGCCCACCGCATCGATGCTGAGGTTGGTGTATTCGCCGTCATTGGCGCCTACATCTGTATTGATGACGCCGTCGAGAAAGAAGTTATTTGCGGTTCCGCGCATGCCGTTGACGTAAAAGTCATCTGTTTGGTTAAAGACAAGCCGGAATTGCGACTGGTTGTTGGTGACGACGCCGGGAAGCGTTGTGAGGAGGGATTCGAAGTCGCGTCCATTTAGAGGCTGCTCAACTACCTGCCGCTGATCGATCACAGCCGAGTTGTTGGAGCTTGCGGTATCGATCAGGGGCGTTTCCATACTTACAGTAACCGTCTCTGTCGAGCGCCCGATGGTCATCTGAACCTGGCCCAGACTGAGGCTCTGTTCCTCGTCCAGCACGATATCGTTGCGTTCGAGTTTTTCCATTCCTGGAGCGGAGACCGAGACCTTGTAAGTGGCCGGAGGCACGTTGAGGGCTCTGAAGTTTCCTGCCGTGTCGGAGAGGGTCACGCGGGTGATGTCGCCGGTCGCCTGATTGGTGATCTGGACTTGTGCTCCGGGGATGCTTGCGCCAGAGGGATCGACGACGGTGCCTGTAAGTGACCCGGTCTGCGCTTGGAGGATGGAGCCTGGGAAATAGGCAGCGCCGAGAACGAGCAAAAGGGCGATAGAGCGGGCAGCCAGGAACAGATGCTGCAAAAGGTCTGAGATCGGCGAAGGGTGGAGGAGCTCCTGGTGAACTCGATCTGATCCGACATGCGGTTGTGGCGCTTCCTGTTTCACCAGCCGTGACATAGTGGTCTCCTTGACCGATCAGGCTCTCCTTAAACCGTGGGCTGAGTGGATCTCATTTTTACGAGTCCGAAATGTCCCTGATATCGGTATCGTCGAGCGTCACGACACTAGATAAGGATCAGGATCGATGTCAAGGTTTCTTTTGTGCTGCCTATTACTTTGGGGAAGGGCACAAGGAGCGAGAGGCCGCTGGAACACGGCAGCGCGCAATCGACGAGGCAGTGAGAATGCTTTGGCAATCGACTCTAGAGTGAATAGCCGCTAGAGGCGGATTGCGATCGACCGATCAAGCATCGTGCGCTTGTGTGCGATGCCTCGATCGAGGCCAAGGCTGAACACTAGAGCGAGGCATCGATTGTCGCCAAGCGCAGCGATGACGCTCGGGCAGAGGGGATTGCTGAGTTTTGTGCGCCGGCGGGTTTAGGAGAAGAGAAGGCATTGGGGCTTGACGAGAGAAGTGTGCGATGTTTCTTCAGCCAGGTGACCGCTCTTTGGATCTCGTGGGATGATGGCGATGGTGTCCGAGTCCTGGTTGGCTACAAGCATCCAGCGCTCGGATGGATCGAGCGTGATGTCACGTGGGACGTTGCCGCCGCAGGTGCTTCGCCGGAGCAGGGTGAGGTGGCCAGTCGCGGGATCAACCGAGAAGGTGACGAGCGTGTCGAAGTAGCGGCAGGCCGCGTAGGCGAACAGGCCACTTCGGTCGAGCACGATCTCCGAAGCCTGGGCGCGACCGGTGAAGCCGAAGGGCGTCAGCTGGATCTCCTGCCGCGTGGTGAGGGTTCCGGCGGTCTCGTTCCAATCGAGCAGGATTACGCTCGCGCCCATTTCAAGGACGCAGTAGGCCCATCTGCCATTGGGGTGGAAGCGGAGGGCGCGCGGACCGGAGCCGGCGGGTGCTTGCCAGGGTGTGGCCGGCGTAAGTTTCGCGGTAGCGGCATCGAGCTTGTAGATGTGAACGAGGTCGAGCCCGAGGTCATTAAAGAAGGCGTAGGCTCCGCTAGGGGAAGTGATGGCCCGATGGACGTGAGGTGCTTGCTGGCGCTCCGTATTCGGGCCATGGCCGGTGTAGTGGAATGCAGACACGGCCGGGCTTAGGACTCCGGCAGCCCCGATGCTGAAGGAGGCTGCGCTGCCGCCGGTGTAGTTGGCGCAGAGTAGGGTTCGGCCCGTCGGGTCGACGCCTACGAAGCAGGTGCCGGTGCCGCCGCTGGCCACGCTGTTGATGGCGGTGAGCTGGCCGGCACGCGGCCCGACGCGGAAGCTGCTCACGCCGCCGGACTTGACGCCCTGGAAGAGGTCGACCTCGTTGGCGCTGAACAGGTAGCGCTTGTCGGGCGAGAAGGTGATGTAGGTGGGAGACTCGGTTTCGGCGGCGAGGCCCAGCGAGGTGAGCGTGCCCGAGTCGCTTTGCCAGTCGTAGGCGTAGATGCCTTTACTGCCGGTGCCGGTATGGGTGCCTACGAACATGGTCAGGGGGCGCATCTTGCCGTTGGAGGGGGCGGGCGAGAGTGCGCGGAGCCTGGGTGCGAGGAGCATGCCGGGTGCGAGCATGGAGGCGCTGTGAAGGAGTTTGCGGCGGCTGATTTGCTTCATGGCACCTCGATCGTGGACGCTCTGCGGGGAGGGTTGACGCTGGAACAAACAGCAGACTTAGCCCGTTCAGGATGACAGATTGTGTGGGAAGTGCGCTATAGAGGGGCGATTGCGCAGACCGCCGGGACCCAAAATTTCGAGGGCGAGATGTTCGGGCCCGGGCGGCCGGCTTGGAGAGCGATCCTCCACAGGTGTTGGGCTGCGCTTGGGAGGAAGCGCCGGCCTTCCTAGGCGAGTGCTCTCTTATGACGTAATTGGAGGCCAGGCTAGAAGCCGCCCGCAAGGGCTGCAGTCGCGGATTGCTGTTCGAGGCGATGTTCGCGGACACGGTCGCCGATGGCGTAACGAAGCATATCCATACCCTGGCCGCTGACTGCGGAGAACTCGTAGAAGGGCAGCTTCCGCCGTTTAGCCATGGCGCGGATCCTCTTGAGCTTGTCGGGATTGGCGACGTCTGCTTTGGAGGCGGCGACGATCACGGGCTTGTCGGCCAGGCCATGGCCGAAGCTAGCGAGCTCGGCTGAAATGATCTTGAAGTCCTCGACGGGATCTTCGCGGCCGCTGCTATCGGAGACATCGACGAGGTGGACCAGGACACCGGTGCGCTCAATGTGGCGCAGGAACTGCACGCCGAGGCCTGCGCCGAGATGCGCGCCTTCGATCAGGCCTGGAACGTCGGCGACCACATAACTTTCTTCATGCGGGGCTTCGCCGACGGTGACGACGCCCAGATTGGGCTCGAGCGTGGTGAAAGGGTAATCGGCGATCTTGGGGCGGGCGGCGGAGATGCGGGCGATGAGGGTGGACTTGCCGACGTTAGGGTAGCCGACCAGCCCGACATCGGCGAGCAGCTTGAGTTCGAGGCGGAATGTGAACTCTTCGCCGGCCATGCCCATCTCGTGCTCGCGCGGAGCCTGGTGGGTGGCGGTAGCGAAGTGCTGGTTGCCGCGGCCCCCGCGGCCGCCGTGGGCGATGATGACGCGCTCGTGGGGGTGCTGGAAGTCGTGGACGAGCTCGCCCGTTTCGTCATTGAACAGGGAGGTGCCGACGGGAACTTTGAGGACGATATCGATGCCATCGCGGCCGGTGCAATTGGACCCCTCGCCGTGGCGGCCGCGCTCGGCCTTGTGTTCCGGGTTATAGCGGAAGTGCACCAAGGTGTTGTGTTGCTGGCTGGACTCCATGATGACATCGCCGCCGCGACCGCCGTCGCCGCCCGAGGGGCCGCCTTTGGGCACAAACTTTTCGCGCCGGAAGGCCATGCACCCGTTACCGCCGTCACCGGCTTTGATCCGTATTTTGGCTTCGTCTATGAACATTTACATCTTCCAGTGTAGTCAATCCGCTATGCTCAAACCACGATTCCGCTCTTCTTTCTCGTGGCTGGCGCGCCTGGTGCGGGCGGTGGCTTCTTTGTTGTGCGAGCGAGACCGAACAGGGACGACAAAGATGCTGGCGCCATGCAGTGCCAGCCGTGGCCACTCTAGCCTAGATTGACCCGCTCGTTTTTCTTCTCCAGAGATCAGAGAGCTGCGCATTCGCGACGCGCCCACGCTCCTGCGTTCGTCACTCTGGAGAACGTACGTGACCATTGCCAAACGCCTCTTCGGGCGACTGGGCCCGCTCTGGCTGGTGCCGTTTCTACTTACTTTGGTTTGGGCTGCGTGTGCACAGTCACTGGATTCGGGCGCTATCGAGGGGGTTGTCCTCGACCCGATAGGCCGCGGTGTTCCGGGTGTGCAGCTGAGGCTCACCAACCCTGCGAACGGCAGCGTGCAGGTGGAGACCTCCGATGGAGACGGAGCCTTCCGGTTTACCTCGCTGGCTGCTGCCGCTTACGTAGTGGAGGCAGCGGCAACTGGGTTTGGGGGGTGGCATGGGG
>CAZZYH010000070.1:4091-16332 GCA_964658225.1 Vulcanimicrobiota bacterium | reverse complement strand
CACCCGCACATCGACCGACCGCAGCCCGTGATCGCGCGCCTGGTTGGCCGCATTCTGCGCTGCCTGCTGGGCTGCGAACGGGGTGCCCTTGCGCGATCCGCGGAAGCCGAGCGAGCCCGAGGACTTCCACGACAGAGTGTTTCCCTGTCCGTCGGTGATCGTCACGATCGTGTTGTTGAAGGTCGCCTGGATATGCACCAGCCCGAACGGAACGTTCTTCCGCTCGCGCTTCTTGAATTTCTTGTTCTTCGCACTCTTGGCGGCCGAACCGCCCTTCTGCTGCTGTGCCTTGGCCATTACTTGGTCACCTTCTTCTTCCCGGCAACCGTGCCCTTGCGCGGTCCCTTGCGCGTACGCGCATTGGTGTGCGAACGCTGCCCGCGTACCGGCAGGTTGCGCCGATGGCGCAAGCCGCGATACGACTGGATATCGATCAGCCGCTTGATATTCATCGAGACGTCCTTGCGGAGGTCGCCTTCAATGCCGCCCTCAGCCTCGATCACCTGGCGGATGCGGTTCACTTCTTCCTCGCTCAGCGTCTGCAGCTTGCGAAGCGGGTCAATATCGGCCTTGATGCAGATACGCGCGGCGCGCGGATCGCCAATGCCATAGATGTAGGTGAGCGCGATCCGAACCTGCTTGTTGCTCGGCAGATCGACGCCAGCAATACGTGCCATGCTTGCCCTTCTTGTGCTGCCCGTGAGACCTGGTCTCAGTCGGTGCGGTGAGGCCTGGATCGCTGCTCTTGATCCGAGCAGGTCCGGCTGGGTAAAGCGGAGCAAGAGGTTCCTCGCAAGCTCCGAACGAGCTAACTCGCCTCTTGGCCGCTGAGCTTGACTCCAGCTCAGGGATGCGCAAACGCCCGGGGACGACTAACCCTGGCGCTGCTTGTGCTTCGCATTCTCGCAGATCACCCGCACCACCCCGCGGCGGTGGATGACCTTGCACTTGTCACAAATCTTCTTTACCGATGCGCGGACCTTCATTGAGAACCCTTTCTAGAGCTTGCTACTTGTAGCGGTACACGATCCGCCCGCGGGTCAGATCATACGGACTCAACTCCACCGCCACCCGGTCGCCGGGAAGAATGCGAATAAAGTTCTTCCGCATACGGCCCGACACATGCGCCAGGACCTGGTGCTTGTTCTCGAGCTCCACCTTGAACATCGCATTAGGCAAGGTTTCCACCACCGTTGCCATGACTTCAATTGCGTCTTCCTTCGACAAACCGTTCCCGCCTTGCACCCGCCGAGCCAGACCGGCTCCCCGGGAACTCCGCCGCGCTCTCACTGCTAACCCTGCGCGGGTGCGCCCCTGTCTAGACGCCCGCGCTGCGGGCATCGCCTGCTCACTACAGCGTCAGAACCGCGACGCCCTCGGCGGTGACCGCCACCGTGTGCTCGAAGTGCGCGCTCAGGCTCCCGTCGGCGGTCACCGCGGTCCATCCGTCGCTCAGCGTCTCTACACCCGGCTTGCCCACGTTCACCATCGGCTCGATGCAAAATACCATGCCTTCGCGGATCTTCATCCCGCGGCCACGCTGGCCAAAGTTCGGTACCTGCGGATCCTCGTGAAGGTGCGAGCCGATCCCGTGCCCGACGAACTCCCGCACCACGCTGAAACCCTCTGCCTCGACAACCTGCTGCACAGCGGCCCCGATATCGCCAAGCGTCGCGCCCGCCCGCACCACCTCAATGCCGCGCGCGAGCGAAGCTTCGGTGGTCTCGAGCAGCTGCCGGGTGCGTGTAGGCAGCGCGCCCACGCCCACCGTCATCGCCGAGTCTCCATAAAAGCCATCGATGACCACGCCTGTATCGATGGAAACAATGTCACCATCCCGCAGCACTTTCGTCGCCGAAGGAATGCCGTGCACCACCTCGGAGTTGACGCTGGTGCAGAGCACACACGGATAGCCGCGATAGCCCTTGAATGCGGCCTTTACCCCGAGTTCGCGGACCTTGGCCGCCGCTACTTCTTCCAGGTCGAGCGTAGTTGCCCCGGCCTGGACATGGGGGCGGACTGTCTCGAGCAGCTCGCGCACCACGCCTCCCGCCCGCCGCATCTTTTCGATCTCCTGCGGCGTTTTGATCATCACTGCCATGCTGTCCGTACCCTCTCGGCGCGCCCGTTGACCGGCAACCATCGGCCGCGGCGACCAGCCAACCGGCTGCTCAGGCCCCTCGCAGCGAACGCACGGCCCCTTGTACGGATGCGGTCACCTGCTCGACGGGCTGCGCCCCGTCTACTTCCGCGAGCCGGGCCTGCGCCCGGTAATGCTCGACCACCGGTGCCGTCTGCTCGTCATAGGAACGCATACGGCCCTCGAAGACCGCTTCCGTATCATCCTGGCGACGAGTCAGCAAGGCTCCATCCAGGTCGCAGAGGCCGTCCACTTTCGGAGGCTGCAGATAGACGTTGTAGATGCTGCCGCAGGTTGGACAGATACGCCGGCCGGTCACACGGCGCAGTAACTGAGTATACTCGACGCGCACGTTCACAGCAACCACCGGCTGGCTTGCCGCATGGTCCGGAGCCGAGGTGGCCAGGTAGCCATCCAGCCACTGCGCCTGGCCCAGCGTCCGGGGGAACCCGTCGAGAATATAACCGCGCGCGGTATCGGGCTGCTGCAGGCGTCCGGCCACCATCTGATTGACCAGCTCGTCCGGTACGAGCGCTCCCTGCTGCATCAGCGCCTGCGCGCGCTGCCCTAGATCGGTCTGATGAACCACGTTGCTCCGGAGCAGATCGCCCGTCGAGATCTGCGGAATGCCCCAGGCAGCCACGATCGTTTTGGCTTGCGTCCCCTTGCCAACCCCCGGAGCACCGATGAGCAGAATGGGGCCCGGCGTAAAGTCGGATCGTTCAGCCACCTACCAGGACCGCCTTCCACGTACCCGGCTCTTCGAGGAAAAACCCTCGTAGTGGCGCATGATCATTTGCGACTCGACCTGATTCACCGTATCCATGGCCACGCCCACCACGATCAGCAGCGAGGTTCCCCCAAAGTAGAAGTTGAACCCGACGCCATTGGTCATCCACAGCGGCAGGTGCTCGAAGATGCCGCCTACAAGCGGCAGGTGGTTCAGATGAATGCCCGAGATCAGGATCTGGGGCACAAGCGAGATCAGGATCAGATAGAGCGCGCCCACCAGGGTGAGCCGGGTAAGGATATCGTTCAGGTAATCCGAGGTCCGGCGGCCGGGCCGGATGCCGGGGATAAACCCGCCATACTTGCGCATGTTGTCGGCGATGTCGTCGGGGCGGAAGACGATCGAGATATAGAAGTACGCGAAAAAGATGATCGCCACGATGTACAGCAGCTCATACCAGGGCTCGCCGGCGCGCAGAGAGTCAAAAACCCGGGAGAGAAAGGCGCTGTTGCGCACAAATGCGGCTTGCCCGAAAAGCAGGGGCGCGGAGAGCACCGAGGCGGCAAAGATGACCGGCATCACCCCGCCCGAGTTCACCTTCAACGGCAGGTGCGTGGACTGGCCGCCCATCATGCGCCGGCCGACGATCCGCTTGGCATACTGCACCGGAACCCGGCGCTCCGAGCGCTCCACGTAGACGATAAAAGCCACCAGGGCCACCATGGCGCCGAGCAACAGCACGAGTGCCGGGATGGTGAGTGCGCCGAACTTCTGGGTCCGGGCCACATCGACCAGCTCCGCGATGGCCCGCGGCAGCCCGACCACAATGCCGGCGAAGATCAAAAGACTCATCCCGTTGCCGATGCCGCGATCGGTGATCTGCTCCCCCAGCCACATGATGAACGCGGTTCCGGTGGTGAGCGTCATCACCGTCAGGGCCACAAACCCGAAGCCCGGGTGCAGCACCAGTTGCTGGCCGCCGGCTCCGTGGGTGAGCGTGAGCGCGATTGCGGTCGACTGCACCACGCCCAGGACCACCGTGACATACCGCGTCCACTGGGTAATCTTGCGGCGGCCGACCTCGCCTTCCTTCTGCAGCTTGGCCAGCGGCTCATAGACCACGGTCAACAGCTGGAAGATGATCGAGGCCGTGATGTAGGGCATGATGCCCAGGGCAAATACAGTCAGCTTGCGCAGATTGCCGCCCGAAAACAGGTCGACCAGCCCCAGCGGCGAACCGCTCTGCTGGTTGAAGAACTGCTCCAGCGCCGCCGTGTTGACGCCCGGCGTCGGGATATGCGCGCCCAGCCGGTAGATGGCAAGCATGGCAAGGGTGAACAGCACGCGGTTGCGCAGGTCGGGAATACGGAAGATATTGCTGAACTTCTCTAGCATGCTGGCTCTTCCTGCAGGGTGGCGTTCAGGGGCAAAGACCGGAGAACCGCCTGCGCGGCTCGCGGCAACGTTGCTTCGGGTCCCGCCTGCGGCCGTCGCGCCTGGCTTCCGCGTACGCCCGCTGGACGCAATCGCGAGCGCAGAAGCCCTCCGGCCAGACAGCAGAGAGGGGATCGCCGACGGCGCATCGATCCAGACTCAAGCCGCGTCGGTTCCTGCAGCCGGCGCGCCCAGCAGCACGATCGTTCCACCCGCCTTCTCGATCTTCTCCTGAGCCGACTTCGAAAACTTGTGCGCATGCACGGTGATCGGGTTGGCCAACTCGCCATTGCCCAGAATCTTGAGCAGCTCGTTGCGACGCTTGAGAAAGCCCAGCGCGCGCAGACGCTCATAGGTCAGCTCCGTCTCGCCCATGGCCGCCAGCCGGTCCAGGTTCAGGACCGTGTACTCGGTGCGGAAGATGTTGGTGAAGCCGCGCTTCGGCATACGCCGGTGCAGCGGCATCTGCCCGCCCTCAAAGCCGCGCATCAGGCTGGAGCCGGAACGCGAGCCCTGGCCCTTGTGTCCGCGGCCGGAAGTCTTGCCAGTACCCGAGCCCATACCGCGGCCGATACGCTTCTTATTGCGGTTGGCCTTCTTGGGCGCCCGCAGATTGGATAAGTTCATCGCTTTCCTCGCTTAACGCCGGCTCTCTTGAAAAGGGGGTCCGACTCGCTTTGTCGCATCCACAACGCAAACCGCCTGAGCGGCCCGCTGTCTGCCGCACTCTTTCCCCACCCGGCGCCTCTTCTCGACCGGGGGCTCGGCCCACCCCGAGCCCTCAGCTCTTCCTGAAGAAAGCCCAGGCAAGCGAAGCAACGGAGCCCCGGTTTCAGACAGGTGCAGCTAGTCCTCTACAACGCGTACCAGGTGCGGTACCCGCGCGACCATCCCCCGGATCGAGGGCGTATCCTCACGCTCGACGATCTGGTTCAGTCGCGTAAATCCCAATCCCTTGATGACCAGCTTGTGCTTGACCGGCGCCTGAATCTTCGACCGGAAGTACTGCAGCCGCATCATTGGGACCGGCTTCGGCTTGGCTTCTGTCTCTGCCATGATTACAACTCCTCTACAGTCTTGCCGCGCAGCGCTGCTACCTCAGCCCGATCGCGCAGCTGCACGAGCGCGTCAAAGGTGGCCTTGATGACATTGTGCGGGTTCGCCGAGCCCAGGCTCTTCGAGAGCACATTCTGCACCCCGGCGGAGGTCATCACCGCACGCACCGCGCCTCCCGCAATCACGCCCGTACCTTCGGGCGCCGGCTTGAGCAGCACCTGCCCCGAACCGAACCGGCCCAGCACCTGGTGCGGGATCGTGGTCTCGGTCAGGTTGACGCGCACCAGATTCTTTTTTGCGGACTCGATGCCCTTGCGGATCGCCTGCGGCACTTCCTTCGCCTTGCCCGAACCGTAGCCCACCACGCCCGAGTTCGGATCGCCGACCACCACCAACGCTGCAAACGACATGTTCTTGCCGCCCTTGACGACCTTGGTCACGCGATTGATGGCAACTACCTGGTCTTTCAGGTTGAACTGGCCGGCATCAAGCTTTTTCTTCATCAGCGCCATGTAATTCCGTTCCTTCTGCAGGGCCCTTACGCCCCACTCGCTCCACCATGCGCCCGCAGGCGCGCATGCCTAGAAGTCCAGTCCTGCCTCGCGGGCTGCATCGGCCAGCGCCTTGATCCGTCCGTGATAGAGATAGCCACCACGGTCGAAGACCACCTTCTTGACGCCCTTCTCCTGCGCACGCTCTGCGACCAGCTTGCCGATCTCCTTGGCTGCGGCGATATTTCCCCCGGTCCCCAGCTTGGCCGTCACGGTCGAGGCCGACACCAAGGTCACGCCCCGGACATCGTCGATCACCTGCGCATAGATGTGGTTGAGCGAACGGTAGACGTTCAGCCGGGGCCGCTCCGCGGTGCCGGACAGCTTGCGGCGGATCCGCGCGTGCACGGTCTGGCGGATTGCATTGCGTTTCACCTTCGGAATCATTGCTCTCTTCCTTCCTAAAGACGAAGTCGCCTCGGGCAACTTCGTTCGGGGGTGGCTGACCCGGAGGTCGCCACCCATGGTAGCCAGGCCTCACGGAACCAGGACTACGCTCGCTCTCCCACCGATCACGGACCGAGACCCAACTGCGATGCTGATCCCGCGAACAGCCAAACAGCCTGCTCTCGCAAGCTCCCCACATGAATCTTCCCCGCAAAAGCCTGTCTACGCGGGTGCGCGTGGAGCCTACTTCGAACCCGTCTTGCCAACCTTCTTCTTCAGCTTCTCCCCGACATACCGCACACCCTTATTCTTGTAGGGGTCTGGTTTGCGCAGGGAACGCATATCGGCAGCCACCTGGCCCACCTTCTGCCGGTCGATTCCTGACAGGGTCAGCCGGGTCTGCTTCGGATCAATGGCAGCGGTAATGCCGGTCGGTAGCGGAAACTCGATCGGATGCGAGTACCCCAGGGTGAAGACCACCATCTTCGGTCCCTTCATCTCGACGCGATACCCGATCCCGACGATATCCAACTCCTTGACCCAGCCCTTGGTCACACCCTCGACCGCATTGAAGACCAGCGCACGGGTCAAGCCATGGATCCCGGCCTGCGCGTCGTTCTCCCGCGTGGCGTGGATAAATCCGTCTACGGTCTCGAGCTTGATGCCGGCAGGAATCGCCTGCTCCACCTTACCCTTCGGCCCCTCGACCACGATCGTGTTGGTCAGCACCGTGTACTTGACGCCGGCAGGCAGGGGGATCGGTTTTCTTCCAATTCTCGACATTGTCTATCCTTGATCGGCTTGCGAGTCCCGCGGCGCTCGAAGCAAACCGCGTTCCACTGCAGCCAGCAGGCTGAGGCGCCCTGCCCTTTCCATAGGTGCATCCCACCCGTCCCGCCCGCTTCTACGCAGGCTCGACCGTGGCGGCGCTACCAAACTTCGCAGAGAAACTCGCCACCCACGCCCTCGCGGCGAGCCTGACGTCCGGTCATCACACCCTTCGGCGTGGTCAGGATCGAGATCCCGAGCCCACCCTGGACCCGCTTGATCTCGTCCCGGCCAATATAGACCCGGCAGCCTGGCCGTGAGATACGGGACAGATCGCGGATAGCCGGCTCATTGTTCGCGCCATACTTCAGGTACACGCGAATCACATTGTGGCCATTCTCTTCGGCGGCTTTGTAGTTCGCGATGTAGCCCTCTTCCTTGAGGATGCGCGCGATCTCCGCCTTCAACTTCGAAGCCGGCACGTCGAGCTTCTGGTGGCGCGCCCGGATCGCATTGCGGATGCGAGCCAAAAAGTCGGCTACTGGATCTGTCAGGTTCATGGTCTCTCCTCATCTCCCGTTCGCTCCGCGTCCTGATCAAACCGAAACAGGGACCAGAGAACCAGCAGAGATGTTTTTGGGCCTTCGAGCTGCCTGCTCTCAGCCTTGAATCGTGGATGCGGGCCTGGCTCGGCGAAGAGCCCGCGTATCTTTTCTTTCCTGCTCTTTCCTGCGTCTTTCCTGCGCCCGTCTGCTGCCGTTGCTACCAGCTGGACTTGACCACGCCCGGAATATCACCCCGCAGGGCAAGCTGCCGGAAGCACAAGCGGCAGACGCCAAACTTGCGCAGAAAAGCCCGCGGCCGGCCGCAGAGCTGGCAGCGGTTATGCTGGCGGCTCTTGAACTTCGGTTTGCTTGCATCCTTGACGCGCTTCGCTGTGGTTGCCATAGTTTCTGCTTATCCTTCACTCTGCTACTGCGTTCTTGACGGTCGGAACCTGCTTTAAGCGGTTACCCGGAACGGAATCCCGAAGCCCTTGAGTAACTCGCGGGCTGCGTTGTCATCGGCGGCGCTGGTCACAATGGTGACGTTCATACCCTTGAGCTTTTCCACCTTCGAATAATCGATCTCGGGAAAGATCAACTGGTCGCGCATGCCGAGGGTGTAGTTGCCTCGCCCATCAAAGCTCTTGGTGGAAACACCGCGAAAGTCGCGCACCCGGGGCAGACCTACCGAGATCAGCCGGTCCAGAAATTCATACATAATATCGCCGCGCAGCGTCACCATGGCGCCGATCGGCATGCCCTCACGGACCTTGAAGGCCGCAATCGACTTCTTCGCCCGCGTCGTCACAGGCTTCTGCCCGGCGATCGTACCCAGGTCGGCTACCAGAGGGTCGAGGAGCTTCGAGTTCTGCGTCGCCTCGCCCAGACCCATATTCAACACGATCTTCTCGATGCGTGGAACCGCCATCGGATTCTTCAGGCCGAGCTCCTTCTGGAGCGCGGGCTTGATCTCGGACAAGTACTTCTCTTTCAAACGTGCTGCCATCGCATTCCTTCCTTCTCTCCGGTCTCGGAGTGGCTGCTGGCCGTATACCGTTGCGGAGGACGCACTCTCCGAGCCGTCTTGGCCGATCGGCGCAAGAGCCCTCGTGCTTTAACGCTTCTTGACCGGCAAGACCTTGTCGCACTTCCGGCAGACCCGGAGCTTCTCATTTCCTTCGACCCGGAAGCCGACCCGGGACGGACCGCAGTCCGGGCAGTAGAGCATCACGTTCGAGATCGCGATCGGCGCCTCTTGCTCCGCGATCCCGCCCTTGATGTTCTTCTGCGGATTGGGCTTCACATGCTTCTTGACCATGTGCACACCTTCGACCAGCACCTTGCCGGTCTCCGGCATGACCCGCAGCACCCGACGCTGCTTGGTCAGATCCTTGTCGCTGCCGCTGATGATCACGACCCGGTCTTCCCGCTGTATCTTCAACCCTGCCATCGAAACCCGCTCCCCTGGGACGCAAAGCGTCCGACGCCTCACTACCTAAATCACTTCCGGTGCCAGCGAAACAATCTTGAGAAACTTCTTATCCCGCAACTCGCGAGCCACCGGCCCGAACACACGCGTACCTACCGGCTCACCGGCATCGTTGATCAGCACGGCAGCGTTCGAATCAAAGCGAATGTAGGTTCCGTCCCGCCTCCGCACTTCTTTACGCGTGCGCACGATCACCGCTTTGACCACCTTGCCCTTCTTGACCTGTCCATCGGGCGAGCTCTCTTTGACCGCGGCGGTGACCACATCGCCGAGGCCGGCTTTCTTGCCGCTCGATCCGCCCAGGGGTAAGATCACCTGGAGCTTGCGGGCGCCGGAGTTGTCGGCCACCTCGAGCATGGTTCTCATCTGTACTGCCATTGTTGCTCTCCTTGGCGGCTTGACGCCTTGCGCTCAACAGCTGCGCGTATCTGTTTGGCACCCGCTGGACCCGGACGCTCATCCACGCAGGCACCCGGCGACGGGACGCCCCTCCGCTCGAGCACGCAAGACCCTCTTGCTGTCTTACTTGGCGGCCAGAATCTTCGCCGCTTCTTCTGCCTGCGCGAGCGCCGAACGCCGCACAATCTCTTCCAGATTCCAGCGCTTGAGCTTCGAGAGCGGCCGCGTCTCGCGGATGCGCACCATGTCGCCCACCCGCGCCGAGTTCTGCTCGTCATGCGCGTAGAACTTCTTGTTCGTCTTCATGACGCGCTTGTACTTGGGGTGTGCCTTGCGCATCTCGATCTCCACTACGATCGTCTTCTGCATCTTGGTCGATACCACCTGGCCGACCTTCTCATTGCGGCGCGTTTCGCGCGCTGCCTCTGTTCCCACCGCCGGTACTTCGATAGCGTCTGCCATGGCTTAGCGCTTCCCCTTCTTGGCCTTGCTCTCTACTTGAGGCTTCGCGTCGGCCACCGGAGCCGCGCCACGAATGCCCAGCGCGCGCTCGCGCTCGATCGTCTCGATCCGCGCCATCGCCTGCTTCAACTCGCGCATCTTCTTCACGCCTTCTTTTTGCCCGAGAGACAACTGGAAGCGCAGCCGGAAGATCTGTTCTGCTGCCTTGAGCTTTTCCCGTGTGAGCTCGGCATCGCCGAGATTTCTGATCTTGGTGGTTTCCATGGTCTCTCTTTCGCCTCCCCGGGGACGCGCGGTCAATCTGGCTCGACCGGGTCTCCCCTGGGATCTTCTCTCTGCTCATGCCGGCCTTGCGCCCGGCCTGCCGTACGTTTGGAACAAAACTGGAACCGCGACCGCGACCGCTAAATTGACCGTCGCCTCGCTGCTTCCTTCACGATCTACTTCGCCGCTACGGTCGCCGTTACATCATGCCGCTGCACAAAGCGAACCTTGAGGGGAAGCTTGTGGGCAGCCAGCCGCATCGCTTCCTGCGCGATCTCCGGGGTCACGCCCTCCATCTCGAAGAGCACCTTGCCCGGGCGTACCACGGCCGACCAGTGGTCCGGAGCCCCCTTGCCCTTGCCCATACGCGTTTCGGCCGGCTTCTTGGTGATCGGCTTGTCCGGGAACAGGCGAATCCAGATCTTGCCGCCACGCTTGATGAACCTGGTCATCGCGATGCGGCTCGCCTCGATCTGTCGATCGGTAATATATCCGCACTCCATCACCTTCAGCCCGTACTCCCCGAACGAGAGCGAAGAGCCGCGCCAGGCTTTGCCCTTCATCCGGCCGCGCTGCTGCTTGCGGTACTTGACCTTCTTCGGCATCAACATAAGAATCCCTCAACTTACCCAGACCAAATCTCGCGGTCTTCTAGAAAGACGTGCAGCCAGTGCGGGGCAAAAGCGCCGCCCTTAGAACACCGGCGCGGCAATGGCTGCCTGCGGCGCCTGACGACGCTGCTGGTAGATGTCTCCGCGGTAGACCCAGGTCTTCACACCGATGATGCCGTAGGTGGTATGCGCCTCGGCAAAGCCGTAATCAATGTCTGCCCGCAAGGTGTGCAGCGGCAACCGGCCCTGAAGATACCACTCCGAACGTGCGATTTCGTTGCCGTTCAAACGGCCCGACACCCGCACTTTGATCCCCTTGCAACCAAACCGCAGCGCCGAGTCGACCGCCTTGCGCATCGCGCGGCGAAAGCCGACCCGCTTTTCCAACTGCAGCGCGATGTTCTCCGCCACCAGCTGCGCATCGAGCTCCGGCTTGTTGACCTCTAGGATATCAATAAAAACATCCCGGTTGGTGCGCTTCTGCAGTTCCAGCTTGAGTTTGTCGATCTCCGCACCCTTGCGCCCAATGATGATGCCTGGCCGCGCCGTGCGAATGATGATCCGCAGCTTGTTGCCCGGGCGCTCGATCTCGACCGAGCTCACTCCCGCTGCCTTCAGCTTTTCCTTCAACTCGCGCTTGAGCTTTACGTCCTCGACCAGCAGCTTGTCATAGTCGCGCACCACGAACCAGCGTGAACGCCACGGCTTGTTGACCCCGAGCCGAAATCCGTAAGGATGAACTTTCTGTCCCATAGTCCCTCTACACTCTCTGGGGAACGCAGCCTTTTCGGCTCCGCCCGTCCTTGTCGCACCGCGCCTGCGCAACTCTGCTCTGGCCACTCTTCGACTCCTGCACCCCACGAGGAGCAAGAGCCCGGAGCGCAGCGAGCTAAGCGCTCTTTTTCGCCTTGGACGCCTTGGAAGGGCCCGTCACAGCCTTGCGCGGCGTCTTGGCTGCCTGCGTCTCCGCCCGGTTCCCCTTCTCCGCCTCGGCCCACTCGGCCACCGAGATCGAGATATGCGCCATTCTCCTTTGGTACCGGAAGGCGCGGCCCATCGGCGCCGGGCGAATCCGCTTCAACCGTGGTCCTTCGTTCGCGATGGCGGTCTTGACATACAGCTTGTCGACATCGAGATCCAGCCCGCGCTCGTCGGACAGGTAACTGGCATTCTGCAGCGCCGAGCGCAACACTTTTTCAACCAGCGGCGCAATGCCCTTCTTGGTGAACATGATCACGTGGAGCGCCTGCTCGACGCGCAGACCCTGAATCAGGTCCAGCACCAGCCGCGCCTTTTGCGGCGAGACACGCTGAAACTTGGCTTCCGCCCGATACTCCTGAACCTCTGACTTCGTCGTTGCCATCCGCTTCTCTTCCCAGTCCTGAAATCCGGATCCTGTGCGCAG
>CAZZYH010000070.1:0-4081 GCA_964658225.1 Vulcanimicrobiota bacterium | reverse complement strand
CTACCGCAAACGCGCCTACCGCCCCTTGGCCGAGCTCTCATTCGACTTGGCGGTGTGCCCCTTAAAGGTCCGCGTCGCCGAAAACTCGCCCAGCTTATGCCCCACCATGTTCTCTGTCACATACACCGGAATAAACTTCCGGCCATTGTGTACAGCGATCGTATGCCCTACAAACTCGGGAAAGATCGTGGACCGGCGCGACCAAGTCTTGATCACCTTCTTCTCGTTTGCCGTGTTCATCGCCTCGACCTTCACCATCAGGTGCCCGTCGATGAAAGGACCCTTCTTTGTCGACCGTGCCATCTTCTACCCTCACCCGGCGCCCGAAGCGCCCTGCAAAATCTTTCTCTCGCGAAAACCCCGGCCTCAAGCGCTCTTGCGCGCGCTCGCGCCGCTCTTGACAGCCGCCCTCGGCCGAGGGCGGCTCTTCCGGGCCGTGCTCACTTCTTACGGCGGTTCACGATAAACACATCGGTGCGTTTGTTGTTCCGCGTCTTGTAGCCACGGGTTGGCTGGCCCCACGGCGTGACCGGATGCCGGCCCCCCGAGGTCTTGCCTTCACCGCCGCCATGCGGGTGGTCGACCGGGTTCATCGACACACCGCGGTTCGCCGGGCGAATGCCCTTCCAGCGGTTGCGCCCGGCCTTGCCGATGGTCACATTCTCGTGGTCTGTATTGCCCACCTGGCCAATGGTCGCCATGCACTCGACCAGCACTTTGCGCGTCTCCCCGGAAGGCAGCTTCAGGAGCGCATACTCGCCTTCCTTGGCTACCAGCTGCGCTGAGCCGCCCGCCGAGCGTACCATCTGCGCGCCCTTGCCCGGGCGCAGCTCCACGTTGTGCACCGTGGTCCCGGCAGGAATGTTCTTGAGCGGCAAGGCGTTTCCGATGAGAATGTCCGCATCGGGACCGCTCATCACGGACTGCCCTACCTTGAGCCCCACCGGCTGGATGATGTAGCGCTTCTCGCCGTCCGCATAATGGATCAGCGCGATACGCGCAGAGCGGTTGGGATCATACTCAATCGTTGCCACCTTGCCCGGCACGCCGTACTTCTCGCGCTTGAAGTCGATCAGGCGCAGCATCTTCTTGTGGCCGCCGCCCTGGTGGCGGATGGCCAGCTGCCCCGTGCTGGTACGACCGCCGGTCCGCTGCTTGACCACGGTGAGCGCCTTGTGCGGCTTGTTCGTGGTGATGTCGTTGTTCACCAACGTGGTCTTAAAGCGTAGCGTCGGTGTAATCGGTCGATATGTCTTGATCGGCATCTTCTTACTCTCTCTTATCCGCCCACATCCCCGTGGACGCTAGCCAGGCACTCACATCCCGCTTTGTCGAACCCTGGAAGAGGCCTGCGGTGCGAGCAGCTCTTCTCCGGAAGGTGCTCTTGCTCCGCATCGCGAAAGGCCGGTCCCTTGCTTGCCCGCACCGGGAGCCGAGCTCCATTCACTCCACCCAACGGTTCGGCCCTCCGGTGCTCTAGAGGTTGTCCACGTACTCGGGCATCTTTTCGCCCGCGACCAGGCGCACGTACGCCTTCTTCCAGTCTGGCCGGTAGCCGGCGAACTTGCCCCGGCGCCGCTCCTTGCCCACGTAGTTCATCGTGCGGACAGCAGCTACCCGCACCTTGAACAAGGCCTCGACGGCCTGCTTTACCTCGTTCTTGGTCGCCTTGGTTGCCACCGCGAAGACCAGGGTCGACTCGAGCTCTTTCGCGTTGAGCCCTTTCTCAGTGATCAAGGGCTTGCGAATCACAGTGTGCAGTGTCGGCATCAGGCTACCTCGGCCTTCCGTGCTTCCAGCTTCCGCTTGGAAACGCTCTTCTTCAGCTGCTCCTCGAGCAACTGGATTGCGGCCTTCGATACGATGGTCCGCTCGGCCCGCAGCACGTCATAAGGGTGCACTTCGGTGGACAGCAGCAACTCGACCCGGTCCAGATTCCGCGCCCCCAGGATCAGGTTCGGGGTCAGCTCCTGCCCGGCTTCGACCAGCAGCACCGTCCGCTTGGCTTCGAGCTTGTCGAGTGCCTGGCGATAGAGCTTGGTCTTCGGCTCCGCCAGCTCCAGACTCGACACGATGGTCAGCTTGCCCTCTGCCAGCTTTGCCGCCAGCGCCGAACGCAGCGCGCCCTGCACCTTCTTCTTCGGGAATGCATAGTCATAGGAGCGGGGCTGCGGCCCGTGCACGGTACCGCCCGACCGCCAGAGAGGCGAACGAATCGAGCCTACCCGCGCCCGGCCCGTACCCTTCTGCTTCCACAGCTTCTTGCCCGAGCCCGAGACCAGCTTGCGGTTCTTGGTCGCGGCCGTTCCCTGCCGCATCGCGGCGCGAAAATGCTTCACTGCTTCCCAGACCAGCGCCTCATTGACCGTGTCCGGCGCAAAGACCTCGTCGGCCAGCTCTACCGTCCCAACGCGTTCGCCATCCAGATTGTGTACATCGACTGTTGCCATCGTCTTCTCTTCTCTTGAGCTGCGATCCATCCGCGCCCTGAGCTACATGATCTTCATGAAGATTGCATGCGCACCTGCGCACCCAAAAGTGCAGGCCGGCGCTACAACTCGTCCCTACTTCTTCTTGGCGGAAGCCTTCTTCGAGGCCTTCAGCGGATCAACCGTGCTCGAGCCGGCAAAGCCCCGACGCTCGCGCGGCGGCGCCTTCGCCTTCGAGATCAGTACATATCCTTCGCGTGGACCCGGCACCGCGCCCTCGACCATAATCAGGTTCTCCTCGAGGTCGATGCCGCGAATGCGCAGGTTGCGCACCGTCACCTGCTCATCGCCGAAGTGCCCGGGCATCCTTTGCCCTGGGAAGACGCGGGAGGGAAAGCTGGACGCGCCGATCGAGCCCTGGATCTGGAACATGTGTCCGTGCGACTTCGGTCCGCCGCCAAAGCCGTGGCGGCGCACCACGCCCGCAAAGCCGCGGCCCTTGCTCGTCCCGATCACATCCACATACTTCTCATCTGAAAAGATATCGACCAGTACCCGATCGCCTGCCTTATCGGTCGAGAGCTCCTGCGCTCCGCCCTCGGCGGGGGCATGCGCAAACTCGATCGGGAACTCCTTGATCAAGCGCACCGGCGCAACGTTATTCTTGGCAAAGTGCCCCGCCTGGGGCTTGGTCACCTTGGACGCTTTCACAAACTCGACCAGTCCAATCTGCGCCGCGTCATAGCCATCCTTGGCCATCGTCTTCAACTGTGTGATGACGCAAGGCCCCGCTTGCAGGACGGTGATCGGGTGCACCTCGCCCCGCTCATCGAACACCTGCGTCATGCCGATCTTCTTGCCTAGAATCCCTGTCACTGCCATCGTTGCGCTATCCCTTCCTCATCATGAGACTTGCCCTCTCGGCAAACCACGCCCGGGGCGCCTATCCCACTGCCGGCACTTCACCTGGCTGAGCGCTGCGTCTCAACCTGCAGTCTCCCCCGCACAAAGCGAGCGGAATGTGCTTCTTCCTTGCGCTGGCGACGCGTCGGCCGTAGTCGTCGCGTCGCCGCGGCATCTCGCCGCTACTTTTCGAACGCCTTGATCTCCACATCGACGCCGGCCGGGAGATCGAGCTTCATCAGCGCGTCGACCGTCTGCTGGGTCGGCTCAAGAATGTCGATCAGCCGTTTGTGGGTGCGGATCTCGAACGCTTCCCGCGATTTTTTATCGACGTGCGGCGAACGCAAAACGCAATACTTGTTCTTCACCGTCGGCAAGGGGATGGGCCCTGCTACCTGCGCCCCGGTGCGCTTCGCCGTATCGACGATCTCGCCGGTCGAGGTATCAAGGACCCGGTAGTCATATGCCTTCAGCCGGATACGAATTCTCTGTCCCACCATAATCAGTAATCTTTCTGCGGAGCCGTCTAACGCCTCCGCCTAGAACACATGCATTCCCGGGGCCCACGTCGCGTCAGCCGCAACGTCCCCGGAATGGGTCTGCTTCCGCCTGATGGCTCGACTCAGTTCCCGTTCTACGAACGGGCCGGTCTCCCCACGCCCACCGTTGCCCAGCCACGGCTTCGCACTGTCGTGAAGCTTCACCGCAGGCAAAGAGCCGCGGCCCTCGCCCGCACCTACTTCAGCAAC
>CAZZYH010000069.1:0-16382 GCA_964658225.1 Vulcanimicrobiota bacterium | reverse complement strand
GCGGCCCGTTCCCAGCGCCTGCCGGCCGCGCCGCGAAATGCAGGATCTCGATGGCGCGACGATACAGCCGGGTACGGGTTTCGTAACGGTCACTGGCACGTGTTACATAATGCACGATCACGTCGATGCCCGTGGCCGCGGGTCGCAGGCTGACCGCGGGCGCGGCCGAGTTGGCCGACAAGCCGGTCTTCAGTTGTCGCCACTCCCGCTCTGCGAGCTCGGCATCGCCATGCGTGTCCTCTGCGACCGCCTGGCGGATCGCCTCCGCCTTCGCCGTCGCCTCCTCTGCGATGGCTACATTGACCACCAGCTCGTCCCAGAGCCACTGCCCGGCGGTCGAGAAGTTAAAGAAGCGGCCTTCGATCGCGTAGCTGTTCATAAAGGCGACACGCCGGCCCGTGGGGTGCCCCACGTCGACCCCATTGGTCGTCTCCAGCAGCACCGTGCGCATCAGTCCCAGCTCGACCACCTCGCCGCCGACGCCTTGTATCTCGACCAGGTCGCCTACCCGCAGGCCGCCCTTGCCGATCAGCACAAACCAGCCGAAGAAGGCGACGACAAAGTCTTTCATGACGAAGGCGATGCCGGCAGTGGAGATGCCGAGCAGGGCAGAAACCTGCTGCGGCGGCCCGAAGAGCGCGAGCAGGATCAGTCCTGCGCCCGCCCCCTGCAGCCCCGTCTCCAGGATCACGCGCAGGTGATTGCGGCGGCGGCGGTCCGTAACCCGCCGGTCCAGCTCTCGTTCGACCACCAGGTGCGCGGCAAACATGAGGGTGAGCATGACCACCAGAAAGATCGTCAGGACCAGCAGCCGATGCAGCACGGTCCTGCGATCGAGCACCACCTGCGCATCCCAGCGGGCGTAGACCTCGGCCAATTGCTGGCTCTCGTGGATGCGCTGGTCCAGCTGGGCAAGGGTCTTCCGCTGGTCGGCGAGCGCGCGCAGCTGCAGGATGGTGCCGTTGTCGCCCGCCTTCGCCGGCGCTGCAGCGGCAGGGTGCGCGACCGACCCGGCGCTGGTCGCCTTGTCCAGCAGGTCGTGTTTGCGCGACAGCTGCGCGGCCAGCCTGCCGGCATCGGCCCGTGCCTGCTCGAGCAGCGTGTGCCGCAGGTTGAGCGAGCTGAGCGCTGCCAGTTTGCCTTGGATCGTTCTGAGGTTGGCCGCTGACTCCAGCGCGGCGGCGGCAGTGTTCTGGGGCAGGCTGGAGGACTGTTTCTGCAGGGCTTCATGCTCGTCGAGGGCCTGCTGAATGCGCGAGCGGCGATCCCCGCCCAGCCGCACCAGGTCCTGCTGGAGATCATCGCGCTCGTCCTGGTCCAGCGCCAGCTGCGCCTCGACCAGCTGCTGCTGCGCGCCGGGGCCGGTCGGGGAGGCGTCGGCCGCCTTGCTCAGGGTGGCCACCTGCTGCTGCTCGGCGGCGATCTGCGGCGCGAGCGCAGCCAGGCGCTGGGCTATCTTGACCGCCGGGCCGGTGAGCGGGGCAGGATGGGCGGTGGCCTGGTGCAGCGCATCGGCAAAGGCCTGGTCCACCTCGCGGTCGGCGAGCTCGAGCGCCTGCCGGGCATACTCCTGCTCCTGGCGCGTGGCCGCCTGCGCGGCCAGGGTGCGGGCGGTGGCGAGCGGTGCCTGGTCGACCAGACCGGTGGTGTTCGGAAGCTGCGGCGGAGGCGCGTTGTACTCGAGCGCGGGGTCGCCGCCGCGGGTAAGAAAAGCGCCCACCGCGAGCGCCAGCAGCGCGGCCGCGCAAAGACCGCCCAGCGCGCGCCGCAGCAGCGGGCGGGCGGGCGACCCGGGTGGCGTATCGGTTGGCATCGGGGTGCTCATGCGCGCAGGTTCTCTCGATTCATCTGCCTCCAGTATCGCTCGCCCGCCCGGTGCGCGCGGTTCTACGGGGAGTGTGCGCCACGGTCCCATGGCTTCGCGCGGGTAGCCGGGAGGATCTATTACGGAACAATTACAGCGGGCCGCCTGCCCAACCGGTAGCTTGGGAGTGCCGATGCGTCTCCGCACCCCCACCGCAGGCCTGACCGCGCCCCGCACCGATCAGGCGGAGGCAGATAGCCGCGGCTTGCTCCAGGCGCAGAGCGGGCGGCTGAACCTGCTCTTCGCCGGCTGGATGCTGGCCTTTCATGTGCTCGGCCTGGCTGCTTTGTTCTTCTTTCGCTGGTCCTCGCTGCTGGTCTTTGCCGCCACCTGGGTGCTGGCACAGAACATCGGTATCGGCATGAGCTACCACCGGTTGTTGACCCATCGCGGCTTTGTCACTCCCAGATGGGTGGAATACGGCATGGCCATCTGCGCCACGCTCGCGCTCGAAGGCGGGCCGCTGTTCTGGGTATCTGTGCACCGGCTCCACCATCAGATCACCGACAAGCCCGGTGACCCGCACTCGCCGCGCGACGGAGCCTGGTGGTCGCACATGGGCTGGATGCTGTGGGGGTCCCTGCACAATCATGATCCTCTGCTGATGCGCTACACGCCCGACCTCTACAAGCAGCCTTTCTACGTATGGCTGAGCCGCTTGCACTGGGTGCCCCTGACCGTGACCGGCATGGCGCTAGCCTACTTTGGCGGAGCGGCCGGGCATCGCGGATTGAGCTGGGTGCTGTGGGGCATCTTTCTGCGTGTGACGCTTGGCTGGCATACCACGTGGCTGGTCAACTCGGCTACGCATATGTGGGGCTCCAGGCGCTTTGATACCCGCGACGACTCGCGGAACAACTGGTGGGTGGCGTTGCTGAGCGGTGGCGAAGGCTGGCACAACAATCATCATGCGCATCCTGTTTCGGCTCGCCACGGCATGGTCTGGTACGAGCTGGATGTGAACTACTGGGGCATCCGGCTGCTCGGCCTGCTGGGGCTTGCCAGCAAGATCAAGGTCCTCGGCCCGGAGAATCATCCTGGGTCCAGTCAGGCACGGATTCTGCACGGTTGAGCCCGCCTCCCCTGCATCCTAGGTGCAGGGAGAGGATCGAACGTGAATCAGACCGAAACTCCGGCCGCGCTCACCTCGATGCGCAACACCAAAGAGCGAACGCGCCTCGAGGCACAGATCCGCGCACTGGGACCCTGGTTTCATAACATGTGGCTGGGCGGGGTGCGCACCGCGCCCGAGCACTTTCTCTTCGACTATCCCAACGTAAAGTACCAGCAATTTCGCGAGACCATTCCGGCTGACTTGTCGGGTAAGACCGTGCTCGACATCGGCTGCAATGCCGGCTTCTATTCGATGGAGATGAAACGCCGAGGCGCCGCGCGCGTGCTCGGCATTGACAGCGATGAACGCTACCTAGCCCAGGCGCGCTTTGCCGCTTCTGTCGAGAACCTTGCAATCGACTATCTGCGCCTGTCGGTGTGGGAGATCGCCAGCCTCGGGGAAAAGTTCGATCTCGTTCTCTTTATGGGCGTGCTTTACCACCTTCGTCACCCCCTGCTCGCCCTCGACCTGATCCGCGAACATGTGGTCAAAGATCTGTTTCTGTTTCAGAGCCTGCAGCGCGGAAGTCCTCGCGTGCTTGTACCTGAACCCGACTATCCCTTCGACGCGAGAGCCGTCTTTGACGACCCGGATTACCCGAAGATGCACTTCGTCGAGCAGAGTTACTGCGGCGACGCCACCAACTGGTGGCTGCCGAATCGCGCCTGCACCGAGGCCATGCTGCGCAGCGCGGGATTTCGCATCCTCGCCCACCCGGAGGATGAGGTGTACCTTTGCCGAGCGGCGCCGATCCCATCCGACGGAAGCGCGCACTGTGTCTATCCTCGGCGAGCCGAGGATCCGGTAGCTGAGCCATGAACGTGCTCGTCGAGGCAGCCCTGGCCGAAGCCGAGGGCTTGCTCGCCGATCAAAAACCCTTGGAAGCGGCGGCGTCTTTCGAGCACGCCGCCCACCTGGGAGCCGACCCGGACCACTGCGCTGGCCGCCGCTGGATCTGCTACATGCTCGCCGGCGAGTACGAGTCCGCCTGGCAGCAGAGCGACGCGATCCGGGCCCGCGGAGCGGCTGACCCGCACCGCGTCTGGAACGGCGCCGGGCTCGCAGGCAAGAGCGTGCTCATTCGCTCCGTGCACGGGTTCGGCGATGCGGTCCAGATGCTGCGCTACACCCGGCTCCTCCGGGAGCAGGTAAGTCGACTCACTCTGCAGGTAAACCCAGACTTAGTCGAGCTTGCGCGCTTCGCAGTCGGTGTCGATGAAGTCATCGCGTGGGAAGAGTTCCGACCGTTCGATGTGCAGATCGAGATTACCGAGTTAGCCTATCTCTTCCGCTCTACGCCGCGGACTCTTCCCGGCGTTCCCTACCTTGCTTTATCGGCCTTGGCTCTCGAAGGGGCGCGCCGCATCCTGGGTGAGCGAAGAGGGCTCCGCGTGGGCCTGGTGTGGAGCAGCAGCGCCTGGGACACGTCGCGATCCATTCCCTTCGATTTACTCGAACCACTGCTCGACGCACGCGAAGATGCCGAGTTTTGGTGCCTGCAGTCTGAATCGGCAGAGTGGGAAGCCTTTTGCTGGAAGCGCGCCTGGCCACCGCGGCACGCCGGTTGTTACTCGGCAGAGGTGTTCGCAGGTTGCCTTGCGGAGATGGACCTGGTGATCACAACGGATTCTTTTGCCGCGCACCTTGCCGGGGCGCTGGCACGGCCTGCCTGGGTGCTGCTCAAGCGGCAGCCGGACTGGCGCTGGATGCTCGAACGGCAGGACACTCCCTGGTATCCGACCCTGCGGCTTTTTCGCCAGGAGACCAGGGACGCGTGGCAACCCGTGCTTGCCAGGGCGGCGCGGGAGCTCAAACATCTCTCGAGCTCTCGGCAGCACTCTCCTGCAGATCACTCTTCGCCGGCGTGCTGACCCCGGGATGAGCGCCGAGCCCGTCCACGATCGACTCGAACTCGAGAGCACGATGCGCCGCCGTGTGGTGCGCAAGAATGCGTTCGCGTGCGCGCACCCCCATCCGGACCCGCTCGCTTTCTGAAAAGCCGCTGAGGATGTCGACGACAGAATCGGTATCGGTCACGGTTACGATCTCCTCCCCTGGAGTAAGGAAGGTCTCAATCCCCGGCCAGGGATCAGACAAGATAGCCGCGCTGCAGGCTGAGGCTTCAAAGAGCCGGACCGAGGGCGAATAGCCCGCCAGCACCATTTCGCTCCGGGTGAGATTCAAGGTGAAGCGTGCGCTTGAATAAAAGGCCGGATGGTCGGCCGGGGCCACATGCGCGATGCGGCGCGTGTTCTTCGACCACGCCGCGCTTGCCGGATACATAGGACCTGCGACCAGGAAGCTTTGATCCGGAAGCCGCGATGCGGGCTCAGCCAGCAGCGAGACGAGCTTCGCCTGACGATCCGGAGCGTAGGTGCCGAGATAGGATAAGTCGGCTTCGTAGTCAGCCCTCGCTGGTATCTTCTGGTAGAGATCCGGATCGACCGAACAGTAGAGAGCCACCGCTCTCGGTGAGCCGAAGCACGTCTCGAGTTCCGCAAGCGCCGGGCCGCCGGTAAAGCTCATATATGCGCTGTAGCTGGGAATCAGGTTCGCATCGAGATACTCCGTGCGCCCTGTCGCACGCAGAGCGGCCAGGGTGATCGGTGTATCGATATCATAAAACGTAACTGGCGCCATGCCCAGGTCGAGAAGATCGTACGTCCCCTGGATTGCGTCCGGAAAGTAAGAGCCGATGGCGATCACATCTGCGTCCGCGGAAAGCTTGCGAGCAAGTTCGCGGCCGTCTTTAACCCAGTCACTATAAAGCCAGACCCTGCAATACCCGGGCTCGGCCAGGTCGCGATGACTTGCGTACCACTCGACATCCTTCTCTACGAAATCGATCTTGTGACCACGCGCGTGCAGTGCTCGGCACAGCGAGCGGAAAGTGGTCGCATGCCCGTTGCCCCAGGACGAAGTAATCGTAAGGCCTAGAATTACCAGCTTCATGCGGTAATAGATTCCGCCGCTGTGCGAGCCGCGATCCTGCGGCCGGCAAGCAGTTGCTCGAATGCAGCTTCGGCTTGTGCGGCGCGGCGCGAGTAGGTGTGGTCGCGTAAGGCACGGGCCAGAAAATTGTGGCCCACCCGGTTGCGCTCTTCTCTGTTGTACGTAGAAAGCGCGCTTACCACATCCTCTGCCGAATGGATCATGAGGATCTCCTGTCCCGGCTCAAAAACATCTTCGATCCCCGGCCATGCGTCACACAGCAGCGGGGTTGCTGTGCCTGCTACCTCAAAGATCCGCGTCGGTGGGGAGAAGCCGCAGTTCGCCATGGAACTGCGATTGATGTTCATTACGAAGGACGCCGAGCAATTGATGCGGTTGTGGTCCGCTGTGGATACGTGGCCGATCCAGCGGACGTTTGTGGGCAGCTTTTTACCCTTCCAGCCTTCGCCGCCTAACAGGAAGCTTTTGTCTGGAGCCAGCATCGCCGCTTTGAGAAATAACTCGTCCACGCGCGCCTCGCGGTCCGGCAATCGGTTGCCGAGGAAAGCCACGTCGCAGCTCAGTGCAGGCTCCGGCTCTACCGGGTGATGGGTTTCTGGATCGAGCCCGTTGTAAATCGAGAAGTAATTCGTTGCCCCCATGGCTACGTAGTGCCCGCGTACTTGGCTCCCACCGCCATAAGTAAAGATGGCGTCGTAGTTGGGGATCGACTCGAGAAGAGCATCGAAGGGGTTGGCATGCATCCGTGCAATGGTGGCAGGCGCATCTACATCCCAGAAGCAAACGATCGATCGCGGCTTGCAGCAGAGTACACCCGATTCCAACTCGCGATCACAAACGCCGACTCCGGAGTGCTTGATGACCACATCAGCCTGCGACGCAAGCGCGACCATCGTGTCTATCTCAGTCGTCGGCTGGTAGACGATCGACTTCACATAGGTAAAGTCTCCTGTATCCAAATGTTGCTGCCGCCCGTACGCGTCTGGCTCGGCGAAGGTGATCGTGTGTCCCCGACGAGCCAGGTATTTGTAAATACCCCGGTAGTACGTGGCCGCACCGTTCCAGTAGGAGGAGACTATCGAGGAACCGAAGACGAAGAGATTCACTTAGCCAAGCACCTCGCGGCAAATGTTTGTCAATTCAAGGGCGCGGTGCGCGCACGTGTGGCGGGCGTAGATCGAGGCCAGGCCCCGGGCCGCCTGCTCGCGAGCTGCCTGGGGATGCGACAGAAGGTACTCTACCGACTCGACCATCTCTTGCGATGAACGAGCAAACAGGAGATCTCCCGGCATGAAAAGACTCTCTACATCTTGCCAGGGGGCAGAAATGAGCGGAATCCCGGAGGCAAGCGCTTCAAACACGCGAATGGTTGGGATGCCGGCCATGGCGCCCGCGTAATGCTGACGAGGAATGTGTACGGTAAGCCGCGACGCAGCGTATGCAGCGGGCGCACCGAGGTTAGGCAAATAGCCGCCGAAGTTGATGCCGGCCCGAACTAACTCGTCCAGGCCGCTTTGCGGGTAGCGTACTCCGTAGACAGCAAAAGTGCGCGCTTTCAACTTTGCGGCCGGCTCCACAAGATACGCGCGTATCTCTTGCGATCGCTCGTCATCGCCCCAGTTGCCAACCCACACAACGTCAGTGTCCTGCGCCGCCTGTCGGGGAGAAAACACGCTGGTGTCGGCTGCTTCATGCAGCGTCCAAACCCGCTCCAGGGCAAAGTGATCCCGATAGTGCGCGCTCAAGGCTTCGCCAAAGGCGATGACCCCGTCAAAGCGTTCTACCTGTAGCAGCCGCAATTGCTCAGGACTGGAACTGGCACGATGGTGGGTATCGTGGAAGAGCGCGCGAAAGCCAAGTTCATCGCGCAACGACAGGATCGCCTCGATAAGCGCGGGAGGATTCCACTCGTGCACGATCACGATGTCCTGTTCCCCCAGATACTTCCGCAGCACCACAGGATCCAGTGCATAGCAGACGACGTGAAGGTCCGGGTACATACGGTCAAATTGCTCAAGGGAAGCCTGACCCTGGGGCTCAGATGTCAGATTTATCGTCGACCAGTTACCCTCCTGCTCAAGGATCGTGACCGCATGACCCTGGTAGGAAACAGGCGCGCAGGGATTTACTGTCGGCGCCCCGTCCCCGAGCGCACGGGCGAGGCCTCGTAGAAAATGAGCATTGCCATTGTTCCAGTCCGAGCGGATCGAGTGGACAAACAAGGCAATCGCCAGCTTAGACGACATGCTGTACCGCGCCTTCCTGCAGGCTAAGGGCCCTGATCGGCCTGCGCAGGCGATCATAGAGGTTGATGTAGCTTTCAATCATGGCATCGCGGGAGAATTTAGAACGAGCACGCGCGTAGGCTTGCCTGGCCGATTGCCGCACCAGTGCGGGGTCCCGATGCAGTGCATGCAGCAGGCGAGAGAGATCGTCGGCAGACTTGAAGTAGAGAGCACTATTGCCCCAGACCTCGCGCAGGCTGGGGAGATCAGAGGCAACGATCGCGCAGCCGCAAAGCGCGGCTTCGAGCGGCGCCAGGCCAAAAGGCTCGTAGCGTGAAGTCGCGATATAGAGAGACGAGTGGGCGAACAGTGCCAGGGTTTGCTGCTCGGATAATGGGCCCAGCAACATGAGACGCGACGAAGTAAAGGGTGGTTCGGTCTCGAGCGCGAGCTCGCCGCCCACAAGAAGAGGCATGGGCGATGAGACTTTCTCAAGCAGCCGCACGTTCTTGCCTTCATCCCACAATCGCCCGATGGTGACCGCCTGCATCGCTCGTTTGCTGGAGGCGCGAGAAGCAGGCAGGGCGCGGCCATTTGGTATCACGGTGCGATAGGCGGCAACGGCGAAATTGCTGCACAGCGCATCCAGCATCCACCATGTGGGCGCCACAACTGCATGCGCCTGCGCCAGGCCCCGGCTCACTGTATCGTGGTAGTGGCGGAACCACGACGAATCGGTGGGCAGCCCTCCGCGACACGCTTGATGCCAACTCACCACATCGGAGTGGGCTATCACCGTCTTCGGCAGATCGGTAGGCAGGGCGCCGTAGCAGAACTGATTGAGATGCAACGCATCGGGCGCCCATGCTGCGATCTGCGACAGCAACAGCCGTTCTGCGGCGCAATAGCAACTGTCATTGTTACGCATCCACTCCAGCGGGTAGTCGGTTGGCAGATAGCTGAACCGATCTGACCACTGGCTCTCCATGCGACGCGTCCAGTCATGCTGATCAGAAGATGGAAGCCGTCCCATGCTGATCAGCAGAACGTGATGGCCGCGCAACAGCAAACCTTCACTCAGCTCTTTTGTATAGGTCCAAACGCCTCCCACCGTATCGGTGGTGATCAAGAGGCGCATTCGAGCTCCTGCAAGGTGGCGGGCCGCGCCGCCTGGATGTCACTAAAGCCTTTGTCCATAAACATGTCGAGATAGAACTGGTGGGCGCGTTCCCAGGCGTCCTCATCCGGCTGCGCGCCAAAGGTCTGGACATATTGCGGCGAGCCTGGAAAGGGAAACATCGGGACCGGCTCCGAGACCCAGACACCGTGGGCTTTGAGCCGCGCCTGGAAGGCGGCCACAGCCGCCGCATCATCGTGGGGCGTTTTGATCAGGTTTGCCTGCACCCAGGCTATCCGCTGCCTTGCATAGATGAGCAAGTCCGCGATGCGGTCATTGGCGATGCGGCAATGCTTATTCATCGCGTCCCGGCCCGCTTCGGTAATCGATTCGATGCCACACTCAAAAGAGATGCAGTGGGCTCGCGCGAGCAGGTCGAGCGAGTCTTCGTCCCACAAGTCGATGCGGGACTGAAATCCGATCGACACCGGCCTTTCGGCGATCGCCTCGAGCAATGCGCGTACCTGCTTGCCTACGCCAAAGATCTCGTCGATCAGGTAGATGTAGGTGACGCCGCGCGCAACCAGCGCATCGATCTCGGCCAGCACCGCGCTCACCGCGCGCTCGCGGTACTTGTTGCGGAACAGGGTCTTGTTACAAAAGTTGCAGGCATACGGGCAGCCACGCGCAAATTCGATCTCAGCGCCCAGACCGGAGACATTTGTAAAGATGTGGTGTTTGTGGGTGTGCAGGTGCACCGGATAATCGGAGTAGTCGGCCGGCCCGACGGCACGCATGTCTGTAACCCCGAGCGGTTCGGGAGAAGAGAGGATGCGACCGTTCTCCAGCCACACGCAGCCGGGAATGCTGAACCGCGGCTTCTCGGCGAGCATGGCGAGTGTCTGGTCGGGTTCGCCCCGAAGGACGACGTTGGCGCCCGTTTTTGCCAGCGTTGCCTGGGGCGTGGCGGACCCGTGGGGCCCGATGAGCACCGAGGTCGATCTGCGGCCCAGTGCGCGGAGCCATTGCCGCGGCACCCGTAGTTCCGGCTGTGGACAGCGCCAGAACAGATAGGAATTGGTGGTGGGCATGACAAGGAAATCTTCTTCGAACAGGTCGAGCCGCGCGCTGACATCGTGCGGCGTAAGCCGTTCCAGAAACGCATCGACGAGCAGAACCTGGTGCCCGGCCGCGCGCAGAAACTCCCGTGCGGAGAGCAACTCGATCGGGAACACAGGTTGTTGCGATCCGAAGTAGGTAGAGCCTTCAAAACTCCAGAGCGGGTTGACCAGGGCGTAGCGCATCAAGCTACCTCATCGGCAACCAGCTCTTGCCGGTTGGAGCAAATCCTTGTCTGCGAGGATGAGTACGCGGTGAGTTCGAGGATGAGTTCGCGATGCGCCTGCCAGAAGCTGTGGATGTCGCGCAGGGTGAGGTCGAGTGAGCGGCGCGGGCGCCATCCCGTGTCTGTTTTGATCTTCCCGATCCCCGAGATGTACAAGGGCTGATCGCCCGGTCGCACCGCCGCATAGTTACAGCGCGGCGCGATGCCGGTGAGCTGCTCGATGCGGGCCAGCATCTCAAGCACCGAGGCGGACTCGGCCATGCCTCCCCCGATGTTATAGATTTTGCCTGCGGTCGTGGAGAGCCTGGCCCGCGCTAGAAGGATCGCGTCTACGAGGTCATCGACATGGAGGATATCCCGTACCTGGCGACCATTGCCATAGATCGTGATGGACTTACCGGCCAGCACCGAGTAGAGAAAATGGGCGACCCAACCCTGGTCTTCATTGCCAAACTGGTGAGGACCTGCGATGCAGGACATGCGAAAGACAATGGTAGGCAAATCATAGATACGCGAGTAGTCGCGCACGTACTGGTCGGCAGCGCCCTTGCTGCACCCATAAGGCGAGTGAAAGTCGAGCGGGGTGTCTTCGGATGCACCGGCAAAGCCAGGGTCGATGGCGCGGTAACTGGGCCCATGCTCCTCGACCGCTACTAAGTCCAGACTGCCGTACACCTTGTTGGTCGAGGTGAAAAAGACAAAGGGCTGCCTGCCACTCTGGCGCGCCCCTTCCAGTACGTTGAGGGTTCCGGCGGCGTTGACTTCAAAGTCGCCACGCGGATCCTCGACCGAAGTGGTGACAGCTACCTGCGCGGCGAGGTGATAGATCTCGTCGACCTGGCGCGCGGCCGCCGCGAGATTGAGCGCGTGGCGTACATCGCCCAGGATAAAGTGCAATCGTTCTCGTTGCGGCAGAGACTGCAGCCAGCGGAGGTTATGCTCGACACCGCGCCGCGCCAGATTGTCATAGATCGTGACTTGGTTGCCGGGATCCTCAAGGAGCCGAGCTACAAGGTTTGAGCCTACAAAACCCGCCCCTCCGGTGACAAGGATGTGGCGCGCGTTACTTGGTCCCCCAGCTGCCATGCTTCCCTTTTTGAGCCTAGGCGGTAAGGCCGTAGGTGGTAAGTTGATCGAGCATCGTTTCGGCCTTGTCTTCTGCTTCCTGCGATTCAAGCCATTGGGCTAACTCCAGAAAGCCCGCTTCGTGGCTAACCCCGGGCTCATAGCCCAGTAAGCGGCGCGCCCGCGATATGTCGGCGTAGCAGTGGCGTATATCGCCGGCACGATACTTATGAGTGATGACCGGCTCGAAGCTTGCGCCAAGCGAGCGGGCGAGTTTCCCGGCCACGTTGCGGATGCTGATCGGCTGACCGCTGCCGATGTTGATCACCTGGCCGTTGGACTCGGGCCGCTCCATCGCGAGCAGATTGGCGCGCACGATATCATGCACGCTCACGAAGTCACGCATCTGCTCGCCGTCTTCAAAGACCAGCGGCGCCTGCCCGTTCAGCATGCGCGCCGCAAAGATAGCAGCCACACCTGTATAAGGATTGGAAAGCGCCTGGCGCGGGCCATAGATATTGAAGAAACGCAGCGCGGTCACGGCCAGCCCGTAAGTGCGCCCGAAGATCATGCATAACTCTTCCTGGTCGCGCTTTGACAAGGCATACATGGAGTTGATCTCGGACGGCTTGTCCTCCTGGGTGGGTGCCGGTACCAGCGCCGCACCGCAGTCGTCACACTCCAGTTCCCAGCGTGAGTCACGCAACTGTTTAAGCGAGCGCACACGCGGGTGGACAGTGCGCTTGGTAAGTGGGCACAGATAGCAGCCTTCGCCATAGATCGACATGGACGAGGCAATTACTAATTTTTCGGGCTGCAGCTTCGAGTCCAGGATCGCCTGCAGCAGCTCCGCGGTACCCTGCGTGTTCACGCTCATGTACCGGCTGATCTCGTACATGGACTGCCCCACGCCGACCGTCGCGGCAAAGTGGTAAATCACGTCCACGCCGGACAGCACCTCGCGCAGGATGCGCGGGTCGCGCACATCTCCGACCACCAGTTCTACATCAGGGGACAGGTAGCCAGGGCGCTCGCCGCCGGGGTGTACCTGCGGAGTAAGGCTATCCAGTACGCGGACGCTGTGGCCGGCGCGGAGTAGACCATCGGCAACGTGCGAACCAACGAAGCCCGCGCCGCCTGTAATCAGCACCTGTTTGCTCATAGACTTTGGGCGACCTCTTCTTCGTTAGGCGAGAGTGCGTAACCGACTGCGGGAGCATAGCGCCGGACAGCCCAGGCGGCAAACGCAGCATAGTCTTCGTTGTTGGCGGGCGGGCTGGTGTGGTGCGCCTCAAGGCCAAGGTGCTGTGGCGTAAAGCAGAGTGTGAGAGCGACCTCAAACGGCTCGAGTGCAGACATCATGCGATCAAACCAGGCCTCTGCGCCGGGCCGGTAACTATCGGCCCAGCTTAGCCCTGTGCGCAGGTAGCGCACATGGTGCGCGCGCATCCACTCCACTCCCTGTTCCAGGCGAGGGTCTTCAAAGTGGAACCACTGGCAAAGACCAATCTTGCCATCCACCGGAAATTCCTTGGCGAAGCTCTTCGGCGTGCCGTCGTGGCGCAGCAGGCCCATGTAGTAATGGCGGTAATACGACGAGCCTTCGGCTTCCTTGTGGCGGGTTTCTGCCGGCCAGCTGGGTGGCAGGTCAAAGAGCGAGTACCAGTGGATTCTCTCCGCGCACCCGCGCAATAAAGGCAGCGTTCGTCCAAGTCCGAAGGCCGCAACCTCTTCCGCACCAAAGGAAGACGCGCCCACCTCGGTCACCCACACAGGCAGCCCTGAGGCTTCCCGCGCCTCGGCCACACGCAGCGGCCAATCGTTGATCGACCAGTGATTCCAGTCAAGCGGAAAACCGTGCACACCGACCGCATCGACGGCCTGCATCACACCCTGATCGCGCATGTTCCGGAGAAAGTCGCTGTCGCCGGAGGACACGCCGCCAAGCACGATGGGCAGCGCCGGATTGACATCGCGAATTGCGCGCGAAGCCGTCTTGACCATGGCCGCGAAACGTTCCCAGCCCGGGTCCAGGTGGAAGTTCCAATGAGAAAGATTGTTGGGTTCGTTCCAGAGAACAACCGCTTCAATCATTGTTACCGTTCCAGCTCTTCAACCAATGCCCCTCTGCCTGCCAGAGTTCCGGTGCATGCCATAACCGTGCAGTCTAGGATGCAAAAAAAGGAATCACAGCGGTCCGTCTGCTCCCACGTCGAGCGGCTCTAGCTTTCCGCTGCTTTCCCGTCATGCTTCTTACCTGTACGTGATTCATAAAAACTCAGGAAACAGGTTTTAGGCAAGCACCTGGCGAACACAGCCTAAAGATGGCCCTGGAAACAGCAGAAATCTGTAGCGGGCACTCGATGCGGACGGGTGTGACAAGGGTGAGCGGCACGCTGGCCGGCTATGCTGAGGTGTGTCTTCCTTTTCAACCACCGAGCGCCGCTTCGACGTCATCGTGATTGGCGCCGGGGCTGCCGGGCTGCTATGCGCGGCGCTCGTCGGCCAGCGCGGGCGCCGGGTTCTGCTGCTCGATCATGCGCCCCGCGCAGGGCGCAAGATCCTGATCTCGGGCGGAGGCCGGTCGAACTTCACCAACCTCAATACGCGGCCCGAGCACTTTCTTTCCGAGAACCCGCACTTCGCCAAGTCGGCCCTGGCCCGCTATACGCCGCAGGATTTCGTCGCGCTTGTGGAGCGATACGGTATCTCCTATCACGAGAAGGCTCCAGGCCAGCTCTTCTGTGATGGGTCGGCCAGCCAGATTGTGGAGATGCTCGTCGACTCGTGTCTGCGCGCCGAGGTGGATTTGCGGTTGGCTACGTCGATCCAAACGGTGGAGTATGCGGGCGGAGAGTACGGCGTGGTTTGCTCGCCGGCAGCCGGGTCCTCTGCTCCCGGGCCTGCGCTCGCCTCGGCCCCGGCGCTGGTGGTTGCGACCGGCGGCCTGTCGATCCCCAAGCTTGGAGCTACGCCGTTCGGGTATCGGCTGGCCCGGCAGTTCGGGTTGCGGGTCGTCGAGCCGCGTCCGGCCCTCGTGCCGCTGCTCTTCGATCCCCAGGACCGGCTCCGCTTTGAAGGCTTGAGCGGGGTCGCGACCGAGGTCGTCGCCACCATGAACACGACGGCTGCCCCGGTCTCCTTCCGCGACAAGATGCTGATTACGCATCGCGGACTGAGCGGCCCGGCCATGTTGCAGATCTCGTCCTACTGGCGGCCCGGCCTTGCGGTCGAGCTGGACCTGGCGCCCGGCCGGGAGGTGACCGCCCCGCTGGTCGCGCCCGGGGCCCGGCGCGACCCGGGGACCGCCGCATCTGCCTGGCAGGCGGCGCTTCCGCGGCGCCTGGCCGATCGGCTGCTGGCCGTGGCGCCGCCCGCCAACTGGCGCACGCCGGCTCTCGAGCAGGCCGAGCATGCGCTGCATCACTGGGCCTTCGCACCGGCCGGCACTGAGGGTTACGAGAAGGCGGAGGTGACCGCCGGCGGCGTGGCGACCGAGGAGCTCTCAGCCCGCACGATGGAGGCGCGCAGCAAGGCCGGGCTCTTCTTCATCGGGGAGGTCGTCGACGTGACCGGGCACCTGGGCGGCTATAACTTTCAGTGGGCGTGGGCCTCGGCCGCAGCCGCGGCGCAGGCTTTGTAGAGCGGGCACCCTACGCAGGACAGCCGCCCATCTTCCCACCGGCTTCGAGCCAAGGTGCCTGCCTGGCGTGCTGCGCCCCGGGAGGGCAGTTCGATCAAGCCCCGAGCCTGGCCCGGATCAGCGTTTCCCGCGCTCCCGCTGCAGCTCGCGATAGGCTTCGCTCTTGCCCAGTCCTCGCTCCCGCGCGACCCGTTTGAGCGCATCTTTCTCGTCCAGTTTTTCCGCGGCGACCAGTGCGGCCACCCGCGCGCTGATCGAGGTGCCGGCCGGATCGGGCAGACGCCCGTGCGCACCCGCCTCGAGGAGCACGACCATCTCGCCCCGCACCCGGTCTCGTCCGGCCAGCTCGGCCGCGATCTCGGCCGCCGTTCCGCGGAGAAACTCTTCATGCAGCTTGGTCAGCTCGCGCGCGACCACCACCCGCGCCAGGGGCCAGAGCGCGGCCAGGTCAGCCAGCGTCTCGAGGATGCGGTGCGGAGCCTCGTAGAACACCAGCGTCGTTCGCTCTGCCGCCGCGGCCATCCGCTCGAGCTCGGTGCGGCGCGCGCCCGCCTTCTCGGGCAAAAAGCCGTGGAAGGCAAACCGCTCCGTGCTCAGCCCGGAGGCCACCAGCGCCCCAAGCGCCGCGTTTGCTCCCGGAACCGGATACACGGCCACGCCCGCCGCGATGGCCGCCGCAGCCAGGTGCATGCCGGGGTCCGAGATGCCCGGGGTGCCCGCGTCCGAGATCACCGCAATGCGCCCCCCGGCAGCAAGCGCGGCCAGCAGCTCCGGGGTGCGAACGCTCTCATTGTGGGCGTGGCAGCTGACGGTTGGCGTCGCGATCCCGTAGGCGCGCAGCAGTTTTTGTGACTGGCGGGTGTCTTCGCAGGCGATCCGGTCCACCGAGCGCAGCACACGCAGCGCGCGCAGGGTAAGGTCTTCGAGGTTGCCGATCGGGGTCGAAACCAGGTAGAGACCGGGCGCCAGCGGGCGGCTGGCAGCGCTGCCTGGCGATCCGGCCGGCTCCTCGTCTTCGCGCTCGGCGTGACGGCGGTCACCCAGTGGGCGGAGGCGC
>CAZZYH010000068.1:0-16611 GCA_964658225.1 Vulcanimicrobiota bacterium | reverse complement strand
TGGCACCGGAACTGGTACCGGCACTGGCCGGGCCGGCACCGGGCTTGGCCGGCACCCGATTCCGTCTCGGCGGACCATGTGTCGTAGGACATCGTAGGACAAGGATTGCAATGATCGAGCCAGCAGTGCGCGTACGCCGAAAGTATCAGAATCCCGCCCCCACCACGGTGGGCTCGCCCTCCATGATCCCGAAGATCCTCTGGCGGCATCTGACCAGCAGAGCCGAGCGCAAGCCGCGCCGGCCGCTGGGGCCCTTCCTGACCGAGGCCGGGCTCTACCTGCAGCCCCCGGCCAGTGGACTGCGGGTGACCTGGATGGGCCACTCCACGCTGCTGATTGAAGTGGACGGGGCGCGGGTGCTGGTAGACCCGATCTGGAATGAGCGCGCCTCGCCGGTGGAGTGGTTCGGGCCGAAGCGCTTTTTCGCTCCGCCCCTGGCGCTCGAAGCCCTGCCCCCGGTCGACATTGTGCTGATCTCGCACGATCATTACGACCATCTCGGCGCGCCGACCATCCGGCGGCTCGCGGGGCTGGCCGCGACGGCAACCGCGCGCTGGGTGACGGCAAAGGGCGTGGGAGCCCTGCTACAGAAGCTCGGGGTGGACCCGGCACGCATCACGGAACTGAACTGGACCGAGCGGGTGACTGCGGGCCGGCTTGCGATCACAGCCCTGCCGGCAAGGCATTTTTCCGGGCGCAGCCTGGGCAACCGCTTTGAGACGCTGTGGGCCTCCTTCGTGCTCGCCGGGCCCGCGCACCGGCTCTACTACGGGGCCGACTCGGGCGAGTGGGAGGGTTTCCGAGAGATAGGCCGCAGGTGGGGCCCGTTTGACCTGACGATGCTCGAGATAGGAGCTTTCGATCCGCTCTGGCGCGACATCCACATGGGCCCGGAGGGGGCAGCGCGAAGCTTTGCGGCCATGGGCGGCACAGGACTGCTGATGCCCATTCACTGGGGTCTTTTCGACCTGGCCCTGCACGCCTGGCGGGAGCCCATCGAACGGCTTTTCGCCGGCGAGGGCATCAGGCTCTGGGCTCCCACCCCGGGCGAGCCGACCGAGGTGCAGAACAACGTTGAGGTGCGCTCCCACTGGTGGCGCCCGCAGCAGAGTTGAGGGCGGGCGGCGGGCGCCGAGCACTCTGCTACAGGCTGGCCTGATCGCGCAGCAGCTGTACTTCGTACTTGATCCCGTCCAGCCCCTCTGCCTGGTAGATGGTGTACAGCCGCTCCGCACTGTAGTTCGCAAGCACCACGTTGCGGAACTTCTGGTTGTACACCGAAACCTCCGCGGGGTCGTAGCCGAAGGAGGACGCGACCTGGGCCAGGGCCAGCTGTACTGCCGCCACCGCCGGGCCGGAAAAGGTAAAGTCCGCGTCGGACAGGTTGTGCAGCTCGTACTCGGTCAGGATGTTGGTCTGCCCGGCTGCGTTCAGATTCACGTCCCCCACCCGGCCCAGGGCGGGAAGGCGGAGGTTCCCACCGGCATCCCTGGCCAGGTAGCCTTTCGCAACCGGATCCTGCTGGGCGACGATGGCAGCCGCGCGGATCCAATGGACTACTTTGAACTCATTGCCGCTGGTCGGCGCGGAGTGCGCGGAGGCCTGGGTGATGATTAAGGCCGGCGAAAAGCCGCGCTTCATCGACTCGGCGAGGGACAGAATGTGGTGGCCGCCGGTGCGCGCATCGCCCAACGCTCCGTAGTCGTCCATGCCTGCACCCGAGCCCCCGATGCTAAGCTCCGGAAACTCCGAACCATCCGCGTTCCACTGGAACACGATCGACTTGGCCCAGTCATGCCAAAGCGGGGCGCCGACGATCAGGTCGGCCTGGATGTAGGGCGCGGAGACGCCGACCTGCTGGGGCGTCGGATGGGCGATGGCCGCTGAGTTCACCGACGCCTGCCCGCTTGCGCCCACCTGCCCGTACACGTTGTGGTACTCAGACGCCAGGTTGATGTCGGCGGTCTCGTTGTTCGACTCATGCACCGGCAGGCCGCCGGGGTAGGAGTGGTGCGAGCCGAAGCTTGAACCGGGCGCCGAGACAAAAGGCTGCGGCAGGTGGGGGCAGGCGCTGTTGTCGTTGACCACCGGAGGAAAGACCCCGGCCAGCAGGCCTCCGGGAAAGGTAAGGTCGTCGGCAGGGTTCAGCAGACCGGCGGCCAGCAGGTTGGCCACGATCGCCTGACGGTCGGCCGGCTTCAGGTTCGCGCGGTGCATCACGCAGGTGTTCGGGTTCAGGAGCGCATCGAGGGTCTGCGCGCGCAGATTGCTGTCCGACAGCCGCAGGATCTGCTCGCCGAGGTAGAGGTAGGCGGACTGGACGAGCGGCGAGCCGGCGGCGATCTGCACGGCGCGGGCATTGCCGGGGCCGGGGCCCGTGGGGCCGGCGACCTGAGCAGCCAGACCTGTTGCTGCGAGGAGAAGGGGCGCGGCGGCGGCAAGCCGGTGTTGTGCTGCGTGCAACAGGGCGAACATGGCAGCTCCTTTCAAATCCAGTCAATCGTGTCGCATCCAGCGCGCAGAGGTGAGCCCGGGTGGAGGCAAGTAGCAGCAGACCGTAGCGAGGAGCCGGGCGGCTCCCTCCCCGGAAGGTAGCAGCTATCGCGTTGCACACCGATTGCAGTTGCTTCAACGCACGATCAATTGATCGAGAGCGTGCCGGGGAGCATGTGATCGGCGGCGAGGGACTCCCGCGGCCGGCGACTCGGGTCAGAGGGCGCGGTTCCCAGCGCCCGGCAGGGGCTGCTCGCCGCGGCGGGTCGGCAGTGGTAGACTCACAATCGTGCCGGGCCCTACGCGGCGCAATCCTGCGAACCCCGCCAGGGCCGGAAGGCAGCAACGGTAGTGGGCTAGTGCGTGCGCAGTAGGTTCGCCCGGTACATAGATTTGCAGGGGGAAAAGCCCTCCGGGCGTTTGCAGACGCGGCACCAGGCAGGGCTCCCCGGGGACGGCCGCGGTGCTAGCGGTCGATCGAGGCCATGCTGGCTTCGTTGTAGCGGCCTCCGGCGATCTCCTCAAGCGGCATCGCTGCTTCGAGTTCCGCGACTTCTTCCGCTGAGAGGTGAATCTCCGCGGCCGCCGCATTTTCCTCCAGATACGTGCGCCGCTTGGTTCCCGGGATCGGCACCAGGTCCTCGCCTCTGGCCAGCACCCAGGCCAGCGCCAGTTGCCCGGCCTTGACACCCTTGCGCTCGGCGATCGCCTTGACCCGGTCGACCAGCACCTGGTTTCTGTCAAAGGCCTCGCCTGTAAATCGCGGAAAGCGGGTTGCGCGCGAGTCGCCGGAGCCAAGATCGGTCGACTTGGTGATGGCGCCGGTCAAAAACCCCCGGCCCAGCGGACTGTAGGGCACAAAGCCGATACCCAGTTCCCGCACCGTGGGCAGGATCTCTTCTTCGACGTGCCGCTCCCAGAGCGAGTACTCGGTCTGCAGCGCCGTGATCGGATGCACCTTGTGCGCGCGCCGGATCGTCGCCGGCGAAGCTTCGGAGAGGCCGAGATACTTCACCTTGCCGGCCTGGACCAGTTCCGCCATGGCGCCCACCGTGTCTTCGATCGGCGTCTCGGGGTCGACGCGATGCTGGTAGTAGAGGTCGATCGAGTCCACGCCCAGCAGCTTGAGTGATTTGTCACACGCCGCGTGCACGTACTCCGGCCTCCCGCTCACCTTCCAGTAGGTCGGGTCTTCTTTCTTGCGCACGTTGCCGAACTTGGTGGCGAGAAAGACGCGGTCGCGGCCGCCGCTGCCCAGGGATCGGATCGTCTTGCCGATCAGCTCCTCGTTGTCGCCGATCCCGTACATGTCGGCCGTGTCGAGAAAGTCGATCCCCAGCTCGAGCGCCCGCAGGATCGTCGCCGCGGACTCTTCATCGTTGCGCTGGCCATAAAAATCACTCATCCCCATGCAGCCGAGCCCCATACGGGAGACGACCGCGCCTTCGGAACCAAGCTTCACTTTTTGCATGCTCATGCTGGTTTGGATGGCGATTGCGGGGGCCTCGATCCTCGGAATCGAGCGGCTCCGGCGCGCGGCGGCCGGGCCGGGCGCCATCGACAGCACGGCAGTCGAGAGAGACAATGAAGTGTTTGCATCGTTTCGGCGGCAGTCGAGGAGAACGCTTTTGAGTCTCGAAGTAGGGCCGCGCCAGTTGCAGCGGGCCAAGATCAGTGCGCTCGGGGTGTATGTGCCGCCCCGGGTGCTTACCAACGCGGACCTCGAAAAAATGGTGGATACCTCGGATGAGTGGATCACCGCGCGCACCGGGATCCGGGAGCGCCATATCGCAGCCGACGGGGTGGCGACCAGCGATCTAGCCGCGGAAGCGGCGCGCTGCTGCCTGGTCGAGCGGGGGATCACGGCCGACGATCTGGAGGTCATCATCGTCGCCACGGTCACTCCGGACATGCTCTTTCCGTCTACCGCATGCCTGGTACAGGACAAGATCGGGGCGCACCATGCGTGGGGCTTCGACCTGGGCGCGGCCTGTTCCGGCTTCGTCTACGCGCTGCAGGTCGGCGCGAAGCTGGTCGAGAGCGGGGCGCATCGCAAGGTGCTGGTGATCGGGGCCGACAAGATGTCGTCCATCATGGACTACACCGACCGCACGACCTGCATTCTGTTTGGCGACGGAGCGGGGGCGGTGTTGCTCGAGCCCTGCGCCGAAGGGGAGCGTGGGCTGATCGACTACGTGCATGAGATCGACGGATCGGGTGGCCCGGCGCTCTGCATGCCGGCCGGGGGCAGCCTCCATCCTTCTTCGGTCGCCACGATCGAGGCCAAGATGCATTACGTGCACCAGGAAGGCCAGGTGGTTTACAAGTTTGCCGTGCGCAAGATGTCTGAGATCAGCGAGACGATCCTCGGCAGAAATGGCATCACCGGTGCGGACCTGGGCTGCTTTGTCCCGCACCAGGCGAACCAGCGCATCATCGAATCGACGGCCGAGCGCCTGGGCCTCTCAGCCGCACAGGTCATCATCAACATCGACCGGTACGGCAACACGGTAGCCGCGACCGTTCCGCTCGCGCTGCACACGGCTCGCGAAGAAGGCCATCTGAAACGCGGCGACCTGGTGCTGCTGGCAAGCGTGGGCGCGGGGTTCACGGTGGGGGCGTCTTTGCTGCGGTGGGAGCTGCCTTAGGCGGGCGCAATTCCGCGGGTCGATCGTCCTCGGGCAATCCCCAAGCCAGAAGCCTCGCGGCTACCTGAGCTTGGACTGCATCAGGCTGCCGGCGCGCTCCCGAACGGGCCGAGGGGTCGAAGCCTCGATTGCAAGAGCGCCCACGGGGGCGGGGGCATCCACGCCCCGCGCACTGCTCTACGCCGCAGCCGCGGCCTTGCTTGTTCTCCCGGCGCCTTCCATCTGGCGATACTTCCAGAAGCCAAAGGCGATTGCCGCCGCCAGCAGCCCGAGGAAGGTCCACAGGATCGTGCTCGACCAGTCCGCCAGGTAGAGGTTCCACACCCGCAGCACGCGCCGTCCATAGGTGGCGCCCACCCAGGCAATGAGCCCGTAGCGCACCGCGCGCGCGGTGGAAAACGCGGCTAGAAACGTGCCGCGCGTTACCCCCAGCGCGCCCGAGCCGAGCAGCAGCGGCATCAACGGCACCGGAGGGGGCAGCAGGGCCGAGATGGCCACTGTGGCGATTCCTCGCTCCGAGACCCAGCGCGTCAGCGGCCTTACCAGCCGGCGGGGCGCCCAGCGCTCGAGCATCGCCTGGCCGCCTTTTTTCCCCGCGCTCCAGGTCAGATAGCCGCCAAGGATGCTGCCGAGGATTGCCGCCAGCGCAAGCCAGACCGGATGCGAGCCCCGCTGCGCAACCAGCAGGAGCAGCAGGATGTCGGTCGAGCCCGGCAGCGGGAGCGGGATGATCGAGGAGTCGACGATGGACACGAAGAAGAGCCCCGGCAGCCCGAGATGCAGCAGCCAGCGCGGCATGGGGGAGTGATGGCGATGAGGATGCGGGGCCGCGGAGTGGAGCTGCGCGGCGGCCAGCAAGCCGGCTGTGATGAGCGAAGGCATGGTGCAGGGTGAGACGCGAAATCAGGCGCGCCGGACGACGAGCTGCGATGGAATTACAAAAAATTGAGTTGCGGCGGCTGCTCGAGCCACCCGCACTCGACGGCGTCCTCGTAGAAGCGGGCCATGCCGGCCAGGCACGGCGGATCGAGTACGTAGTGAATGTTCTGGCCGAGATAGGTCGTAACCGTGGGAAGCGGCAGGCCCAGGCGCCGGGACCACTCGGCGGCCAGCTCCGGCAGGTGGGCGAGCCCGCCGTCGCGGGAGGCCTGGAGATCGCGCACCACCCGGCGCGCGACCTCCGCCTCGGTCACGGAGGCAGTGCGCGCAGCCCACACCGCCGAAACCCACGGCAAGCCTGTTTGCTGCTGCCAGGCGTCTCCCAGGTCCAGGTAGATGAGTCGCTCGCCGGTGCGCGTCTCGCGGGCGGCACGGTCTTCCAGCGCAAAGAGGGCGGGGTCGCCGATCAGCAACGCAGCGTCGGCGGCCTGGAGCATCGGGTCGAGCGCGGCGACGTGGGGCAGCAGCGACGGCTCGCGCTGCCAGTACTTGCGAAAGAGAATGCGGGTGTAGAGAGCCGAGGTGCGCGAAGCCGTATCCAGAGCAATGCTCTGGACTCGCTCCAGGCAGGCGAGTACTTCGGGGCTCAGCCGGTCTGGTTGGCTGCCAAGAGCAACGCTGCGATCCCCGCGCCCTGGGCCGGCACGCAGCACGAGCAGGATGGAGCGGATGGCGCCGAGCGAGGCGATCGTGCAGCCGGGCACGATGGCCAGGCCGGGTATCGCCTGATAGGCGGCAATCGGGATCAGCCCGAGGTCGGCCTGGCCGTCGGCCAGCCGCTGCGCGCACCGGGCCGGGGACATCTTTTCGATGGCGTAGTGTTCGGCCAGCCGCGGCGCGTCGGGTGGATGCTCGAAGCTCCACATCAGCGGCGCCGGGTTGAGGAAGTCGATCGCCGCGATACGAAGAAGGCTCACCGGCCAGTGTACCGCCGGCGTCCAGGATGGCCCGCTACCGGATCAAACGCAGCCACACCGGCGCGAAGGTGCACACGAACGCCAGGGCGAGCATCCCGGGCAGGGTCCAGAAGCCGGGCAAAAGCGTGAAGGCGCACCAGCCGAGCATGATCCAGAATGCCATATTGGCGGATGCGGCCACGTAGACCCAGTCCGCAAACCGGTGCTGGTCCCCGGAGAAGTTCATCTGCTCGACCACCGGCATGGGCGCATGTGTCCGCCAGCGCACAGCGCGCAAGACCACCACCGGCATCAAATTAACGATCAGCACGATCGCAATCCAGCCGGGCAGCGCGAGCGGCGATCCACCGAAGTGCAGCAGTACCCACCGGGTAACGAGCAGAGTGATCAGGATGTTCAAGGTCGCGCCCGCATTCACCCACGGCGGAAAGTGGCCCATGTCGCGCAGGCTGTTCATCTGGTCAAGCCGCTTGGCTGGTGCCGCGATAGGATCGGGACTGGAAGCGATCGGGAGCATGCGTTACATCCTCTCTGGCACACTGTAGCGTAATCCTTGTCAGGGGGGCGAAGGTGTGCGCTCCGCGAAAGCACAAAACGAGCGAAAACGGCCGCAAAGGGGGGGAAGCCATGGCACAGGCAGAGGCAGCACGCAACGTTCTTGGGGGCAGGCTTCAGACCTGCGGCACCGATCCGATGACCGGTTTTTATCGCACCGGCTGCTGTGAAACGGGCCCGGATGATACCGGGTCGCACCTGGTATGCGCGGTGGTGACCGATGAGTTTCTGCTCTTCAGCCGCAGGGTGGGCAATGATTTGTCGACGCCGCGCATGGGCTTCCCCGGTTTGAAGGCGGGCGACCCGTGGTGCCTTTGCGCGCTACGCTGGATGGAGGCGCTCCAGCAGGGGGTGGCGCCGCCCATCGTGCTGGGCGCCACGCACGAGTCGATGCTGCAGCTGGTGCCGCTGGAGACCCTGATGCAGTATGCGCTGGACCGGGAGATGGTCTAGGCGGCCGCGGGGCAAAGGGGTTCCGCAGCCGCGACTTTGCACATTTCCGGCACGCTTGATACCGTTCTGTTCCAGCCCGGGCCTCGATGGTCCGCGTCGCGGCTAGGCTGCTCGGTCAGTCTTGCCGGCCAGGGTCTCCGGCGCAAACGGTTTGCGCGCCCCGGGCAGTTTTCGCGTTGACGCGGCGAAATACCGGAGCCAGTCATCTGGGTCAAGCGCCTCAGGAACGGTACTTCAGTCACTTGTGCGAGAAACAAGCTGCCAGTAGGCTCCCGGTAACTCCCCAGGAGTGAGGGTCGCCGCCCCCTTTTCTTTCGAGCGACCTGTGTCCCGGGAGGGAGGTACGGCTGTGCCCGGTTCAAGCTTCCCGAGCTTTCCCGCACCAACCCCACTGTCGGAGACGGGCGGCCAGGCCGAGACGCCGCGCGGGCAGGATCTGCGCGCGCCCTCCGGAAGGCTGGCCTGGATGGCGCTCGCGCTCACCCCCGGGCTGGGGCCGCGGCGTATCCTCCAGGCGGTGGACCGGGTGGGGTCGGCCGAGGCGGTTGTGCGTCTCCCGTTGACGGCGCTCGAAGCCCAGCCCTTCCCGGCGCCCGCTGTTCAGTTCCTCGCCGACGGGCAGGCCTGGAAGGCGGCGCAACAGGAAGCCGAGCGGCTCAGGGAGATGGGCGCGGATTTTCTGACCTACGAGGATGAAGCCTATCCGGAGCGGCTGCGCGAGATCTTCGATCCGCCGCCGGTGCTCTGGACCCGCGGCGACGTGCGCCTGCTGGCTAAGCCCGGCATCGCTGTCGTTGGGACGCGCCACCCCAGCCCGTACGGCTCCGGGATGGCGGAGCTGCTCTCGCGCGACCTGGCCACGCGCGGTCTGCTGGTCATCTCGGGCATGGCGCGGGGCATCGATGCGTTCGCGCATCGCGGCGCCATCCAGGCCAAGCAGCCTACGGTGGCCATCTGGGGCACCGGGATCGACGTCATCTATCCCAAAGAGAACAAAGCACTTGCTGAGCAGATCCTGGCCGCGGGCGGGCTCATTGCGACCGAGCAGCCGCTGGGCACCTACCCTGCGCCGCCCAACTTTCCTCGTCGCAACCGCATCCTCTCCGCGATCAGCATCGGCGTGCTGGTGGTCGAGGCGGCCGAGGCTTCGGGCTCGCGGGTCACGGCGCGGTGCGCCATCGAGCAGAACCGCGATGTGTACGCGGTGCCGGGCAATGTGACCAACAAGAACTCCTGGGGGCCGCACGCGCTGATCAAACAGGGGGCGAAGCTGGTGGCAACCTGGGAGGATGTGTGGGAGGATCTGCCGTCGCAGATCAGGCTCGAGATCGAGGCGCTCTCGGCAGACTTTGCATCCGAGCCGGCGGGGACCGCATCGTTATTCAATGAAGAGACGATGCCGCCTATCGAAAGCGCGGTGATGCGCGTCTTACGCCATGACGAGTCGCTGCAGACGGACGAGATCATGGAGCAGTTGGAGGCCGAACACAGCTCCGCCGAGGTCTTTACAGCCTTGTTCGAGCTGGAACTGGCCGGCAAGATCAAGCAGCTCCCCGGCAAACACTACGTCAAAGCTTTCTGAACGCCGGCCAGGCGGCTCGAAGGATGCGCGTTTGCCCGGATCGCCGGTTCCGTCGACGCGACCCAGGACGTATCTTGTTGCGCCGACTTACTTGTTGCGCCGACTCGTTGTGACGACCTGGAAGCCGGCCTGCATCCGGACCAGCAGCCGGAACGGCTTGGGGGGGCGCAACCGGGCATAGCAGCCAATGGCGGTGGGTTTCGCCGCCCTTTGCACCTCTCCGGCGTCTTCTGCGTCTGTGGGATCAGGGTTGCCGGGAGCGGCGACGCTTGATCGTGCAAGAGTAGGGTTTGTCAACAAAATGCCTGAGCGCGGAGGCTGGCGGGCTGGCTCGCAACGGCTACCCGTGATAGTTTTTGAAACCTGATAGGCACGGCCGCCGGTATCGCGGCACTTCGAAAAGGGAAACACATGAGCAAATCTCTAGTGATCGTCGAGTCGCCTGCAAAGGCCAAGACGATCAACAAGTATCTGGGCCCGGACTATACCGTCGAGGCCTCCCTCGGGCACATCAAGGACTTGCCGAAGTCGAAGATCGGCGTGGAGCTCGAAAACGGAACCTTCCTGCCGGACCTGATCGTGATCCCGGGCAAGGAAAAGATCGTCGATCACCTGAAGAAGCTGGCCAAGAAGATGGACCACATCTACCTGGCGCCCGATCCGGACCGGGAAGGGGAGGCGATCGCCGCACACCTCGAGGAGGAGTTGCGGGGCATCGGCAAAGCCGATATCCGGCGGGTGACTTTCAACGAGATCACCCCGAAGGCGGTCAAGGCGGCCTTTGAGAATGCGCGCAGCGTCAATGGCAACCTGGTCGACGCGCAGCAGACCCGGCGCGTGCTGGACCGGATCGTGGGCTACCAGATCTCGCCGCTGTTGTGGGACAAGGTTCGGCGCGGGCTCTCGGCGGGCCGCGTGCAGACGGTTGCGGTGCGGCTGATCGTCGAGCGCGAAGAAGAGATCAAGGCCTTCAGGCCGGTCGAGTATTGGACGATCGATGCCGTGCTCGACGCGGGCTCCCGGCCGGGGGACACCTTTTTCGCGCGCTTTACGGGCATCGATGGCAAGCGTGCATCGGTGGCCACGGTAAGCCAGCCGGCGGTGCCGGACGGCGACACGGCCCGGGCCATCGTCGAGGCAGCGATGGGGGCGAAATGGGCCGTCCGCTCGGTTGAGCGCAAGGAGCGCAAGCGTGCTGCTCCCGCGCCTTTCACCACGAGCAAGCTGCAGCAGGATGCGGCGGGGAAGCTGGGCTGGGGCGTCAAGCGCACCATGGGGGTGGCGCAGCGATTGTACGAGGGTGTGGAGCTGGGGAAGGAAGAAGGCACGATCGGGCTGATCACCTACATGCGTACCGACTCCACCCGGGTTTCGCCGGACGCGGTGGCCGAGACACGCGCCTGGATCGGGCGAGAGCTGGGTGACCGCTACCTGCCCGCCGAGCCGATCGAGTACAAGACGAAGAAGGATGCGCAGGACGCGCATGAGGCGATCCGCCCCACGCATCCCGAGATGCACCCCGACATGCTGGCGCGGTACCTCGAAGAGGACCAGCTGAAGCTCTACCGGCTGATCTGGCAGCGAGCCGTCGCCTCGCAGATGATGCCCGCGCTCTACGACCAGACGGTCGTCGAGATCGATGCCGAGGCCGATCGCAGGTACAACTTCCGGCTTTCCGGCTCCATTTTGAAGTTCGACGGCTTCCTGCGCGTCTATGACGATCCGGAGGAGACCGATGACGACAAGCAGAAGCTGCCTGACCTGCGCGAGAAACAGGTGCTCACCCTCGCCTCGACCCAGGTTCTGCGAGAAGCAGCCGAGCGCCGGCGCGCAGCCAAGCGCGCCGAGGCCCGCCGCCAGTACGACCTGAAGAAGGCTAAGCTCGAGGCCCGCGCCGAGGACCAGGACCTAGACGAAGACGTGGTCCGGGCCATGCTGCCTGACTTCGTCGAAGAACCGGTGACCGAGCTCCAGGTCCGGCGCGCCGTGGACGCGGTGCAGAAGTTTACCGAGCCCCCGCCGCGCTACTCCGAGGCTGCACTGGTCAAGGTGCTTGAGGAGCGCGGCATCGGGCGCCCCTCCACCTACGCTGCCATCATCAACACGATCCAGGAGCGCGAGTACGTTCAAAAGGCAGGGGGCAAGCGCACCGGGGGCTTTATCCCGACCGAGATCGGCACGGTCGTCACGAACCTGCTGGTGGAGAACTTTCCCTACATCTTTGACTCGCAGTACACGGCCAGGCTGGAGGAAGAGCTGGACGACATCGAGGACGGCAAGGAGAAGTGGACAGCGCTGCTGGGCGGCTTCTACGGCCACCTGAAGAAGGAGCTCAAGCACGCCGAGAAGCACATGGAATCCATCAAGACGATGGAAAAGGCCACGAGCGAGAAGTGCGACCTGTGCGGGTCGCCTCTGGTGCTGAAGTGGGGCAAGTTCGGGACCTTCTACGCCTGCAGCGCTTTCGACAAGAAGAAGAAGGACAGCTGCACCTTTACCAAGGAGAATTACGAGACCAAGCCGAATCTGGCGGCGCCGGGCGAGGAAGGCGAGGCGGAGGAAGAGTTCTGCGAGGCCTGCGGCCGCGTCATGACCCTGCGCAACGGCCCCTTCGGCGCGTTTATGGCCTGCACCGGGTTCAACGCCGATCCTCCGTGCAAGACGGTTCGCAGGCTGACCTCAAAGCAGCAGCAGAAGCCGGCTGTGCCTCTTGAGGAGAACTGCCCCAAGTGCAACGCGCAGCTGGTGCTGCGCAGCGGGCAGTACGGCGAGTTTGTCTCCTGTTCGGCGTACCCGAAGTGCAAGTACATCAAGCAGAACACGATCGGGATGCAGTGCCCCAAGTGCGCGGACGGCGAGCTGGTGGAGAAGAAGTCGCGCTTCGGCTCGCTCTTCTACTCCTGCACGAACTACCCGAAATGCGACTTTACGGCGAACAACAAGCCGGTGCCGGAGCGGTGCCCGGAGTGCGGCAGCGCGTACCTGATGGAGAAGACGCTCAAGTCAGGCGTCTACCTGGTGTGCCCCAACAACCCAAAGAAATCTGCTGCCGCTGAAGCCGACAAGCCGGCGAAGAAGGGCAAAAAGAAGGCCGGCGTCGAGGACGAGGATGCCCCCGTGGTCTGCCACTTTACCAAGCGCCTGGGCGATGCGCCGGAGAAGCTGCCGGCGGTGGTGCCGCCGCAGGCGACGGTGGCGCGGGCTCAGCCCGTGGCTTGATGCCCCGGGGCCGGGTCGCGTGAAGAACCCGGCCGGAATCTGCTAAGGTGTTCAAGGCCGGGCAACACGCTCGTGAGCATAGAGAGGCATGCGGAAAGCTATGGCAAAGGCAGTCTGGAACGGTAAGGTCATCGCCGAAAGCGAGAACTTTGAAACAGTCGAGGGCAACCTCTATTTTCCCGAGAGCGCGTTGAAGCGGGAGTACTTCCGCGCCAGCTCCACGACCTCCACCTGCCCGTGGAAGGGCCAGGCGCGATACTACTCGCTGCTGATCGATGGGCAGGAGAATCAGGACGCGGCCTGGTACTATCCCGATCCCAAACCTGCGGCGCATAACATCAAGAATCATGTAGCGTTCTGGCGCGGGGTCGAGGTCGAGAAGTAGCGGGGCAGTCGACTGCGCGGTCGCGACAGGTGGCCCAGAAACGCGCGGCGAGCGGCCGGGCCCGGGAGCGCGGCGCGCTCAATAGGCTTGTAGTTGATCCACCGGCAGCCGCACCTGGAAGCAGGTCTCCCCGTGCATCGATTGCACGCGCACGTACCCGCGATGCTTACGCACGATGCGTTGCACCACATCGAGGCCCAGGCCAAGGCCCCGCCCCGGGGCCTTGGTGGTGAAGAACGGTTCGAAGATGCGGTCCTTGTTCTCCGCCGGGATGCCCGGGCCGTTGTCCCACACCTCGATCAGGAGCAGCTGGCCGGAAAGCTGTGCGCCGAGGGTGATGCGGCCCGGCCCTTCCACCTGCTGCCTGGCCCGCTCTTCCAGAGCGTCGAGCGCGTTCTCGAGCAGCGCCATCCAGACCTGGTTCAGCTCGCTCCCATAAGCGGCAATGTGGGGCAGGCCGGGCTCGTATCTCCGCACGATCTCCACGTGCTCCAGCCGCGACTGCAGCATGGTCAGCGTGTTCTCCAGCCCCTGGGGTATATCAATCTCCTGGATGGGCGCCTGGTCCATGTAGGAGTAGTCCTTGATGGCCCGGATGAGGTCGAAGATACGCGCGGTCGCGTCGAGCATCGCCTCGGTCATCCGCTCGGCGCGCACCGACGAGGTGAACTGCGAGAGCACCACGGGCAGGCTGGGCGAGGGCAGCGTCGCGGCCAGACGGTCCAGGTCCGCCGGGTCGATCCCCAGATCGGTCAACTCGGGCGAAATCTGCCAGGTCTCTTCGAGGCCTTTGGCCGCCAGCCAGGCCTGGATGGCGTCCTCGCGAACGGCAAACAGCGCCGGGTCCAGGGCATCGGCCTTGGCGCCGCCCCGCAGACTCTCCTGCCAGGCGCGAACCCCGGCCAGTTGGTCGGGATGAAGGCACAGGCTGCCTAGCTGATACTTGCGCTGGCCATAGGTGCGCAACTCCTCCAGCAGCCCCGAGGCGGCGCGCTGCGCCGCCGAGGCGGGATTGTTCAGCTCGTGGGCCAGGTTGCCGGCCAGCTTGCCGAGCGCGCCCAGCTTCTCGCTCTGCTGCTCGATGCGGGTCACCTCGCGCACCCGGTCCAGCAGGATGCTCACGCACCGCTGCGCCATGGACGGGATCGCCGCCAGCATCGGGTCAAATTGCGACTGGTCATACTCCAGCCACCACGTATCCCCCACGGTGTAGCCGGTTCCCCCGTAATTCTTCATCCGCGAGAAAGGCATCAGTCCGCTGATCTGCCCGGAACGCCCGACGAACAACATCGGTGGAAAGGCGCGCTCCCGCCGTACATGGATCTCTCCACGCAGCAGGATGCTCATCTCCTTTGCCGGCTGACCCTCCTCAAACAAAGTGGTGCCGCCGGGCAGCTCGCGCTCTGTGCCGTGCGTGGCGAGCCAGAGATACTCCTGCGGTTCCAGACCCTGCAGCGAGCTTATCTTCTTCAGCGCCTCGAGGATGGCCGGAATCCGATCCGGGCCGCCAGTCTGCGAGAGACCGTCGACCGGGCCGGCTGTAGGAGCAATACCCATAGCAAGGATGGTACCGCGATCGGGCGCGGCTGAACCGCGCATGCTGCAGCGAATCGACCAGCAGCCAGATCAATTTGCGTGCGGCCGCCGCATTTCGAGCTTCCTGGTAGGCATGCTGTCGACCAGGCTGTTCAGGCGTTCGACCGCGACCGGGGTGTGGCTGGTGAGCTTGACGCCCCCATCTTCGCCCAGCAGGAGGACCCGGAAGCTGGCCGGCAAGACGCCATAGCGCCTGCGGGCCGCTGCCATCTCCGCGGCGCCGAGAAGCACGAAGGGGGCATCGAGCGGTGTCTCGGGGCTGCTGCCCGCCTTCGGGATCGGGACCAAGAGCAGATTGCGATCCATCATGTCGTCCGCGGCATGGTCGAGCGCGTCGCGCTGCCGGGCCAATCGCGGGTCCGAGGCGGTCGGCGCGAAGACGAGAAGCGGGCGATAGCATCCACGCATCTGCGCCAGGGTCTGCGGACGGGCAGGACAGTCCGGGCGAGCCTGGGCAAGGAGAGGCAGGGCTGCGAAGAGGGCGAGCAATGCGGAGGCGCGCAGCATGCTATGCCGTGAGATGGTTCCGAGATGGCTCCGTGTTGCGCCGGAGGTGAAGGGCAGGTGATGGGGCGAGCGCCCGCCGTAGCGGGCCCCGCGGCTCCCGCAGGGGCGGTGGGCCTACGTCTTGCGTGTGGCGCGTAGGCCCGGCGCGCGGGGATTACTGTGCCTTGTGGGTGGCCGCAGCAGGTTGCGGCGTGCCGTCCTTGACCACGACCGGATCGAGAAACGGCATGGCTGCGCGAAGCGTTGCGCCCACGGTTTCAATCGGGTGCGCAGCTTCTGTCTTGCGGATCGCGTTGAAGGTCGGATTGCCGGCCTCGTTCTCCGCGATGAACTTCTTGGCGAAGGTGCCATCCTGAATGTCGGCCAGGATCTTTTTCATCTCCTCGCGCACAGCCGGGGTGACGACGCGCTTGCCGGACTGGTAGTCGCCCCACTCGGCTGTGTTCGAGATCGAGTGGCGCATGTACGCGAGGCCGCCGCGGTACATCAGGTCGACGATCAGCTTGAGCTCGTGCAGACACTCGAAGTAGGCGATCTCGGGCTGGTAGCCGGCGTCGACAAGCGTCTCGAAGCCGGCCTTGACCAGCTCCGCGGTCCCACCGCAAAGCACCGCCTGTTCTCCGAACAGGTCGGTCTCCGTCTCTTCTTTGAAGGTGGTTTCGATGATCCCGGCGCGCGTGCAACCGATACCCTTGGCGTAGGAGAGCGCGAGCGCGTGGGCGCCACCTGTCGCGTCCTGCTCGATCGCGATCAGGCCGGGAGTGCCACCGCCTTCTGCGAAGACTTCGCGGACCCGGTGTCCCGGCGCCTTCGGGGCAACGAGAAACACGTCGACATCTTTCGGTGGCGTGATCGTGCCGTAGCGGATGTTAAAGCCGTGCGCGAAGACTAACGCGTCGCCGGCCTTGAGCTGCGGCGCCACGTGCTCGGCGTAGATGCTGCGCTGCAACTCATCCGGTGCCAGGATCATGATCACCTCGCCCCAGGCGGCTGCGTCCGCGACAGAGCTGACTTCGAGGCCGGCCTTTTTTGCCTTGTCCGCCGACTTCGAACCCTCGCGCAAGCCAATGCGGACCTCAACGCCTGAGTCCTTCAAGTTCAGCGCGTGTGCGTGGCCCTGCGAGCCATAACCGATGATGGCGACCTTCTTGCCCTGGATGATGGATACGTCTGCATCTTGATCGTGGTAAGTCTTTGCCATTACTTTCCTTTTCCTCTTCTTCGTACTGTCGAGTCATTGTTACAAATCAGCGCCGCCTGCGCGGCGAGTGAATATAGGTCGCACCTCTTCGCAGGAGAAGTTTACGGGAGAAGTTC
>CAZZYH010000067.1:0-16622 GCA_964658225.1 Vulcanimicrobiota bacterium | reverse complement strand
GCTCCTCGCCGCGGACCTCTCCCTGAAACTCCGGGCGTACCGGCGCCGGCAGGCTTTGAGGGTACCGACGAGTACACCCCGGCGGGCGCCGAAAACGGGGAGATTCAGCAGGGGCTGCCGGCGGTCCGTCTGCTGCTCGCGCCGGCCGAGGATGAAGGCGACGACGCGGTACAGCCCAATCCTGACTGGACACCGCACCCGCTGGCCGCCGGCCGCTGGCGGGCCGAGCAGTGGAGCGCGGAGGACAAGCGCGTCGTCGTGCAGGCGCCCGGCCCGCGCTACGCGGTGCTGCGCCTGTTGGACTACCCGGCCTGGCGGGTATGGGTCAACGGTCGGCCGGTGACCCATCGGCTGCACCGCGAAGATGGCCTGATCACCCTCGCCCTGCCGCCGGGAACCAGCAGGATCGAGGTCGCCTACCAGGCTACCCCGGACGTTTACGCCGGGCGCGCGCTTTCGGTCGCCTCGTTGAGCATCCTGGCCGTCCTCGCTCTCCGGCGGCGGCGCGGAGAGGCGGGAACGCTCGTCTAGAATGGACCAGATGCCCCTGGACGTACATGCAATCCTCGCATCCGGCCTGCAGGCGACCGATGCAGCGCTGGACCGGCTCCTTCCGCCCCCGACCCAGGTTCCCGCCTCGATCCACCAGGCCATGCGCCACAGCACCTTCGCCGGGGGCAAGCGGCTGCGGCCCATCCTGGCCATCGAGGCTGCGCGCATGGTTGCGGCAGCGCCGGCGGAAGGCGCGCAGCCTGCCGGGATCGCCGACCTCGGCGCGGCGCTCGAGATGCTGCACACCTACTCGCTGGTGCATGACGACCTGCCCGCGCTCGACAATGACGACCTGCGCCGCGGCAAGCCGACCTGCCACGTGGTCTACGGCGAGGCGATCGCCATCCTGGCCGGGGACGCGCTGCAGACCCAGGCCTACCAGGTGCTCGCCCGGCTGCGCTGTCCGGCCGAGGCGCGCGTGCACATCATCGGGCTCATCGCCGAGGCCACGGGCACGATCGAAGGCATGATCGGCGGACAGGTGCTCGATCTCGAAGGCGAGCACACCCGGCCTACCGCCGCGTCCGTCGATGCGATCCACCGGGCCAAGACCGGGGCGCTGATCCGGGTCAGCGTCGTGGCCGGGGGGGTCTACGCCGGGGCCACGAGCGCGGAGGTCGCCCGGCTTACCGACTTTGGACAGAAGGTAGGCCTGGCGTTTCAGATCGTCGATGACATCCTCGACATGACCCAGGACTCCGGCCAACTGGGCAAGACCGCCGGCAAGGACCAGGCCAGCGACAAGGCCACCTGGCCGTCTGTGCACGGCATCGAGCAGTCGCGCGCACACGCGGCGCGGCTGATCGACGCAGGCTTTCAGGCGCTGGCAAGCTGGGGCCCGGCTGCCGACGGGCTGAAGGCGGTGGCGCGCTACGCGGTAGACCGCACCCACTGACCGATATCCGCCGGCTGGGTTCTGCTGTAAGGAGAGAGATTCTTGGCGCTTACCGAAGAAGACATCCGGACCGCGTTGCGGGACGTCAATGACCCGGAACTGCCGGTCAACATCGTGGATCTGGGGCTGGTGTACCGGGTGGATCTGCGCCCGGACCCCGACGCCCCGGGGCTGCTGCCGCGCCAGCGCGTAGAGGTCGACATGACCATGACCACGCAAGCCTGCCCGGCGCACGAGATCATCCTCGAGCAGGTGCGGAACCGGCTCGGCGGAGTGCGGGAGCTGAGCGGGGTGCAGGTCAACCTGGTATGGGAGCCGGCCTGGACCCCGGACCGGATCAGCCCGGAGGCGCAGAAAAAACTCGGCATCGCGTGACCGGCTGCGCGCGCCGCATCAGGCAGGCCGCGGCCTAGCCCTGTACCCGCGCCGCCACATCGCGAAACTTGGCTGCCTGTTCGGCCAGCTTCTCGATCACGCCCTCGGCGCGCACCAGGAAATCCTGTCCCTGGCGGATGTAGGCCGGAAGCTTGGCCCATAGCTCCTGCGCGGCCTCGGGCCGTTCGAGCAGCGTGATGGCGGCGCCGGCGGTGGCGACCGCGAGCGCCGCGCGGCGCTTGCCGGTGACCATGAGCACGGCCCCTGCGACCAGCGAGGCCGCGGCGACGGTGCGCGTCCACTGCAGATCCTCCGGTACCACCTTGGCTACGAAAGTCCTCGAGTTTGCTGTCGAGACGTTGGGCAGATCCATCTGGGTTGTTTCCTCTCGCCCGTCGATGCGGGCCGGGGTTGTGTGGACACCGGGTGATGCGCCACTCAAGGGTCTGATGCAGCTTCGGCGCCCTGCGGCAGGCGCCGGACGCGGGTGCCCGGAGGAAGAACAGAAACCCGGTCTAGTCGAGATCGAACTCACGCAGGGGACGCTCTCCCGCCGGGCTCTCCTTGGCCTTTTTGAGGGCTTCGGCGAAGCGCTTTTCCATCAGCTCTTCCTTGTGTTTCTCCGCGTCCACGGCCTGGCGGAAGAGGCTCTGCTTGCGCTCTTCTGCCTCGCGCATGACGCGGGCGGCGGTCTCCAGATCCTCAAAGGTCCGCTTGCGCGGAGCCGGGGTGTGCGCAAGCAGGGTGCGCGCCTTCGCGTCCACACGCAGGATGGCGCCGCAGTCGGGACAGGTCACTTCAAAGATCGAATCGCTCACCGGGGAAAGCTCCTGGCAGCGATTGTACGTCGCCGGGCGGCTGCCTCAACGCCCCCGGCAGCCCGGGAGCAGGCAGGGCGAACGGGTACTCTGCTGCGCACAGCAACAAAACGACCAGGCACCCACCCTGCACCAGGCCGCCAAAAAGCAGCACCTCCCGGAAGGTAAACACGGCGTAACAGGCAAAAACGGGGACGAACAAGAGAATGGTCAGGCGCAATCCCTCGATCTCCACCCGGGCTCGATGGGATCGGAGGGCGAGCACGATCAGCAGCAGCAGCGGCGCGTACAGATGGACCAGGGTGTAGAAGGCCGAGACGGAGGGCAAAAGGAGCATGCAGGCGGTGATGCCGAGCAGCTGGTTGGCTACCGGCAGCCTGCCGAGGCGGAGGAAAAAGAGGAGCGCAAACAGCAAACCGCCACACAGGTAGTAGGGCAGGATGAGGCCGTCGACACCGTGATGGGCGACCATGGCGGCGGTCTTGATCCAGCTGAAGAAGGAATGGTTTTCGGCCAGCTCGTTCAGCGTCCAGTAGGCGGCTCGCTTGTGCTGATAGGCGGACAGGTTGCCCAGCCAGCCCACCCAGGCCGACCTGAGCGAGGGGCCGAGCGCGAGCAGGGACGCGGCGGTCGCACTCGCAAACGAGGCGACGCAGACCAGCGCCGGGCCGAGGCGTCGCCGCTGCCAGAACAGGAGAACGAGCAGGATGGGGTAGAGCTTGATGGCCGCGGCGCATCCCCAGAACACGGCCGCGCCATGCTCGTGCCCGCGCAGGAACAGCCAGACGCCCGAGCCGGCAAAGGTCCAGAGGACCAGCTCCAGGTTGCCTCTTTGCAGCAGACCCTCGATGGGGAAAGAAGCCGCCGCGACGGTGAGCGGGAAGAGCAGCGCCGTCCACGGGGCAAGGCCGCGCTCGAGCAAGGCGCGCCGTACCAGCCAGCAGGCCGGCAGCAGGTACGCCGAGGCCAGCGCCAGGTAGAGCAGACGGGGATGCCCGGTGGCATAGAACAACCACAGCACCAGGCCGCCGAAGGGCGGATAAGCGAGCGCAGGCGCCTTGGAGCCGGTCCAGAAGGCGGGCGTGTGGACCAGGCGAAAGGTGGGGACATTCTCGAGCAGGTCGCCCAGAAACGGGAACGGTGCGCCCAGGGGATGCCATGGCTGCCCGGGCGTACCGTGGCGCGCGGCCAGCCATGCGACCAGGAACATGAGCCCGCACGCGCCCAGCGTGCCTGCCCAGAAGACCCGCAGGACCGGGGGCAGAGGCAGGGGAGGCCGGTTCCCGGCAGGGTTCGGCGGCGAGGCTGGAACGGCTGGAGTCAAGAGGGGGACCGCCGGGGTTGCTTGGATCAAAGAGGACGGCAAGCGCGATCCGCTGCGCCCTAGTGTAGCGTCGACCGGGGTAGCGGCCGCGGCACGAAAGTCACGCGCCGCCCCAGGTTGCCGGAAGCAGCGCCAGGGCGCCCGCGACCGGGCGGGAAAGAGCCGGAACCCCCCCGGGCCGTTACGGACCGCCTGCGCCCGGGCCGGTACGGACCGCCAGTGCCCGGGCCGCAGCTAGAGGTACAGGGCCTTGTGTCCCGGGCAGGTCTGGGCGGCGGCGTCCACCAGGGCCGCGGGCAGGCGCTCGCCGAAGCGCGCCAGGGCCGACGCGGACCCGACGATCCGCTCCTCCAGGTGGCGCTCCGGATAGAGCGCGTAGGCGAGAGCCTGCACCTTGCGCCGGATGCCGGCGTCCCGCTCGAGCTGGTAGGTGGCCGCCAGGCGGCGCAGACGGTTCATCTGGTAACGCATCTTCGAGGCGGCCACGTCGGCCGAGCGGCCCAGGTTCGGGTCGAGCGCATGCATCCAGCCGGAGACCGATTCCAGCTCCCGGTCCAGGGCCTGACCGGCGGCGGCCAGGGTCCGCTTGCCTTCGGGCGGCATGGCCCGGGCGCCCATGCGCTGGGCCAGCTCGGCCGGGGACGCGGCAAAGATATCCGGAAGCGAGAGCTCGAAGTGGCCGAGCAAGCCGGCCGTCTTCGCGTCGACCAGGGTGGCGCTCAGGCGGGGCAGCACCGGGGTGACACGGCCCAGCAGGCGCTCGTAGAGAACCGCGGTCTGGGCAAAGTAGGCGATCTCGGCCGGGCCGCCCACGTAGGCCGCGGTGGGCAGCAGGGCGTCCTCAAAGACGGGGCGCAGCAGCGCATTGGGGCTCAGGCGCTCGGGCTCGGTGTCGAGGATGGCGAGCAACTGCGCGGTCGAGTAAGTGGTGCGCCCGGCAACCCAGGTGTCGGCGTCCCTGCGCTTCAGAGGCAGGCGCGTGTGCGCTCTCTCGCCGGCCGCCTCTTCAAGCAGAAAGAGCAGGCTGCTGCCCGGGGAGACCAGCACCTGGGCATGGTAGCCGCGGGAGGCCAGCTCGTTTCCGCGCGCGAGCAGCGCGCGCTCGAGCTCTTCGGCACCGAGGATCGCACCGCGCAGGATCTCGCTGCCGAGCGCATGGCAGGCGCGGCCGGAGGCGTCGAGCACGATCAGTCCCTGCTCGCGGAAGGTGGCCGCGAGCCATTGCGCAAACGCGCCCGCGAAGGTGGCTTCCGGCCGGTAACAGCGCTCGAGGAGCGAGAACGCGGGGGTGCCCCCGAGCAGCGCCGAGGCCTGCTCGAGCGCGCGTCCGATGCCCGGGCCCAGCCGCATACCGCCTACCGGGGCACCGGCGCCGGCCTGTTCGTGGTGCAGGCTTATGGTCGCCAGGGCGTGCCGGCCGCGCAGGCTGACCTGGGCGGCTTCCGCAAAGTCATGGTCTTCGGTCGCGAGCCAGAAGATGGGCACGTGCGGCACGCCGGTGCTCGCGCTCCCCTGCTCGGCCAGGCGCACCGCGGTAGCTGCCTTGTGGAGCGTGTAGAGAGGCCCGCCGAAGAGGCTGACCTGCTGGCCGGTCACAACCGCGCGGGCGCCGCTGCGAAGCTTCTCGATGTTGGCAAAAGCGAGCGAACCGGCCTCAAAGGCATGGTTTTGCGCCGTAAGCAGGTCGGCCAAGGCTCCCCGGTGGCTGGACGGGAGCTCGGACGCCGCGCCCCACCGATGAGCGCAGGGACTCGCGCTGTAGAAGGGCGCCAGGGCGTGGTCCGCCTTGGCGTAGTCGAGGAACAGCCGGCTCAGGCCGGGCACGATCGAGAGGGGATAACACTCCCCTGGCACACTGGTCTGCTCGGTCATCCGGGCTTTGGTCCTCGATAGCTGGAAGCTGGGTCGCCGCTGCAGCCAGTCTCTCACGCTGCCTCTCTTCGATGCTGCCTGGCTCGGCATCGGTGCAAGGCCTGCGGAGCTCGCAGGCTGGTGCAGGACGGGGGGAAGACTCATCATAGAAAGCGAGAACGAACCGGACTTCGAACCGGGCCCCCGGGGTGTTCGCAGCGTGGTTCTGCCGCGTCGCTCCCCGGAGGGGCTCGGGGTCAAAGCGAAAGGAAACACCGCGGATGCCGAAGCAAGCAAAGACCCCTGCCGCCGAGCAGGCCAAGCAAGCCAAACTGCCCAAGAAGCTGAAGAAGCTGGTAAAAAAGCTGACCCATGCCCAGGTCGCCGAGGCGCTTACCCCGGCCAGCGAGCCGCCTGCCGAGATTCTTTCCTCCGAGGTCGCCTACCAGGGGCCGCTGTTCCAGGTGGTCAAGGAGCAGGTGCGCGAACCGAACGGCTGCGTGACCCACCGCGACGTGATCCGCCACAACGGCTCGGTCGTGATCCTGGCCGTGGACGCAAGCAAGAGCAGGAAAGATCCGCTGATCGTCATGGAGCGGCAGTACCGGCACGCGGCCGGGCAGTACCTGTGGGAGATCCCGGCAGGCAAGATCGAGGACGGCGAAGAACGGCTGGCGGGCGCACAACGGGAGCTGACCGAGGAGACAGGCTACCGGGCCGGCAAGTGGACTGAGCTGGTGCGCTACTTTGCCAGCCCCGGATTCCTGGGGGAGTGGATGCAGGTGTACCTGGCCGAGGAACTGACCGCGGGTACGGCGACTCCGGAGGCGGACGAGACGCTGGAGGTCTTCACGCTGCCGCTCTCGCAGGTCGAGGCGCTGATCGAGGAGGGCAAGATTCTCGATGGCAAGACGCTGGTCGCCATCTCGCTCTACAAGCGGCTGGAGAAGTCGCGGAAAAAGAAGCACAAGGCCTGAGGCCAGGAGCGGCTGCGCGGGCGGTCGAGACCCCGGGGGGCGGTCAGCAACAAATCGCCCCCGCCCGCGTCTGTAGAAGCAGGCAGGCTGGGTTTCCCCCCACCGCACTCTGCGCTCAGGCGGTTCGTTCATGGCTCAGTACAAGGGCAAGGTCAAGTGGTTCAACAATGCCAAGGGATACGGGTTTATCGGTCGCGAGGATGGTCCGGACGTGTTTGTGCACTTCAGCGCGATCCAGATCGAGGGCTACAAGAGCCTGAAGGAAGGCGACGAGGTCGAATTTGACGTGGTGGAAGGGCAGAAAGGACCGCAGGCGGACCAGGTGATGCGCCAGCGCGAAATTGCTTAGCAAGCGGACCGGGTGAACCTCCCTGCGCGGGGCGGGAGCAGGCTCATCGCAGAACAGACGCAGAACAGACAGGACAGTCCGCCTCGCTGCGCAGGTGCACCCGGGTCGCGCGAGCGCGGGGGAGCGACGAGCCCTGGAACTCCCCCTGGTTCGAGGGAGTTTCCGGGCCTTTTTTGTGTGTGCTTCGGCCTATCGCGCGATCCTGTTCGCATGCACAGGATCGCCAGCCGCTGCCAACTCTGCTTGAATGAGAGCAGAGCCCCATGGACAACCACGCGATCGCCCTGATGCTCGACGAAACCGCGGACCTGCTCGAGATCAGCGCGGCTGATCCGTTCCGCGTCCGCTCCTACCGGCGCGCGGCCGAGGCCGTGGAGGCCAGCACGACCCAGCTATCGACCATCGCGGGCGAGCTCAAGCAGCTGCTGGCGATTCCCGGGATCGGCAAGGGGATGGCCGCCAACATCCAGGAGATCGAAAAGGCGGGGACCTTTCCCCTGCGCGAAGAGCTGCTGGTGCGCTACAAGCCCTCGATGCTCGAGCTCCTCAAGCTGCCGGGCATGGGTCCGAAGTCGGTGGCGCTGATGTGGGAGGCGCTGCAGGTTTCGTCCATCGAGGAGCTTAGAGCCGCGCTCGAGGATGGACGCGTGGCTGGCCTGCCACGCTTCGGCGAAAAGCAGATCGAGAAGCTCCGCCAGGGGATCGAGGATTACAAGAAGAACAGTGGGCGCTTCCTGCTGCACACCGTCGAAGAGGCGGCGGAGAAGCTCGCCGCCTACCTGCGCGGCTTTGCCGGGCTGACGCGGATCGAGCCTGCGGGCTCTCTGCGCCGGGGGCGGGAGACGGCCGGCGACCTGGACCTGCTGGTCACCGGGCCGGCCTGCGCGGAGGACTGCGTGGCGCAGGCGGTGGACTACGTGGCAGCGTATCCGCTCGCGGGCACGCTGCTCGCCAAGGGGCAGAACAAGGTCAGCTTTCGCATGCGCTCCGGGCTGCAGGTCGACGTCAGGCTGCTGCCCGAAGGCTCCTGGGGCGCGGCGATGCAGTACTTTACCGGCTCCAAGATGCACAACGTCACCCTGCGCCAGCGCGCGCTGCGCAAGGGCTACACGCTGAGCGAGTATGCGCTGGCGCGGATCGAAGACGGCAGCTTTGTGGCCGGCGCTGCCGAGGCCGAGATCTATGGCGCGCTGGGCCTGGACTTCATCGAGCCGGAGCTGCGCGAGAACCATGGCGAGCTGGAAGCGGCGGAGGCGCATCGCCTGCCCCGGCTGATCACGGCGGCCGACATTCGCGGCGATGTGCATGCGCACACGGTCGCCACCGATGGCAAGAACACCATTCGCGAGATGGCCGAGGCTGCGCTTGCGCTGGGCTACGGGTACCTGGCCATCACCGATCACTCGAAGAACCTGGCCATGGTCAACGGGCTCGATGATGCGCGCGCGCTCGAGCATATGCGGCGCATTCACGAGGTCGATCGCCAGATGGAAGGGCGCATCCGGGTCTTTGCCGGCATCGAGGCCGATATCCTGGCCGACGGCGCGATCGACCTGTCCGACGATGTGCTGGCCCAGCTGGACATCGTCATCGCCAGCATGCACTCCTACTTCGCCTACCCCTACGAGCAGCAGACCGAGCGCATGCTGCGCGCTGTCGAGAACCCCTACGTGCGCATCCTCGGCCACCCGACCGGGCGCATGCTGCTGCGCCGCGAGGCCGCCCCCTACGACATCGGCGCCGTGCTGCAGCGGGCAGCCGAGCTGGGCGTGGCGGTCGAGCACAATGCCAATCCTCACCGGCTCGACCTCTGCGACATGCACCTGCGGCTGGCGCGCGAGCTCGGCTGCCGGATCGTGATCAATACCGATGCCCACCACACCGCGGAGTTCGAGAACCTGCGCTTCGGCATCCGGCAGCTGCGGCGCGCCTGGTTGACGGCTCCGGACCTGATCAACACGCTCGAAGCGGACGCATTTCTAAACGCGCTGCGCCCCCGGGCCGGCGCGGGGTCCTGAAGCGTATCCCGGTCCACGCTACTCTCTTGAGAGAGCCCGGTCTCTCCGGCGCTCGTTCGAGCCGCCCAAAGGAGCCCCATGCCGTCCCGCCCCGCCCCGCTCTCGAGCGCGATCGATCGTGAAGGTTCCGGCCGCCTCACCCTGGCCCTCATCGCGGCCATCGCCTTCGCCTTCGCGGGCGTCTGGGCGTTTATCTTTCTGACCCAGAAGCCTCCGGTGGCCGCCGGCGTGATCACCGGGTTGGTCGCCGTGCCGGTGCATACCGAGCTGCGCCAGGGCGGTACCGCGCAGCAGGGCGCGGGCGGCGGCGTGGCGGCGGTAGACCAGGTGATGGTGCTGGTCAACACGACGGTGAAGAACACCGCCAGGATCCCGCTCTTCCCCTTCGAGCAGAAGGGTACGATCACGCTGCCCACCGGGGAGCAGATCCGCGCGCGCGCGGTCTCGCCGACCGAGATGCTGCGCGCCTTCCGCGCCTACCCGGCGCTTGCCGCGGCGCACGCCAGCCTCTCCGGGCCCATGCCCGCACCCTGCCTGCCTCGCGAGACCACCTTGAAGCCGGGCGAAGCGGAGCATGGGCTGGTGCTCTTTGCCTTTCCCATCAAGCAGCAGGAGTGGGAGAGCCGGCGCAGCTTTGACCTGGACATCTCCTTCCGGTGGCAGAGAGACCTGGCCATCGAGCCGCCGGCGCCTCCGCTGCAGCCCTGATGGGCATGCGCGCCGCGGTGCCGCAGGCGCGCGAACAGTTAGACTGAACAGGTGCGGACCTGCGATGTGGTCATAGCCGGCGCGGGTATCATCGGGCTCTCCTCGGCCCTCGAACTCGCCTCCTGCGGGCTCAGCGTCACCGTGCTCGAGCAGGGCGCGGCCATGCGCGAAGCCTCCTGGGCCGCGGCGGGCATGCTGGCCGCGGACGACCCGGAAAATCCTCCGCAGCTCGGGGCGCTCGCCGCGTTCAGCCGGGCGCTCTACCCGGAATTTCTTCGCAGGATCGAACAACTCTCCGGCCTGCGGGTGCCGCTGCGCACGAGCGAGACGCTGCAGGGGCTGGGCAGAGGCGCGCCCGAACGGGATGCGCTCGAGATGCTCGACCGGGATGCGCTCAAAGCGCGGCTGCCTGATCTGCGCAACGGGGGCCGCCGCTTTCTCCGACTGGATGAGCACAGCCTGGACCCGCGGGATCTGTGCCGGGCGCTGCCCCTGGCCGCGCGGGCGGCAGGCGTGCGCCTCTGCGAACACACGCGGATGGACGTGATCGAGCCAGCCGGCGGCCGGCTGCGCGTGGCCTCGAGCGAGGGCGAGTTTCTGGCCCGGCACACGCTCGAGTGCACCGGCGCCTGGGCGGCAGGGCGACTCGATCGCGAGGACCCTCTGCCGGTCGCCCCGCGCAAGGGGCAGATCCTGTCGGTCACCCTGCCGGCGGGCGGGCCCGCGCTCGACTGCGTGGTGCGCACCCCGGAGCTCTACCTTGTGCCCCGGGGGGATGGGCGGGTGGTCGTGGGCGCGACCGTCGAGGAGGCGGGGTTTGATCGCACGGTCACCGCCGCGGCGACCGAGGCCCTGCTGGCGGACGCTGCCGCCCTCTGGCCCCCGATCCTGGCCGGCGAGCTCACCGAGCAGTGGTCCGGGCTGCGCCCGTCGACGCCGGACGGGCTGCCGATTGTTTCGCCGCTCGCGGGCCCTGGCGGCGGGGACGACCGGGGCCACCGGTGGGTGGCGACGGGCCATTTTCGCAACGGCATCCTGCTGGCGCCGGCGACCGCACACCTGGTCCGGCAGAGGATGCTCGGAGAAAGGCCGGCGATCGATCTCGAGCCTTTCCGCGCGGCGCGCTTTGCTCGAGCCTTGTCGTGACAAGGCTCGGATCGCTAGGCTATAACTTGTCTTTGCCCTGTTGAGCGCGCCCGGCTCTGCCGGCGTGCCTTCCAGACGAGTCGCCCACACGCAGATACAACGCACTGGCCGCGCCCAGGCGCGCGGAGGAGAGATATGTCGACAGCGGTAGCGGGTAAGGGTCTCGAAGGCATCGTAGCGACGAACTCCGGGATCTGCTATATCGACGGCGATGCGGGCGTGCTGGCTTACCGTGGCATCGACATTCATCAGCTGGCCGAAAAATCCTCGTTCGAGGAAGTGACCTACCTGCTATGGCATGGCAAACTGCCTGCGGCGGAGGCGCTGCGGCAGTTTTCCGCAAACCTGGCCGAGGCGCGCGCCCTGCCGCCCGGGGTCCTCGAGCTGCTCGAGCGCTTCCCGAAGACGGCGACGCCGATGGAGGTTCTGCGCACCGCTGTCTCCGCGCTCTCCTTCTATGACCCGGATGAGAAGGCGGTCGACGCCGAGGCGAACCTGAGAAAGGCCTTTGCGCTGACCGCGCAGGTGCCGATGATCGTTGCCGCGTTCGAGCGGCTGCGCACCGGCAAGCAGATCGTCGCCGCGGACAAGTCGCTCAGCCATGCCGGCAATTTCCTGTGGATGCTGCGCGGTGAGAAGCCCTCCGAGACGGCGACCAGGACCTTTGACGTTGCGCTCGTGCTCCACGCCGACCATGAGCTCAATGCTTCCACCTTTGCCGCGCGCGTGATCGCGGCGACGCTGGCGGACATGCACTCGGCCATCACCGGCGCGATCGGGGCCTTGAAAGGCCCGCTGCACGGCGGCGCGAACGAGGCCGTGATGCGGATGCTGTTCGCCATCGACAAGGCGGGCGCCGATCCGATCGAGCACGTGAAGGCGATGCTGGCGGCCAAGCAGAAGGTCTCCGGCTTCGGGCACCGGGTCTACCACACCGAAGACCCGCGCGCGACGCACCTGCGCCGTATGTCAGAGGAGCTCGGCACGGCCGACGGCAATCCCAAGTGGTACACCATGTCGCGGGCCATCGAGACCTACATCAAGGGCGAGAAGAAGCTGAACGCGAATGTCGATTTTTACTCCGCGTCCACCTACACCACGCTGGGCATAGCGCTGGACCTGTTCACCCCCATCTTCGCCATCAGCCGCATCGCGGGCTGGGCGGCGCATGTGATCGAGCAGCTGGGCGACAACCGGCTGATCCGTCCCCGCGCCGAGTACGTGGGCCCGGCCTACCCTGCGCCCTACCTGCCCGTCAGCGAACGCTGAGTGGCTCGGCGGGGCGGCAAGGGCCGACCGCCGTCTCTAGCGCGGGCCGCCCAGTCCCCCGGTCCACATCATCTCGACGATCTTCCAGCTGCCATCGGCCTGGCGCCGGGCGACCAGCAGATAGCTGCCGGTCAGCAGGGCCGGCTTGTTGGTCCCCAGCTCGGTCAGCGCCTCGCTGTAGGTGCCTTCATCGACACACAGGGTGTCGGAGATCTCCTGGCGCTTGCTGGCCAGGCTGAGGTGCGAGCGGTAGTGGGAGAGCACGCTGCGGTAGAGCGTGCGGATGGCGGCCCGGTTGTCGTAGCGCAGACCCTCCGGGGTAAGGAAGATGGCGTCCGGGGTAAAGAGCGCGAGCGCGCGTTCCAGGTCCTGCTGCTCGAGTGCGCGCAGCCAGGTAGAGCGCAGATCGCGAAGAGCCTCTGCGGGCGTACCGGCCTGCGCCCGCAGAGCGGGGCAGCAGGCCGGCAGCAGGAACAACAGGATGGCGCAACGGATTTTGCCATTCGGCACGACGGTACGGCTCCGCATCGATCGCAATCTTAGGGCGACACTCAGCCGGCTTAGATGCAAAAGAGACCGGCCCGCCTACATGCCCGGCTTGCGGCTGGCCGGCGGCACGATGCCGTTCATGCGCAGGTACTCCACCATCTGTCCGTAGTGGTCCATCAGGTGCGCGAGCGCATGGGTGGCGGTGGCGAGGCGGGTGCCCCGGTTGCCGGCCGTCTGGTCGAGCAGATTGCCTGCCGAGAGAGTGCCGAGCGCCGCGTGCTCGAAGCTGAAGGACTGGCGCAGCGCATCCATGATCTCGGCCTTGCCGGACAACTTGCCGATGTCGGCCGGATTCTTTCCGTTGGGCACGTTCCAGTCGCCGAAGAACAGGTAGTTGGCCTGGGTGACGTGCTTGACCTGGTCGGCGAAGGTGCGCACGCCCTTGAACTCGCCGGTGGTGGGCGCGTAGTTGAACTTGTCGGCGGGCATGGCGTCGGCGGCGCTGACAAAGTCCTTCTCCTCGGCGGAGAGCAGCTTGTTGAAGATCTCGGCGGGGGCGGCCGGCGCACCTTTGCCGGCCTGGGCCTGCAGACAGGCCGGCGCAGCCAGTACACCGCCGAGGGCGGCAAGCATCATCATGCGTTGGATCATGGTTCGTTCTCCTGGCGTCTTCCGCGCTCTACCCGGATGGGCCGCGGGCGCGCAGACAGCGTAGCAGATCAGGCCGGCTGCAGGGCGGGTCCCCGGACGCCGGCCCGGCCACGGGCGGCCGGGGCGTGAGCGTAAACTGGGAGCGAGGGTGTGCCCGGACGATGCACCGCGTATACATGGACGCGAATGCCACGACGCCTCTGCTTCCGGAGGTCTTTGCAGCCATGCGCCCCTACTTCCTGGAGCAGTTCGGGAATGCCTCGTCGATCCACCAGCACGGGCAGCAGGCCCGGGCCGCGGTCGAGCGCGCTCGCGAGCAGATTGCCTCGCTGATCGGCTCGCGGGCAGCGGAGATTGTTTTTACCAGCGGGGCGACCGAGAGCGATAACCTGGCGCTGTTCGGTATGTTGGGGCAGGGCGCCTGGGGCCCGGACGGACTGCGCGGCGGCCACTTCATCACGACCGCGATCGAGCACCACGCGGTGCTCCATGCGGCCGAGCAGCTACGCGAACGCGGGGTCGCGGTGACCTTTCTGCCCGTCTCCGCTGACGGGGTCGTGGACCCTGCCGAGGTGCGGCGCGCGCTGCGCCCGGACACGCGCTTGATCAGCGTGATGATGGCCAATAACGAGACCGGGGCGGTGCAGCCGGTCGAAGAGATCGGCCGCATCGCTGCCGAGGCGGACGTGTACTTTCACATCGATGCGGTGCAGGCCGCGGGCAAGCTCGCGATCGACGTACAGGCGCTCGGCTGCGACCTGCTCAGCTTGTCCGCACACAAGATGCACGGGCCGCAGGGCGCGGGTGCGCTCTACGTGCGGAGGGGCACGCGCCTGGCGCCGATGTTTTATGGCGGCCAGCATGAGCGGCAGCGGCGCGCCGGGACTGAGAACCTGCCCGGACTGGTCGGTTTTGGCGCGGCGGCGGCCATCGCCCGGGCGGCGATCGCGGATGGCACCATGGAGCGCGTGGCTGCGCTGCGCGATCGGCTGGAAGCGGGCCTGCTGGCCGCCGTCGACGAGGCCGGGGTGAATGGGCCGGGAGCGCCTGGCGCGCGTACGCCGAACACGACCAATCTTTGGTTTGATCACCTGGAAGGCGAGGCGCTGGTGATCGCGCTGGACTTGAAGGGGCTGGCGGTCTCGGGCGGGTCCGCGTGCGCCTCGGGTGCGACCGAGCCGTCGCATGTGCTGGTCGCGATGGGGTTAGGGGATCACCGCGCGCGGGCGAGCCTGCGCTTCTCGCTCTGCCGGTTCAATACCGAGCAGGATGTGGATCTCGCCTTGTCTCTGGTGCCGGCGGCGGTGACGCGGTTGCGCACGTTAAGCCCGGTGTATGCGGGTGCGCGGTAGCCGGGCGGCAGCGCTGGCACCTCCCCTGTATTTTTCGGCTTTCCCGGGTTTCCCGGACCCGGGCCCAGAGGCCGCGCATCGTGCTGATGGAGCGAGGCGAAGGAACTGGCCGTTGTGCTCTCCCTGCAAGAAACATCCTGCGATGAAGATCGGGCAATAGGCATCGGGGAATCAACAGTGGGAATCAGCATCGGGAATGCCCATTCAGCAATGATTATCGAAGCCGCGCGCAGAGGCCCCGGGGCCGCGCCCCGCAGGACGACTCTTTGCAAGCAGTGCGCCGCGCCAGCCGGCTCGGGAACAAGAAGAAAACTCAGCCGTAGAGGTTGGTCTCGAGAAATGCGTTGCGGAATTTGCCTTCCGGATCGTACGCGGCGAGCAGCGCCTTGTACCCGGCCAGTTGCGCATACTCTTGCTGGATTGCGGAGGGCGCCATGGTGAACACCTTGGCCCAGTGGGGCCGAGGCTGGAACGGGCTCAGCTTGGCTTCGATTGCGGGCAGCAGTGCCTCCAGCGGCGCCGCATCCGGCTTCCAGGTAAAGTGCAGCGCCAGCGACGGGCGCCGGTAGCAGGGACTCATCCACAGATCGTCTGCCGCCACGGCGCGAAACTCGCTCACCAGCAGATGGGGCGTGATCGCGTCCCGCAACTGTTCGACGGCCAGGATCGCCGCATACCCCTTCTCGCGCGGCACAAAGTATTCGCTTTGGATTTCCGCGCCGCTCGAAGGCGTAAAGTTCATCCGGAAGTGGGGCAGACGCTCGTACCAGGGGCCGACGATGCCCATCTGCTCGGTGCAGTTCTCGGCCGAGTGGCCGGCGAGGGGGTGGAGCTTGCGCCGGGCGGGCGTGGCTCCGTAGAAATCGCCCGCCCCGAGCGCGTCCCCTGGCCGATCGGCACGGCGCTTGATCCACACCTGGGTGGCGCGATGCTGCTGCCAGTCGGTAAACAGGCTCACGCTGTAGCCGCTCGCGAAGATGGCATCGAGGTGGCTCTCGAGCCGGGAGAAGGAAAGGTTCTGGTACACCTGCTGTGTCATCTGGAAGGCCGGTTCGACCGCCAGGGTGATCCTGGTGACGATGCCGAGCGCGCCCAGTCCGACCACGACGCCGGCAAAGCGGTCGCCCAGCTCTCTGCGCGAGAGTGTGACCTGCTCGCCGCGCGCGGTGAGCATCTCCATGGCGCGCACCGCGGTCGAGAGATTGCCATTGCTGCTGCCGGAGCCATGGGTGGCGGTCTGGCAGGCGCCGACAACCCCGATGTGAGGCAGCGAGGCCAGGTTGTGCACGGCGAACCCGCGGCTGTCGAGGTAGGGCGCAAGCTCGCCATAGGTGACGCCCGCGCCCACGGTCACCGTCCGCGCAAGGGTGTCGAGCTCGATTGAGTCCATGTGCCTGAGCGAGACCTGGCGCCCGGTCGAGTCGGCGATGGCATTGAACGAGTGACGCGCTCCAAGCGCCTTGACCGGGGTTTGCCCGGCCAGGCTGCGGAGCACCTGGTCCACATGGGTCGCCAGGTCAAGCTGGCCGGTCGAGTAGGTGTAGTTCCCGGCCCAGTTGGTGCGGGTCGGGCGCGGGGCCGCCGGCTCCGCCGCTGCGGCCGCGCTTGTTGCCGAGGCCGCGCTCACAGGCGCCCGCTCCGCCGCCAGGCGCGCAAGCTGTGCGCCGCCACCTGCCACGCCGGAGCCTCTCTTCAGAAAGTCGCGCTCGCGCATGCTTGTCGATGCCCCGGGTTGCGGCGGATGCAAGGGGGAGGAAGCTACGGCGCTGTGATCCAGCTACAGAGCCTGCCAGGGAAGCTACGGCGCTGCTATGAAGGTACGGCACGGCCGCCGGCCCCGGCAAGCCC